>JAZRTB010000053.1:0-54348 GCA_045651805.1 Clostridia bacterium
AACCTGATAATGCCTATATATAGGCATTATCAGCTCAGTTTGTCCAATCTGTGCTATTTTTCGTCCACCCCAAAAGAGGGTGCCGGAAAATGATTTCATTTTGCGACAGCCTCTTTTATATTTTAGTTAAAAACAGCAAAATATTGGTCTTTTAACAATATTTTGGTCTTGACGGAGGTTGGTGTAAACAGTTATAATTTAATCATAATATTAAGTAGGGGGAACGTAATGAATTATAATATAAAAACTTTTTCTGATTATGGTAGCGTAAACGTGAACGATAATATAATCAAATTTTGTGCAGATAAAGATTACGACGAAGCCTTTTTCAGTTTGAAGTTTGAATTTTCTGACTGGGAAGATGATGCCCATATAATGATGCCTGCCTGTGCATATAACGGAAACCGTTACAGACGAACCGGAAGATACGGCTACCCGATGGTATATACAAAGGATGAGGTAGCATCAAAAGAAATTATAATTCCCGAAGTGCCTGCGCTTAATCCCGACGGAAGCGGTGTTATTGAAGTAACATCCGGTGATATGTCTGTTCCTTGCGTGGGAATATTTTATAATAAAGCAAAAAAAGGTTTTTTCCTTTATACACAGCAGGCTGTAAAAAATAAAAATATCGGTTTTTCCGTAGAGAGCGGCATTATTGAACTTTCTTTCCCTGCAAACAGAAAAATGGCGTATCGTTGGTCATATGAATTTGCAGAAAATCTTGACAGAGGTATTGACGTTTCTGCAGGTGAAGAAATCATATCTGAATTCAAGATTTTTGAGTTTGAATGTGCGAGTATAGATGCTTTTTACGAAAAATTCTTTGATACAAGAAAATCACTTCTTTCGGATAATCGATGTCATAATTTGTACAACGATAAAATGTGGGAAATTATGGAGACGCATTGTAATGAAAACCTCTGGAACGGCTCTTATTACGGAAGCATATTTGGAGTATGGGCGCCGGGTTGGTGCGGTGGCGGTATGAATACCCGCACTTTACTTCTTTACGGAAATGAGCTTAGCCGTGAACGTGCAGAAAAGACCATTGACTTTATGACTTCAAATCAGTCGGAGGCAGGATATTATTACGGATACAACTCCAAGGGAGAAAGAACGAACGATCAAAGAGCAGTTGAAGGCGGTGAGAATCTTCACCTTGTAAGGCGAAGCGGTGACAGCCTCGGCTATCTTATAAAGCAACTTGAAATAATAAATAAACCCCAGTGGATCGAAAGTGCAAAAAAATGTGCTGACGGTCTTGTAAATACTTTTGAAAAAGCAGGCACATTCGGTCATTATGTAAATATGATAACGGGGGATGTTGTAGTGTTTCCCGGTTGTGCAGGTGCATCTGCTGTAGGCTCGCTTGTTCGTGTATATACATATTTCAAGGATGAAAAATATCTTGAAACTGCGAAAAAAGCAGGGGATATGTATTATGAAAAATATCTTTCAAAGGGTATATCAAATGCGGCAATCAGTGATGCTATCGGAAGTATCGACAGTGAAAGCATAGCTGCATTTGTTGAATCCTATGTGCTTTTGTATGAAGCGACAAAAGATGAAAAATGGCTTTATTATGCGAAAGTTTCGGCACATATTCTTTCAACCTGGGTTGTTACCTACAGCTACAAATTTCCGGCAGAAAGCGAGTTTAACCGCCTTGGAATAAATACTGTTGGAAGTGTGTTTGCAAATATTCAGAACAAGCATTCCGCACCGGGGCTTTGTACATCTTCCGGTGAGTATATCTATAAACTGTGGCATTATACAAATGATGAAAGGTATCTTGACCTTATGCTTGATGTTGTTTCGTTTATTCCTCAGTGTATCTCAACAGAGGAACGCCCGATTTACGCAAGAATGCTTCCGGAAGGCGGTGTTCAGCTTGATGACCCCGAAAAGCTTAAAGAGGGATATGTAAGCGAAAGAGTAAATATGAGCGACTGGGAAGGCTTTGGTGCAGTCGGAAACGTATTCAATGCTTCCTGCTGGTGCGAATCTTCGCTGATTCTTACATTTGGAGAACTTATTTATAAATACAGACTTGACTGGTAATCAGAATATAGGAGGAGAATTTTTTCTCCTCCTATCACTCTTTTCCGGACTTTTTCGACAGTCTGAAATGCTGTGTAATTACACAGCATTTTTTCTGTATTGATAAGGTGATACTTCCGTATATAGCTTGAAATTACGGTTAAAGCTTCGGAGAGATTTATAGCCTGATTCGTAAGCACATTCAAGGATTGTTACATCTGAATTTGTAAGCATATAGCAGGCTTTACTGATTCTGTACTGATTTACATATTCGTTGAAAGACAGCCCGATAGTGTTCTTGAAATAACGGGAAAGGTAAGAATAACTGAGACCACATTCTTTTTCGAGGTCGCTTAAAAGACAATCATCCTTGTAGTTATTTTCCACAAAGGAGAAAATTTTGTAAAATAGGCTGTTTTCTCTTCTGGCATCAATCTTTGTGTAATCGGCGGTTTTGTCAAATTCTGTGCAGATTGTGTAAAGAAGAGCCTTCTTTTCAAAAATTTTGGAATCATTGTCAATATCCGAAAGGCGGCTTATAATATAGCTGTCAGGCACAAATTTATTTGAGACGGGAACTTTATCAAGTGAATAACTGTTAAAAGCGCTTACTAACTGCGGAGAAAAAATACAAAGCAAATGTTCACTGCCTTTGCTTAAAAATGAGTGAAGCTGATTTGGAAAAATCAGAAGTGCCTCGCCTTGAGTAAGAGTATATTCCGTTTTGTCAACTGTGATAACCATTTCTCCCGATAGAACTGTTACAAATTCAAAGGATTGATGAAGATGCATCGGGAAATTGAAATTTTCATTATACTCTTTTGAAAATGATTCGGAAATTCCGAAATGTTGAAACTCATAGAACATAAAAAACAACCTCAAAAGGACAAATTTTGTCTATAATTATAAACATTTTTGCTGGAATTGTCAACAATTATGTAGTACAATAAAGTTAACACTGAAAGGTGAGGGAATGAAATGAGTTATTTTATAGGAGCAGACCTGGGTACATCTGCACTCAAACTGATACTTACAGATGAAACGGGTAAAATTATAGAAAGCGTTACAGAAGAATATGATGTCATCTATCCCCGTGACGGTTGGAGTGAGCAGAATCCCGAAGATTGGTGGACTGCCTTTGTAAGCGGAGTAAAAACTCTTACGGAAAACACAGATTCATATCTTATCAGAGGAATTGCCGTTTCAGGGCAGATGCATGGTCTTGTTACCCTTGATGAGAATGATGAAGTTATTCGTCCTGCAATTTTATGGAATGATACCCGTACAGGCAAGGAAACCGATTACCTTAATACCGTAATCGGAAAACAAAAATTGTCCGATTTGACTTCAAACATTGCTTTTGCAGGATTTACTGCACCCAAGATTCTCTGGATGAAAGAGAACGAGCCTGAAAAATTTTCCCGTGTTGAAAAGATAATGCTTCCCAAGGACTACATAAACTATCGCCTTACGGGAGTATTTACAACCGATTTTTCCGATGCATCGGGAATGCTTCTTCTTGATGTTAAAAAACGTTGTTGGTCAAAGGAAATGATGGAGGTGTGCTCTGTAAAGGAATCACAGCTTCCGAAACTTTTTGAAAGCTACGAATGTATTGGCACAGTTACAGAAAAATCTGCAAAAGAGCTTGGATTAAGCACAGAAACCTCAGTTGCGGCAGGTGCAGGGGATAACGCAGGTGCCGCAATCGGTAACGGTACAAGCGGTGACGGAAAATGTAACATATCCCTCGGCACATCGGGAACTGTGTTTATATCCTCGGACAAACACGGGGTAGACAATAATAACGCACTTCATTCGTTCTGTCACGCCGATGGTAATTATCACCTTATGGGTTGTATGCTTTCTGCGGCATCCTGTAATAAGTGGTTTTGCGATAATATCCTTATGGAAGAGGATTATGCTTCTGTGCAGAAAAATATCAGCGATGAAATGCTTGGAAGTAACAATGTATTCTTTCTGCCCTATATGATGGGAGAGAGAAGTCCCGTAAACGATTCCGATGCAAGCGGAATGTTTATCGGATTAAGACCGAATACCACCCGTGAAGAAATGCTCCTTGCCATTATGGAGGGTGTGTGTTTTGCGGTAAAGGATAATATAGAAATTGCAAAAAAGCTTGGAATAGATATAAAAGAAAGTACGGTCTGCGGTGGCGGTGCAAAGTCAGATTTGTGGCTTAAGATTTTAAGTAACGTTCTAGGAATCACGATTCTTGTACCCGAAAAGGAAGAGGGGCCGGCATTTGGCTCTGCAATTCTTGCAATGTGTGCATCAGGTGAAAGAAATATAAATGATACGGTTATACCATCGATAGTCAAAATGGTAAAGCCTGACGATATACTTCAGAAAAAATATCAGGAAAAATACGACAAATTTGTGAATATTTATCCTGCGGTAAAATCCTTGTATAAAATATTGAGGGGGAATTAAAAATGTACTTTTCAAACATCGAAAAAATAAAATATGAGGGGAAAGAAAGTAAAAATCCTCTGGCGTTTAAATTTTACAACCCTGAAAAAGTAATTATGGGAAAGAAAATGAAAGAGCATCTTCCTTTCTCTATGGCATGGTGGCATAATCTTGGAGCGGCAGGCACGGATATGTTCGGCAGAGATACGGGAGATAAGTCCTTTGGTGCAACTCCGGGGACAATGGAGCATGCAAAGGCAAAGGTTGATGTTGGCTTTGAATTTATGCAGAAGCTGGGTATTGAGTATTTCTGCTTTCACGATGTTGACCTTGTGCCTGAAAGTGATGATATAAAGGAAACAAATCGTCGTCTTGATGAAATAACAGATTATATTCTTGTAAAAATGAATGAAACGGGGATCAAGTGCCTTTGGGGTACTGCAAATATGTTCTCTAACCCCAGATTTATGAACGGTGCAGGAAGTACAAATTCTCTTGAAGTCTATACTTTTGCGGCGGCACAGGTTAAGAAAGCTATTGATATGACAATCAAGCTTGGTGGTAAGGCGTACCTTTTCTGGGGCGGCAGAGAGGGATATGAAACTCTTATCAATACCGATGTGAAGTTTGAACAGGAGAATATTGCCGCTCTTATGAAAATGGCTGTGCAGTATGCAAGGAAGCAAGGCTTTACAGGTGATTTCTATATTGAGCCAAAACCGAAGGAACCTATGAAGCATCAGTATGATTTTGATGCAGCTACCGCAATCGGATTCTTGAAAGAGTACGGTCTTGATAAGGATTTCAAAATGAATATCGAGGCAAATCACGCAACCCTTGCAGGTCATACCTTTGAACACGAGCTTCGTATTTCTGCCATTAACGGAATGCTTGGCTCAATTGATGCAAATCAGGGAGATATGCTTCTTGGTTGGGATACGGACGAATTTCCGTCAGATGTTTACAGTGCAACCTTCTGTATGTACGAAGTGCTTAAGGCAGGCGGTATTACGGGTGGCTTTAACTTTGATGCAAAAACAAGACGCCCCAGTAATACTCCCGAGGATATGTTCTATGCATACATCCTTGCGATGGATACTTTTGCACTTGGTCTTATAAAGGCGGCAGAAATTATTGAGGACGGCAGAATTGACGAGTTTATAAAGAATAGATACTCAAGTTTTGATAGTGAACTCGGTAAGAAAATCCGTAGCGGAAACTGCACTCTTGAAGAACTTTTTGAAAAGGCGGAATCCCTTGGAGGAACAAAAGAACCTGAAAGCGGAAGACAGGAATATCTGCAGAGTATTGTTAACTCAATATTATTTAAATAATATTACGGAGGAGAAATTTTTCTCCTCCGTAATTTTTTTCTTGAAGAATGTATTTAATTATGATATAATATTACCCATATTTAACAAAGGTAGTGATTTCGATGATCAGAATTGGTATTTACGGTTACGGTAACCTTGGCAGAGGGGTAGAGGCGGCTATTAAACAGCAGAATGATATGGAGCTTGTAGCTGTTTTTTCAAGACGTGACCCTGCACAGGTTACAATCAATACACCTACTGCAAAAGTTTTAAAGGCAGAAGATGCAGAAAAATATGTTAATGATATAGATGTTATGATTCTTTGCGGAGGAAGTGCGACAGACCTTCCCGTGCAGACTCCCGAAATGGCAAAGCTTTTTAATGTTATTGACAGTTTCGATACTCACGCAAAAATTCCGGAGCATTTTGAAAATGTAGATAAGGTTGCAAAGGAATCAGGGAAAACTGCAATTATTTCCGTTGGTTGGGACCCGGGTATGTTCTCTCTTAACAGACTTTATGCAGAAGCAATACTTCCCATTGGTGAAACATATACATTCTGGGGCAAGGGTGTAAGTCAGGGACACTCCGATGCGATAAGACGTATCGACGGTGTTCTTGATGCAAGACAGTACACAATTCCCATTGACAAGGCTCTTGACGCTGTAAGAAGCGGTGTTAATCCCACTCTTACCACAAGAGAAAAACACCTTCGAGAATGCTTTGTAGTTGCAGAAGATGGTGCGGATCTTGCCCGTATAGAAAACGAAATCAAGACAATGCCTAACTACTTTGCAGATTACGATACGACAGTACATTTTATAACAATGGATGAATTAAAGCGTGACCATAGCGGTATTCCTCACGGAGGATTTGTTATCCGTAGCGGTGAAACCGGAAACGGTAACAAGCACATTATTGAATATAGCCTTAAGCTTGATTCAAATCCCGAATTTACCGCATCTGTAATTACTGCATATGCTCGTGCGGCATACAGACTCAATAAAGAAGGAAATTCAGGTTGTAAGACTGTGTTTGACGTTGCACCCTCATATTTAAGTATGAAGGACGCGGCAACAATCAGAAAAGAATTGCTGTAAAGGAGAATGAATATGATAAGAGTAGGACTTTGGGGTTGCGGTGGTGTATCAGGCGCACACAGACGTGCTTATGATAATCTTGAAAAGGCGGGCGTTCCCGTAAAGCTTGTTGCACTTTGCGATATTAATAAAGAAAATTTTAATAAAGAAATCAAAATCAATATTTCAAATGAGAATGATACCCCACTTCCGATAATTGATAACTGCTATGTTGATATTGATGAAATGATTGAAAAAGAAAATCTTGACCTTATTGACGTTTGTCTTCCTACATTCCTTCATAAAGATGCCGTTATCAAGGCTCTTGAAAAGGGAATAAATGTACTTGTTGAAAAGCCTATGGCTCTTTCTTCCGATGAGTGTAAGCAGATGATGGATTCTGCATCTGATTCAAGAGGCAGATTTATGGTTGGTCACTGTGTACGTTTCAGTAAGCAGTATGATTTTCTTAAGGGAATTGTAAACAGCGGAAAGTACGGTAAGCTTATCAGTGCTGAATTTCAGCGTCTTTCACAGACTCCTTTATGGAAAATGGGTAAGACAGCCATGGACGGTGGCGTAATCTTTGATATGCACATTCACGATGTTGACTTTGCACTTTATCTTTTCGGTATGCCCGACAGTTTAAGCTCTGTTTGCAATAAAAACCATACGGAATGTGACGTGGTTACAACTGTTTTCAAATACGGCGATGCTTTTGTCAATATCAAGGGTGACTGGAGTCTTCCGCAGAGTTTCCCGTTCTCAACTCCTTACAAGATTGTATTTGAAAATGCTATGATTGAATTTGACGGATTTGATAAGGTTACTCTTTATGAGGACAGCGGTAGTCATATAATCGAAACAGAAAAAATGGATTCTTCAATTCAGTGTGAGATTGAGTATTTCGTTGATTTGATTTCAAACGATAAGAAAAATACTGTAAATCATCCCGATAACTCAAAGAAAACAATTGAACTTATTGAAAAAATCCGTTATAGCGCTGATAACGGCGGTATCTGGGTGGACTAAGGAATGGAAAAGCCAATCAATAATAAAAATGCTACGGATAATTTTCCGTAGCATTTTTTTAGTCTTCTTTTGGAATTTTAATGTTTATTCCGTTTACGCATACTGCATCATCTGCAGGTATAAGCAGATATTTTCTGCCGTCAATAACCCTTGTTTCAACGGAGTAAGTGTATTCCGGGTCAACTGTTATTTTAACCTGGGGTGTTTCAATCTTGAACTTTTTGCTTTCTATAATATTTGTGGGGATAAGAACTGCATTTTCACCGAAATCTTCTTCACATTTTTTGCAGAAAGCCTCAATCTTTTCTTCATTTACACCGCTGTATGTAAGCATTTTGCCGACATCATAAGGGGTGAATTCAAGGGGAGTAGGTTCGTGACTTTCCTTGTGCTGGATGATTCGTTCGTTAATCTGTTCGTGAATTGACTGAACAACATCATAACTGCATTCTTCTTTAAGCGTATCTGTAAGTGCATCCGTGAAGATTTCCTTCTGTTCGGGAGCAGAAAGGGGAACTTCGGTCTTGAAAAGTGCTTCAATCAGCTTGTCCTGAACGACAGATGTGTCCCTTGTGTATAAAAGGGCATTGTAAATATTAGTGCTTCTGTCGTCAAACGATGGGAACATAAATCCAACCTGAGGTGAAGAAACAAGCTGGGGAGAGAGAAATGTATGAAATTCCTGCTCTTCTGAATTATATGCAAGCTCCGGCTTTCCGTCCTTTACGGGACAGATTGCACAGATTATGTATGAGAACATATCAAGAGAATCACCGGATTCATCTTCATCGCTTGTTTTGAAAGGAATATCATAAGTATCAGCTGCAAGTAAAATTACATAATTCGTTTCGGGAAGATTAATGTTCTGTATAATATTTGTAAGGAGCTTTTCGCGTGCCTCATCATTTTCAAGTGATGAATTTTTAAGCTCCATCAGAAGCTTGTGTTCGGGACTGTCTATAACCTGCTGTGTTGAAAATGAAATATCAACCATACATTTTCCCAGTCCACCCGAAAGCACCTTCTTAAAAAGAGACATATATTTTTCCTTTTCGCTTGGGAGCATAAGGGAGAAAGAATAGTCAAGTCTTGAAATAATCTCTTTGTTTTTGTTTACGAATGCACCGTATATTCTTTTTGTACAGGCGCGCTCGGAATTAAGGTGTCTGCGGATTTCGTTTATTTCTTTCTGAATCATAGTTACCTCTTATAAAATAATGTTAATGCCGTTTTCTTTAAGTTCTTCAATGGTTTCCTTGTCGGCAGAGCCGTTTGTTACAATATAGTCTGCAACATTTACGTCCGAAATTTTTGCGAATGCACTTCTGCCGAATTTTGAATGGTCTGCCGCCACTATACAACAGTTTGACTGCTCAATCATAGCACGGTCAATGTCCGATTCTTTGTCGTAATATGTAGTGAATCCGTAGCGGGGGTCGATACCGTCAACGGAAAGAATAAGCTTATCCGCGTGATAGTCACGAAGCTGATTTACCGCATCGCTGCCGAATGTAAACTGATACTTTGTGTTTACAAGACCACCTACGAGTATTACGTTGTAGTTGGGGTTTGATGCCGCTTCAAGTGCTACCGCAATTGAGTTTGTAACAATGCTTAAATTGTATTCCGCAGGAAAGTTACGGAAGGCAAGAAGGGTAGTAGTACCCGAGTTAAGCATAATCGTATCGTTAGGCTCAATAAACGACGCAACCTTTTCTGCAATAGAAACCTTTTCCGTCTGATTTGTTTCAAGACGCTGTGTAAGATTCATACTGTAATAAGGCTTGTATGAACTCATCGCGCCGCCGTGAATACGGGATAAAAGCCCCTTGCTTTCCATATCTGCAAGATAGTTTCGGATAGTAACCTCCGACACGTCAAAAAGACGGCTGAGTTCAGATACTTTTACAGAGCCGTTTTTCTTAAGTAAATTCAATATTTGTTGTTTTCTTTCGTCTGCTATCATTATAATCACTCCGAAAGCGATTATAGCACAGTTTACATAATCTGTCAATAAAAATGTTTTCGTTCGTAAGTTTAAAACTTTCGTTTTTTGTGGTTGCGGAAAAACACAAAATATTGTATAATCAGTATATGAATACAACAAAATGACAAAAAGAAGTGGCATTTTGCTATTTCCCATAATGGTAAATGGTTATATAATATTATTAAACTTTTGGAAAAGAGGATCTTGCTATGATTACACTTAATTGGCAAAAGATTGATAATACAGAAAAATATAAAGAAATTCTTTCTTCTTATACCGGCACAATGGGCTTTGATGCTGACAGCGGCACAATGGCGACTGTTAAAAATGATGTGAATGCTTATGCGGCAAAATTTTCACTTGGTTTTGAAAATAATGTTCCGTTTGTACTTCTTGATTTTGGTGTGATTGAAAATATCATAAAGCTTGATATGTATCTTAATGGCGTTAAAATCGGTGATACAAGTTGTAACGGAGTTGAATTCAGATTCCTTGTTCCCGCTTTTTTGCTTAATAAAGAAAATGAACTTGTAGCCGTGATAGTTGAAGGTGTTGAGCGCGATATATGGATAAACGGCGTTATTCATAAAAATTCTCCCGAAAACTTTGTTTCTGTTGAAAAGGAACTCCCTTCGGCGCTTAATATTCCCGACGCCCCGAAAAATAGAAGTATCAAATACATAAAAAAAGAGGGGAATTGTTTATCTGTAACATTTTCTGATAATAAAGAACTATTGATAAAGGTGTATGAAAAAGGTGTTATAAGATTAACCATGAATCCTTGTAATAACCGTGCTGTGGAGGAATATTGCACAGACGAGCTTGAACATAATCTTGAAAAGTATTCGGATTTTGAATGTAAATCAAACCCTGAATTTGCATCTCTTTATACTGAAAGGTCGGTAGTTGAAATCTATCCCCATAAAATCATATATAAAGATCTTAACTATGAAGTCCTTTCTGAAATTTCTCTTGTTTGCGAAACAGAAAATTTAAACGGAGTAAGCGTAAAACTTCAGGAAAATGAAGCTGTATTCGGTCTTGGAGAGAATGCTGTAGACGGATTTAACAAAAGGGGAACTCGTGAAGATATCTGGGTAAGTCATCATCTTGAAAAATGCGATGTTCCCATACCTTTCTATTTCACGAATAAAAAATATGGACTCTATCTCAACACATCTTACCACAGCGTGTTTGATATGGGTATGCTTGATAAGGATAATGCGCTTATCACCGTTATGGAAAAAACACTTGATATTTTCCTCTTTAACGACGAAAATCCGAAGGAACTTGTGACAAGGTTTTCAGAAATCACAGGAAAGCCCAAGCTTCCGCCCAAGTGGGCGTTCGGTTTCTGGCAGGCAGGCATGAAAATTCAGTCAACGAAAGATGCCTTGGAATCTTTGGAATGTTTTAAAAAGTACGACATTCCGATAGACGTTATGTGCATAGACCCGGGTTGGGAGAGAGGGCATAACGATTACAGGTGGCATGAGACTAATTTCCCTGACCCTAAGAAATTTATTGAAGGTCTTAAAAATAATGACATACATCTAATTCTGTGGACTTCTCCCTTTGTGAATACAAATTGTGATAACTTTGAAGACGGAATCAAAAATCGAGCATTTATGATTGATGAGAATGGAAATCATAAAAATGCGATATGGTGGAAAGGTTTTGAATCGGGCATTATTGACTACTTTAACGGAAATTCCGTAAAATGGCTTTCAAAGAGGGTAGGAGAACTTCTTGACGAAGGCGTTGAAGGATTCAAAGTTGACGGTGGTGACAGCGGAGACGTTCCCTGCACAGCTTGTAGTAATTCAGGGCTTGACGGTAAAGAAATCCACAACCTTTTTCCCCTTGCTTTTGCAAAAGAAATGCAGAATATTATACTTTCAAAGAAACCCGGGAAACGCCCTGTAACATGGGAAAGAACAGGATACACGGGAAGCGGTAAATACCCTTGTACTTGGGGTGGTGATCAGCTTGCAGACTTCAGCGGAGCAAGAGTTTTAATCAAAGCCGGACAGATGTGTTCTCTTGTGGGAATTCCATTTTGGTCGGAGGATGTGGGTGGTTTTTGCCTTACAGATAAAACCAGCGAGGAAACCTTTATCCGTTCGTATCAGTGGGGAGTTCTTGCGCCTCTTGCAAGGGCGCACGGACAGAAAACACGTCCGTGGGATTATACGGAAATGGGTTGCAGAATTGCAGGCGACTATATACGGCTTCGCCACAGGCTTCTTCCGTATATTTACAGTCTTGCTTGTAGTGCAGTAAAGCTTGAAGGAAATATTATGTACCCGCTTTTCCTCGATAACTTTAACGATGAAAAGTCCTACGATGCGTGCTATCAATATATGCTTGGTGAATATATGATGATTGCCCCCATTTTTGAAGAATCCGGTACTGAAGACCTTACCGCAACAAGAACTGTATATTTCCCCGAAGGCAAGTGGTACGATATACGAAATTGGGAGATGACAGACGGAAAGTGTGAAAAATCGGTTTCTGCGACTATAGATGAGCTTCCCATATACTATCGTGAAGGCGCAATTATTCCTATGACAAAGCATCACGAAAAAGCATCAAAGCTTGATATATCTAACCTTGAAATAACAATAATTCCATCGGAAAACAAAAGTGTTTTCAAGCTTTATGATGATGATGGCGAAAGTTTTGACTACCTTGATGGCGTAGTAAGCATTACAGAGATAAGTCAGTCAAACGGAGTAATAGAAATCAAAACTCTAAACGATGCCTATAAAATTTCAAAAGCGCTTAACTGGACATTCAAAGTGCTTACCGATAAAAACACGGTGAAGATTAACGGAGAAACAACAGTAAGCAACCGTGATGGCAGATTTATATGCTTCGATATTATTTACAATCAAGGAGACAGTCTCAAAATACAGATTGAGGAGTGAGTTGTGTGAGCAATATTTTCTTCAAACCAATTAAATTAAGACTTGATTTCGGCAGTAGTAACAACTGTGTAACCGAGAATAAGACTCCCGTATTTTCCTGGGGTGCGGAGCATAGCGGAGAAAATCAGAGACAGAGTGAGTATAAGATTGAAATTACCTGCGAAGACAAAGTTCTTTTCATGAGCGGATGGGTTAAATCTGATGCGCAGAAGCATTTTTGTGATGATGTTGATTTTGAAAGTTCAAAGAGATACTTCTGGTCTGTCACACTTAAAGATAAAGAAGGCAACGAAAGCCTTACGGAAACTGCGAGCTTTGTTTACTCCAATCCTGATGATATAATGGCAAAATGGATAAGAAACGAAGACTATAAAAACAGGCGAGCAGTTTATTTTTCAACGAAATTCACAGCAGATAAACCTGTTAAAAGGGCTGTGCTTAATACCTGCGGACTTGGATACCACGAAACTTATATTAACGGCAGAAAAACGAGTAATGATTGCCTTTGTCCGCCTACGTCGTGCTATAACGAAATGGTTTATTATACTGTAGACGAGATTCCTTGCGATTATTTTAAGGATGACAATGTAATCGGTATAATACTCGCCGACGGATGGCGAGCAAATTACGGCTTTTGGTGCGAAAAGCTTCTGCAGGAATATTATATTCCTTTTATAGGTGATACTGCGCTTATGGCACAGCTTGATATTTTTTATGAGGATGGAAGCACAGAGCATATTATAACGGACGAAAACTGGCTTTGTCAGGACTCTCCCGTTGAGGCGAATCTTTTTGACGGAGAAACTTATGATGCACGGGCAGAAATCCCTTTGTGGAATATAAATGGTCTTGGTAAAGAGGCAAAGAATGCGATTTTGGCGGATTCCCCCACAAAAACACTTCATCCGCAGAATTTTGAAGCGGTAAAGTATCATAATAAATTCACCCCTGTGAGTATAATAAGAAATGCTGATGGATTTCTTTGCGATTTCGGTGTTAATATGGCAGGTGTCTGCAGTATAAAAATTCCCGAAGGCAAAAAAAGCGGTGACAGTGTTACAATCAAAGTTGCCGAGAGAATTGACACGGACCACAATCTTTTTCAGGATACTCTTCGCGGAGCGAAATCAACAGATACATATATCTGCAGCGGAGAAGAGAGAGGCGCTATCTATACTCCTCGTTTTACATATCACGGCTTCAGGTATGCACAGATAAGCGGTGTTGACTATCTTACCGAGGATATGATATGGGCAACGGATATGTATAGCGATATTGACGGGAAGAGCTTTTTTAAGTGCGGAAGCCCTGTTGTAAACGCTGTTCAGGATGCTATTGTAAGAACGGAACGAAATAATGTACATCACTTGTTTACGGATTGTCCGCAACGTGATGAAAGAATGGCGTGGATGAATGATGCGACAGTTCGTTTTGACCAGATTCCGTTTAATTTCGATATTGGCAGATTGTTCCCGAAAATTATCCGTGATGTAATGGCAGAGCAGGCGCAAGATGGCGGGATTACCTGTACAGCGCCGCTTCTTTACGGCTACAGACCATCAGACCCTATCTGCAGTGCATACATTGTGGCAGGTCTTCAGGCGTATCGCCATACAGGAAACAAAGAAGTTCTTAAAGAAGCGTACTCTTCGTATAAGGCGTGGAACGAATGTATTAAAGGACTTCGTGAAGATGACGGCATAATAACCTATACGCGCTATGGTGATTGGGCGGCTCCTGTTTCAGGATGTGTTGCACCTGAGGATGCCCATTCTGCAGTTACATCAGGCGCAATTATGAGTACGGCATTTCATTTTTATAACTATAAGATGCTTATTCAAATTGCTGAAATTCTCGGACAGAAAGACGATATTGAATACTTTAGGAAAGAATCGGAAGCTGTGAAAGAAGCGTTCAATAAAAAGTGGGTTGATAAGAAAACAGGGAAGGTTGATAACGGTTCAATGGGTTGCCAGGCGATAGCTCTTAAAACAGGTATCCTTGATAAGGAGCTTTCTGTAAAAGCGGCAGAAATTCTCCATGATGAACTTACTATAAAGGATTATTCCTTCACAACAGGTAACCTGAATACAAAGTATATGTACGATGTTTTGACTATGTACGGATACCATGAAGATGCGTGGAAGCTTATTTCAAAGACAAGCTATCCTTCACTTGGCTTTATGCTTGCGAACGGCGCAACAACAGTATGGGAAAGGTTTGAAGATAAGGAAAATTCCCAGATGAATTCTCACGATCATCCCATGTATGGGGCGGCAGGCTCCTGGCTTTATGAGGGCTTAGCAGGTATAAAGGAAATAAATGAGGGCTTCAGTCATTTTGTCGTTGAGCCCTGTTTCCCTGAGAATTTACGTTATGCAGAAGCAAAAGTAGACACAATAAAAGGCGATGTATACGTTTATTGGACGAATAAAGAAGGAAAGATAATCCTCTTTGTGACTGTTCCCTTCGGATGCAGTGCAACCATAAAATTTAATGGTGAAGAAAAGCTTTGCGGCTCAGGTAATCATATTTTTAAAAATTAATATATTAAAAGGCTAAAAAACAGAGTTTTTTAGCCTTTTTTCATTGACGAAAAGGTATCTTTAAGATATAATTAAATACAGTTAAAATTTAACAATATGAGGTGTTATTATGAATTTTTTAGGCGTTGACTACGGTACTACTTCCGTAAAGGCAGTTTTGTTTGATGAAAAGCTTACAGAAATTACTTCCTACACGGAAGAATATACTCTTAATACAAAGGGAAATGTTGTAGAATTTCCTGCAAAAAAATACTGGACAATTATGCAGAATGTTTTAAACAATATTCTTGAACATTCTCCCATAGACGCTTTAGCGATTGATACACAATGCGAAACGCTTATTCTTACCGACGAAAACGGTGAGCCTGTACGAGATGCAATCGTATGGCTTGATAACCGTGCAGAGAAAGAGGCAGAAATTATAGAGCAGCATTTCGGCAGAAAAAAGGTGTATGACGTAACAGGTCAGCCTGAAATTACTGCAACATGGCCTGCGGCAAAGCTTCTCTGGGTTAAGAATAACGAACCTGAAGTATGGGCGAAAACAAAGAAGATTTTCCTTCTTGAGGACTATGTTCTTTACAAGCTCACAGGTAAATTCGTTACAGAAAAGACACTTCAGTCATCGACTATTTACTTTGATATAAAGAATGACATCTGGTGGAAGGAAATGCTTGACTTTATCGGCGTAAGTGAGGATATGCTTCCCGAACTTCTTGACAGCGGTAAGCTTGTTGGCGAATACAACGGCATAAAGGTTGTAACCTCTGCTATGGATCAGGTTGCAGGTGCAATCGGTGCAGGTGTTATCAAAAAAGGTATCATCAGCGCAATGACAGGTACAACAATGGTTATTTATGTACCGACAGATTCGATGCCAGAATTTGACGAAAATAGCTTTGTTCCTTGCCATTACAGCTTTGACGGAAGCTATACACTACTTTCGTGGAGTCCTACTGCAGGTATGGCGTTAAAGTGGTTCAGAGATGCTTTCCTTGATGATACACCATTTGAAGAAATCAGTGAAATGGCAGATAAGATTGAGCCGGGTTGTAACGGTCTTACATTCCTTCCGTACCTTTGCGGTTCTACAATGCCCAAATACAATCCTCAAGCACGCGGTAGCTTTACGGGAATTACTCCCGAGCATACTCCTGCACACTTTGCAAGAAGTATTATGGAAGCCGTTGCTTGTATGCTTAAAAACAACCTTGATTATCTTAACGTTCCCGTTTCTGAAATCCGCGTAATGGGTGGCGGAGCAAAGAGTGATGTTTGGTGCAGAATCAAAGCTGATATGACAAAGAAAAAGCTTGTTACTCTTAAAAATAAAGAAACAGCCTGCCTCGGTTCTGCAATTCTTGCAGCAGTATGTGTTGGTGCTTTCGAATCTGTTGAAAAAGCTTGCGAGCTTATTATGACAGATAAGGAATACCTTCCCCAAGGTGTTGACTACACAGCAGCTTGCGAAGCATTCAATAAATACGACGACATCCTTAATGTAAGAGAGTGATAAAATGAAACGAAGAATTGAAATTCCCGACTTTTTCAGAAACAGCTACGACCATGTTGAAGAAGTTGTAAAAAGCCTTAAAAAAGCAAAAGTAGAGCTTGGGTGTAAAACTCCCGGGGGAAGAAATGTTTATGTTATAGAATACGGAACCCCAAACGAGTATGAAAGAAAGGCAAATTACAGTTCAGCCCTCGGTGCTCACGATATTTCATGTTATAAGAAAAATGAAAAGCCCTGCGTGTTCTTAATGGGCGGTATTCACGGTGGTGAATTTGAAGGAACAGCGGCACTTTTAAATCTTTTTAACATACTTGAAAACGGCACGGATTTAAAGGGGAGAGAGCATAAAGAGCTTGTGCGGATGATTGAAAACACACATCTTATAATAATTCCCTGCCTGAATCCCGACGGCAGATGCAGAATTCCTTTTGAAGGATTCGGCGGTGTTTCTCACGATATGCTCCGCTATTACAATCAGGGTACTTGGGCAGACGGCAGCCTTTGCGGTTGGCCCGGTTGTAAGCAGGTGCATCCCATGAAAGATTGTGAACATTTAGGTGCTTACTTCAACGACGACGGTATAAATCTGATGCACGATGATTTCTTTAACCCTATGGCAGAAGAAACAAAGCTTGTTTTCAGACTTGCCACAAAGTACGCGCCTGACTTTATTGCAGGGCTTCATGGTGCGGCGGAAATGGGATACGGGATATATCATCCGGGTTGTGCTACATACGAAGACCTTGAAGAAGGTCTGGCTTTTGAAAAAGCACTTAAAGAAACTTTCGAAAATAAAGGTATCCGATACATTGAAACACATTGCGACAATTCTGTAAGAGAATTTAATCAGACTGTGGCACTCTACTACGCCTGCGGTGCGCTTTCCGTAACGTGGGAAAGCTATCAGGGCGTACTTGCGAGAGAGGATGAGCCGATGGATGTAACTGTCTATGACAAAATTCTTGATGCGCATTTCCTTTTCTTTGATGAATGTTTTAAACACGTAATTAATAAATATGCAGGTGAATAATTATGAACTTTGAAAATATGAAGAATCTGCTTGATAACCTTGTAAAAATCGGACATGCCCCGGGAAACACGATTTCCGTGTATAAAGACGGGAAAAATGTCTTTAAGTACTCCTGCGGTTACAGCGATATTGAAAGTAAAAAACCAATGGTCGGGGATGAGATGCTGTATCTCTGGTCCTGTTCAAAGGTAATCACCGTTACAGCGGCACTTCAGCTTTTTGAAAAGGGCGTGTTTCTGCTTGACGATCCGCTTTATGAATATATTCCCGAATACAAGGAAATGTGGATAAAAAAGGAAAACGGTGACGTTGTAAAAGCGGAAAAGCCAATTACAATGCGTAATCTTTTCAATATGACGGCAGGCTTAACATACGATTTTGAAAATGCAAAAGAGAAAACCCGTGAGCTTACAAACGGAAAAATGAACACAGATGTTCTTGTCCGTCAGTGTGCAAATGACTACCTTTTTGCAGAACCCGGTGACTTCTACTGTTACAGTAAATGTCACGATATCCTGGGTGGCTTTGTTTCTATTGTTACCGGTAAGAAATTCCGTGATTACGTAAAGGAAAACATCTTTGATCCTCTCGGAATGAAAAACAGTGCTTTCCACGTTACTCCTGAAATAAAGGAAAAAATGGCAACACAGTATGTTTATGAGGTTGGAAGCGCGGTTACAGATGTTGTAGATGCTCAGCTTAACGGTTCAAAGAGTGGCGGTTCATTCAAAATCCGTGAAGGCAACAGCTATATTATGGGTGATGAATACGATAGTGGCGGTGCAGGAATAATCTCAACTGTTGATGACTATGTTCTTTTTGCAGCAGCACTTGCAAATTACGGAAAAGGCGTTAATGGCGAAAGAATTCTTTCTCCTGCAACTGTGGACCTTATGAGAACAAATACCTTTGATGAAGAAAAGCTTAAGGGATTTGCCACAGGTTACTTTAGCGGCTACGGCTACGGTCTTGGTGTGCGGACTATGATTGATAAAGCTGCAGGCGGTTCTCTCGGCAGTATAGGAGAATTTGGCTGGGGCGGTGCGGCAGGTGCATCTGTATATATTGACCCGAGTCTTAACCTTGCAGCTGTTTATGCAAAGCATTGTCTTGCACCACGCGAAGATTATTATCAGCCAAGAGTGAGAAATGTCCTTTACGGATGTCTAGATTGAGGTGTTTTAAATGACAAGGGAAGAATACGAAAAGAAAACTGCCGAAACACTAGATAAAAGAATTGCCTGGTGGAGAGATGCCGCATTCGGCTTATTTATCCACTATGGAATATATTCTGCCTATGGCAGAGGGGAGTGGATAAAGCTCCGCGAAGGTATTTCTGATGAGGAGTATATGGATACCCTCAACACCCGTTTTAATTACAAGAAAGAATCTGCGGAGGAGTGGGCACTTTGTGCAAAAAATGCAGGGATGAAGTATGTTGTGCTTACTACCCAACATCACGACGGCTTCTCTTTGTGGGATTCAAAAGTAAATCCCTATAATTCCGTAAATTATGGTCCTAAAAGGGATATTGTAAAAGATTATGTTGAAGCTTGCCGTAAGTATGGTCTTAAAGTTGGTCTTTATTATTCTCTTAATAACTGGATACACCCCGACGGTCAGCTTTCAGTAGTTAAGGAGGAGTCCCGTCTTCGCTTTACTGCGGACATTAAGGAAAGACTCCGTGAACTTATGACGAACTACGGAAAAATAGATATTCTGTGGTACGATGCTCCCGGTCCTCTGACTTCCGCGGAGGAGTGGGACAGCGTGAATATGAATAGTCTTGTGCGTGAGCTTCAGCCTGATATTCTTATAAACAATCGTTGTCATCTTAACGAGGATTTCCGTGTCAAGGAAGATAACCTGATTTTCCCCGATGAGCCCGGTCCGTGGGAAGGATGTATGCGATTCAGTACAACTGCATTCGGTGGTGTGAATCACGAAAGAGCATTACCGCATAAAATCAACGCCCACGATATTGTAAAGCTCATGTCCAGATGTCAGTTCGGAGGCGGTAATTTCCTTTTCAATATTTCGCCAAATTCCGATGGTAGTATTGATAAGTATGAGAGGGAAACTCTTGAAACAGTCGGTAAATGGGTTAATCGCCACGCCGAAGCTGTGTATGGCGCAAGTGAAAGAGGCGGAAGTGGCTCTAATGGTATATGCACATCTGCCCTTAAAGGGAATAAGGTCTATCTCTGGAACTGGATATGGGGCGGCAATTTTATGCGTATTAACGGTTATAAAAATGCACCCAAGTCCGTTCGTTGCATCTCAAATGGTGAAAAGGTAGATTTTAGGTATGAAAATGGTGTGATTTATTTTGAAAATCTTCCTGATGAATCACCTGACGATATTCTTGATTTTGCGGTGTTTGAAATGGATTTCGGTGATGAAAAGCCGATTTACAAATTGATTCCCCAGAATCTTCAGCAGTTTATGAATATATAACGAGGTAATGTTATGAAAAAAGATGTAAATGAGCTTATAAGAAGAATTCGCCATGTGGTAAGCACTCACGAGCTTTCTGTGGGGGAGTATGCAAGATGGATATGGCGAACTGAGGACTCTTCCAATCGTGACCTTGGAATAAATGCTTACGGATGTGCAGATGCGGCAAATATTCTTTATACAATCGGTGATTTCCCCTCCGATTCATTTGAACGTGAAAAGTGGACTAATGCGCTGCAGAATATGCAGGACAAAGAAACAGGACTTTATTACGAGGGAACTCACCATACTTTGCATACAACTGCACACTGTCTTGCGGCACTTGAGCTTTTTGATAAAAAGCCTCTTTATCCTCTTAAAGGACTAAATAAATATAAAACAAAGGAAGGACTTTATAACCTTCTCGAAAATCTTAAGTGGGTAGAATCTCCGTGGGACAATTCTCATCAGGGAGCAGGAATTTATGCCGCCCTTAATCTTGCAAGTGAGGCGACGCCCGAGTGGAATAATTGGTACTTTGATTGGTTCTGGGAAGAAATGTGTCCGGAATGCGGTATGTGGAGAAAGGACTACGCTACAAAAGGCACAATGCCAATGTACACATATATGGCGGGGTCTTTCCACTATCTTTTCAATCATGAATATGCAAGGATGCCTATACGTTATCCCGAAAAAATGATTGATACCTGCATTGATATGTATCGTAAAAATGAGCTACATCCTGAATTTTTCTGTTCAATAAATTTCATTCAGGCAGACTGGGTCTACTGTATAACCCGTGCGCTCAGGCAGTGTGGTCACAGATATAACGAATGTAAGGAGCTTCTTACGGAATTCTCGGATAAGTACATAGATTATCTTATGTCACTTGATCCGGATTCTCACGACAGAATGAATGACCTTCATCTTCTTTTCGGATCACTTTGCTGTATTGCGGAGCTTCAGCAGTTCTTGAAAGGGCAGATTATAAGTGACAAACCTCTTAAACTTGTCCTCGACAGACGCCCGTTCATTTGATGATAAATTCGGTGATGAGAGCAGAATATATTTCTTCGGCTTTTCATATTTGTAAATAATAATTGCGGAAGATAAGGAGAAGTAAAATGACAATAATTGATGAAAAATGGTTAAACGAAACCTGGGAAAAGCTTGACAAAAAGCTTTCAAGAGTTGCAGTTACAAAACGCGGCACGCTTCCTTATACAACACGTGAGGGTAAAGTGTACGACGATTGTAACACCTACGATGTAAACTGGTGGACAAACGGTTTCTGGCCCGGAATGATGTGGCTTATGTACGATGCTACAAAGAATGACGAGTATAAAATCACTGCCGAAGTCAGCGAAAAGCTTCTTGATGAGGCGCTTAAAAATTATGATGCACTTCATCACGATGTAGGCTTTATGTGGCATATTGCATCAGGAGCAAATTACGCGTTTACAGGAAATAAAGAATCTTATGTGAGAAATATGTATGCCGCAAATGTTCTTGCAGGCAGATACAACCTTAAAGGCGGCTATATCAGAGCGTGGAACGGTGAAGGGAAGGAAGGTTATGCAATCATTGACTGTATGATGAATATCCCCCTTCTTTACTGGGCGTCAAGAGAGTCAATGGATGAAAGATTCAAGAGTATCGCTATGAGTCATGCGGATAAAACTCTTACATACCACGTGCGACCTGACGGCAGTGTGAATCACATTGTAAATTACAGCCCCGAAACAGGGGAGGTTGTGGAAACAATCGGTGGTCAGGGATATGGCGTAGGCTCCTCATGGTCAAGAGGTCAGGCGTGGGGAATATACGGCTTTGCACTCAGCTACATTCATACAAAGGAAGAAAGGTATCTTGACACCGCAAAGAAAATTGCGAACTACTTTATTGCGGCGTGTGCTGATGATTATCTTCCAAAGTGCGATTTCAGATGTCCTGAAGAGCCTGTAATTTATGACAGCACGGCAGGTCTTATTGCTGCTTGCGGACTTATCGAACTTTCAAGAATCGTTCCCGGATTTGAAAGTAAGATGTATTACAATGCGGCACTTCGATTCATTAAAGCAATCACAGATAACTTTGCCGACTGGTCGGAAGATTCCGATGCAATCATAACACATTGCAGTGAAAACTACACAGCAGGAAAGCATCTCACCCTTGTATATGCAGACTTTTTCCTTGCAGAGGCAATTAATAAGCTCAAAGGTATTAATACATTTTTGTGGTAAAAAATACGGGGTATTGCTCAAATTGAGCAATACCCCTATTATTATGCAAAAAAAAAACAAGCACAAACTTGCGTTTATACTTGTTTTTTTGGCAGGGGCAGTAGGACACAGCCGCTACGCGTCTTACTTGCTTGACGACCGCAATCAAAGATTGCAGTACCCGTCTGCGCACCAACTTCGCTAAAAACGATTATCAATCGTTTTCTTAACGCTTGTTGCCATCTTAGGGTTCAAGTCCTTGCTACGAAGAAAAAAAGCAAGCACAAACTTACGTTCATACTTGCTTTTTTGGCAGGGGCAGTAGGACTTGAACCCACGACCTGCGGTTTTGGAGACCGTTATTCTACCAACTGAACTATACCCCTGTATTGGCTACCTTTATATTATATTCATCACGGCATAAAATGTCAAGCAAAATTTTTATTTTTATTTCATAAAATGATAATTTTTCTTGACCGTATGATTTTAAGCCTGTATAATAATATAGAAATGTATTTAGGAGGAAGATATATGGAATTATTTTCAGGCAGACCTCAAAATGAAAGAATTGAAAAAGAAACACGTTGTTATGATTTTCTTGATAAATTGAACATAAACTATGATAGGGTTGACCATATAGAAGCGGACGATATGGAAACTTGCCTTCAGATTGAAAAGGTGCTCCAGGCACCCATTTGCAAAAATCTTTTTTTATGTAATCGTCAGCAGACACAGTTTTATCTTCTGATGATGCCGGGGGACAAGGTATTTAAGACGAAGGAGCTTTCAGGGCAGATAGGAAGTGCCCGTCTTTCCTTTGCAAATGCAGAGCAGATGGGAAAATATCTTGACATAACTCCGGGAAGTGTGAGTGTCCTCGGTCTTATGAATGACAGCGAAAATTCCGTTCAGCTCATTGTTGATGAAGATATTAAAAAGGATGAATATATCGGAGTTCATCCATGTATAAATACAAGCACGCTTAAAATTAAAACATCGGATATGTTTGATAAAATTACAGATGCACTTGGTCACAATTATATGACAGTTAATCTCGTTGGTGAGGTAGAGTAAATGCTATTCACATTTTCTTTCTTTTTTAACAGTATACTTATGGGAATAGGTCTTGCGATGGATGCTTTTTCTGTTTCTCTTGCAAACGGACTTCATGAGCCTAAAATGAAGAAGCGAAAAATTCTTCTTATAGCCGGTGTATTTGCAATTTTTCAGGCAATTATGCCTATGATAGGATGGCTTTGTGTACACACTCTTGCGGAGAAGTTTGAAATATTTCAGAAATTTATTCCATGGATAGCACTTCTGCTTCTTTGTTATATCGGTATCGGTATGATAAGAGAGGGTAAAGAAGAGTGTGAGGATAACGATAACTGCGAAAAACTTTTATTCGGCACTCTTATTGTTCAGGGGATTGCAACATCTATAGATGCTCTTTCCGTAGGATTTACTATTTCGGAATATAATTGTCTGATGGCTATTATTGAGGCACTTATTATTGCGACAGTGACTTTTGCAATCTGTACAGCAGGTGTTATTCTGGGAAAAAAATTCGGTACAAAATTTGCGGGAAAATCCTCTCTTTTGGGCGGAGGAATTCTCATTTTTATAGGAATAAAAATATTTTTTGAAGGCGTAATTATACCGTTGGTTAAATGAAAAAACCAACGGTATTTTAAATATAGGAATTTGCGTAATTTGTTCGCGAGCAACATTTGTCAGAATTGAATTTAGTCGGGACGCGAAATGGGTGAAGCGGCACGCTTCTTTTTGTGTCCAAAATCATATAAATTTATGTCCGTTTTCGTATTGACTTTGCCCGAAAAAAAGAGTAAGATTCACTTATGAGGTGATAAACTATGAGTAACTACACAAAAAAACACAATTATTCAGATATGAAAATAAATGATGGACACTGGCACATTTCACGCCAGTATCCGATAGAAGAAACACAAAAGTACATAAAAGAAGAAATGGACTATCTGAATATAGAAAATATAGCAATCCTTTCTCTTGAACAGGACTCAAAATCAGAGGTTGACCATACAGCAAATATCAAGGCTCTCTACCTCCGTGACACTTCAGAGGGCAGAATCCGTGCATTTGCATCGCTTCATTATTACCGTGATGAGCGTGACAACGGTGACGAGTTTCTCCGTCAGGTTAAAATGTATCACAAAATGGGCTTTGATGGTATCAAAATGCTTGAGGGTAAGCCTAATTTTCACGAATGGTATGACTGCAAAATAGACGGCGAAAAGTACGCAAAAATGTTTGAATATATCGAGAAAAACGATATTCCCCTTGTAATACACGTTGCAGATTTCATAGCATTTCCCGATGAAAAGAATACTACAGAAAGAGAAATGATTCACACAGAAATGCTGAACGTCCTTAAAAGGCATCCGAATCTTCACGTTACTTTTGCCCACATGTTTAATATGTCTTATGACAGAGAACGACTTGAAACTATTTTTGACACTTATCCGAATGTAGCTGTTGACCTTGCTCTTGGTGGAGATTTTATGATTAATTTCTCAAAGGACATCGAGGGCTGGAGAAAATTCTTTACAAAATACAGCGACAGAGTGGTTTACGGTACAGACACATACAATATGTATTTTGAAGAAGATGATGATTACGAAATCACAGGTCGTCATACACCTATTCACGAGTTCTTTGAAAGAAAAGAACCTTTCTCTGTGGAATACTATGACTTTTTCCCGAAAGTTTACGGTGAGAATGTTGTTCTTAATCCGGCATTGCTTTCCGAGGCTGTTGTGAAAGATATCTACTACAATAGTTTCATTAAGGCATTTGGTGAAAAGCAGAGAACCACCGACAAAGCTCTTGCGATTAAGTTTTGTGACGAGCTTATTGCAGGATATAAAAACGGTGAACTTACAACAGCGGCTTTTGAGCCGCTTCCTGACTGGATTTCGCCTGTTGAAAAGGCAAATATGGCACGAGGGGACGAGCTTGCCCTTGAAAATCTTGAAGTTATAAAGGAATACTATCAAAACAAGTGAGGTTTTATTATGAACGAATTTCTTAAAAAACACGGTTTACGTGATGAAAAAGTGCACGACTGTCATTATCATATCGGTATGCAGCAGCCGATTGATGTAACTATTGAATATTACAAGAAAAACAGAGAATATCTTAATCTTGGTAAAATGATTATAAACCCTATGACGGAGCGTAATGCAGACCGCGACGCATCCTCTAATATCAAAGCACTTTACTGCAAGGAATTCCACGAGGAAACCTTTGCATTTTCGTCACTTCATTATCATTTTGATGAAAGAGATACTGCAGATTTCTTCCTTAAGCAGATCAAGTTCTACTATGATGCAGGCTATGACGGAATGAAAATGCTTGAGGGTAAGTCCGATTGCCGCACATACTTTACTTTTAAGCTTGACGATGATGTTTTTGAACCTTACTTTGCATTTGCAGAGGAAACCGGGTTCCCCATACTTCTTCACGCTGGTGATTTAGCCAGAACTCCCGAAGAGATAGCACTTCGTGATTCAATACAAGACGAGGTTGAAAATGTTCTTAAAAAGCATCCTGACCTTAAAATCACATTTGCACATCTCTTCTTTATGACGGAAAACCGCGAAAAGCTCACAAGAATTATGGATACATACAAAAACGTTAGTGTTGACCTTTCAATGGGTGGTCCCATTATTCCTGCATTCTCTGATGATCTTGAAAACTGGAGAGAGTTCATTATACGCTTTAATGAAAGGATCCTTTTTGCATCGGATAACTGGAACAGATACTTTGACGGTGACGACGATTTTGAAGTTAGCGTCAGACATCTTCCTTTAAGACTCTTCTTTGAAAAAAAGGAGCAGTTCACTTGTCCTATTTTAAAAGGTATTATGAGAAATCCTGCACTACTTCCAAAACGAATAGTGGATAATATTTATCGTGACAATTTTGTAAGGATTTTCGGTGAAATGCCAAGACCCGTAAATCGTAAGCTTGCTTACGAATACGCAAAAAAGCTTCTTAAAAAGTATGAGGACGGCACCCTTAAAACAGAGGTTCGTGACGAAATTCCCTCGTGGTATTTCGAAGACGAGGCGGCAAACCTCAGACGTGGATGCGAACTTGCAATAGAAAATATTAAGATAATCAAGGAGTATTATCATGAGTGAGTATTTAAATAAATACGGCTTTGACGAAACTCCCGTACACGACTGTCATTATCATATTGACCGTCACTATAAGCTTTCAGATTCAATTAAATATCTTCGGATGAATCAGGGATACCTTGGTATGGATAAAATTGTGCTACTTTGTTTTACAGAGGATTCTATGCAGGTAGACCCCTACGAAAATGTGAGAGGACTTTATTTCAAGGAATTCCTTGGTGACAGCATCTATACCTTTGCAGGACTCCACAGCTATCTTGATGAGCGTGACACGGCAGAGTATTACTTAAGTCAGATTGAGTTTTTCTATAACGCAGGCTTTGACGGTATCAAAATAATGGGCGAGGGCAAGGCTGCTTGCCGAAAGTTTTTCAATCATAAGCTTGATGATGAAAGGTTTGACAAGTTCTTCGCCTTTGCGGAGGAAACCGGGTTTCCGATGCTTATTCACGCAGGTGATGTACCGAACAGTGAAGAAATGAGGCGCGGTTGTGATACTGTTCACACCGAAATGTTGAATGTCCTTGAAAAATATCCCAAGCTTCAGATAACATTTGCACATATGATGTTTTTGACCGACAACATTGAAAAGCTTACGGAAATATTTGAAAAATATCCCAATGTGTCAATCGACCTTGCACTTGGCGGCTTTATGAGAGATGTTTCAAATAACATTGAAGAGTGGAGAGCGTTTTTCACCAAATATTCAGACAGAATCCTTTTCGGAACGGATAACTACAATAATTTCATCACAAACGATGATTGTTTTGAGCTTATCGTCCGCAATGAACCGGTGCGAAAACTCCTTGAATATAAGGATACTTTCACTGCACGGGTTTATGGTGTAAAAACTGTTTTTAACCCACTGTTAATTTCAAAAGAAGCGATAGATAACATTTACAGAAATAACTTCGTAAGGCTTTACGGAGAAAAACCACGCAAGGTTAATTACAAACTTGCTTATGAATATACGGTAAAGCTTCTTGAATGTTTCAAAAACGATACGCTTAACGTTTATGCAAGATTTGAACTTCCCGACTGGATTTATCCCGAGGAGCAGGAAAATCTCTACAAGGGAAATTCCTTTGCTATAGAAACACTTGAGGAAATCAAAGCTTACTACGAAAATAAGGTGTCAAAATGAACGAATTTATAAAAGAACACGGCTACGATGAAAGAAAAATTCACGATTTCCACTATCATAACGGCAGACAGTACACAAACAGCGAAATGACAAAGTTCTACCGTCAGCACAGAGAGTACCTGAATCTTGAAAAGATGCTTGTGCTTTCACTTACGGAGGGTGCTACAACTTTTGATCCTTCATCAAATATAAAGGCACTCTTTTCAAAAGAGGATGATAAGGATAATATGTATGCCTTTGCATCGCTTCATCATTTTCGTGATGAAAGGGATTCGGAGGATGGTTTTCTTGAACAGATAAAGTTCTTTAAAGAACTTGGTTTTGACGGCGTAAAGATGCTTGAAGGTAAGGCGGAGTATAAACACGTTTTCCCCGAAAATCTTGACAGTGACCTTTATCGTTCATTCTTTAAATATGCGGAAGAAACGGGATTCCCTATACTAATGCACGCAGGTGACGTGCCAAACAGTGAAGAAATCAGGCTTGCTTGCGATGCTGTGCACGCCGAGATGCTTAATGTTCTTGAAAAATATCCCAAGCTTAAGATTACTTTTGCCCATATGTTGTTTTTGTCGGACAACATCGACAAGCTTACAGAAATATTTGAAAAATATCCCAACGTGTCAATAGACCTTGCTCTAGGCGGATTTATGTGGGATATTTCAAATAATATTGATGCTTGGAGAAAGTTTTTTATAAAGTACTCCGACAGAATCCTTTTTGCAACGGATAACTGGAATATGTTCTTTGAAGGTGACGACGATTTTGAAGTTTCCTGCCGTTATACACCAGTTCGCGATTTTCTTGAAAAGAAAGAGGAATTTACAACAAGACTTTTTGGCTCGAAAGCTGTGTTCAAGCCTGCACTTCTGCCGGTGGATGTGCTTGACAATATCTACAGAAATAACTTCGTTCGTGTTTTAGGTGAAAAGCCTGCAAAGGTTAATTATCCTCTTGCACTAAAATATGCGAAATGGATGCTTTCGGAATATGAGAATGGCAATTTCAAAACATATTTAAGAGCAAAAGAAATGCCCTCCTGGTACACAGAAAAAGAAAAGGAAAATCTTCTTCGCGGTACAGAGCTTTCGATTGAAAACCTTAAGGAAATGATAGATTGTTACAGAAAAATAGTGGAGTGATAATATATGGCTAAACCTGAAAAATGGCTTGATAAAGAATTTGAAGAAAAAGTATGCAGCTACTTTCATACCCGTGTGCCGGATAAGGTGTTTGATGCCCATGCACATATAACAAAAAGGGATTTTAAGGACGTAGCACCTGAAGAAATGTTGAAAAAGGAAATAGAGGGTTACGAGCGTCTTCTTGGAAAAGGAAAATATAAGGGCGGCGTTATGATGGGAAACCCCAACCTTTTCGAAACACAAGAGGCCTATGATGATGAAAGACTCTTTTCCTGCGAGTGCTACAAAGGCTATGACGGTTTTTTTGTTACGGGACTTCTTGTAAGACCGTGGGACGGAGAAGAAGATGTCCTTAAATGGCTCAACATATACCCAACAATCGGTGCTTTGAAGGTTTACTGGGTATATGGAAAAGATATAAACTGCGAAACAAATATTCTTGAATTTGCACCAGAGTGGGTATGGAAAATAGCAGATGAACGCAAACTTGCCGTTATTTTACACCTTTCTCACGATAGCGAAGGGCTTTCACATCCCAAAAATATTGAACAGCTAAGGTATGTAAGTAAAAAATACCCGGGTGCAAAGATTCAACTAGCACATTGTGGTATGGGACATAATCCTTATATGTATAAGAAAGGTCTTGATTATATTCTTGACCTGGACAATCTCTATATTGATTTATCAGGAATTGCAGAGCCTCTTACATATATGTATACATTTAAACTTTTTGACAGAAAGAAGCTTTTCTTTGCTATTGACGGATACGGTTTTGCCATAAATAATCTCGGCAAATGCTTCGGTATCGGTAAAGGCTTTATGGGCGTGCATTCTGGTGAGAATATTCCTGCCGTTGCACATCAGGGTGTTATTGACCTTCCGTATCGCTTTGGTGGTATCGCTCCTGCAGCGGAGAGTATGCTTGCACTTTTTGCGGCAGGCGATATGCTTGAACTTCACGAGAGTGAGTGGGAAGATATTTTCTATAATAATGCAGTGACTTTCTATAGTGAAATTATCAGTAAATAACCGTCTTTCTGTAAGATGACGGCGTCACGCCGACTTTCTTTGTGAAAAGCTTGCTAAAATAATAAATATCACTTATTCCGACAGCTGATGCTATCGAGGCGAAACTATCGCCGGATTGAATCAGCTGTTTTGCTTTTTCTATACGGAGGTCTGTCAGATATTCGGTAGGGGATATGCCTGTTTCTTCTTTGAAAATACGATAAAAATATGTGCGTTCAATGCCAAGATAATTGCTGACATCCGATGCGGATATTCCGTCAGGAAAGTAGTATTCCATATATGATATAGCAGAGCTCAGGTATTTTTCTTTTTTTGTCATTGCACCGGATTTATTATTTTTTTCTTCTATTAAAGATAAAAATTCAAGAGAAAATGCAGAGAGCCTTGTTTGTGTATAATCATCGGAATTTACATATTTAAGACAGTGCTTCACTGTGCTTACAAAGCCGTCACTTTTGACATAAATAACGGGGGAGTCCTTTGTGATTCCCGTTCTTGAAAGAATATCATTTGCGCCTTTTCCTACAAAGTTTATCCAGCAGTTTGTCCATGGGGATTCGGTGTCAGAATAATAGCAGATTTTTTCTCCGGGATAAATTGCAAAAATATCTCCTTCGGATACAGTATATGTTTTTCCTCCTGTTTTAAAATAACCTTTCCCTTTTTCAACGTAATGGAGAATGTATTCATTCCTGATCTCTGTTCTTTTCGCATTGTTTTTTGACCCCGGTCCGTAACCGCACGCAAAAAGACTTATATAGTCATCTTTATTACAAAACGGATTTATAAAGAAATTATTAGTCATATAACCACTTCCTTTGAAATGATTATAACACTATTAAAAATAAAAAACAACATTAATACAAATAAATACAACAATTTTACATTGAAAGTCTTTTCCTTAAATGTTATCTTAATCTTAAGGAGTGATTTATGATGATTAAAGCGTTGAGAATTACACGCGGTTCATTTGCAAACGAAGAAATACTTGGACGTTATCTGAAGATGGTGAAGGATAATCTTGATGCAATTGACGAAGTAACACTTTTCGTCGGTGGTTCACATCACGGTTATACCCCACGAAGAGATACAGTTAAAGAGGCGGAAATGCTGGTTCCCGCTATAAAAAAATACAAAGCTTTAGGTATAAACAAGGTTGGCGTTAACGTACTTGCAACTCTTGGTCATACAGAAGACGGTGGAGGACTTCACGAAAAGGCAGAAATGCAGTATATGGTTAACTTTGAAGGGGTGGAGTCAGGCAGTTGTCTTTGTCCTGCTGATGAAAGATTCATCGAATATATAAAGGATAAATATACTTTGTATGCAAAAACAGGTGCGGATCATATCTGGCTTGATGATGATGTCCGTGTAGGAAATCACGGTGTTGTTCAGGGCTTCTGTTATTGCCCTGTTTGTATTGCAAAGTATAATAAGCGTTACGGCAAAAACTACACTCTCGCAGATGTTAAGTCAAAGTGGGACTTTGATAAAGAACTTCGTGATACTTGGAAAGAAGATCAGTACGACTCTCTTTGCAATATGGTTAATGAAATCCACGATGCAATCAAAGCCGTTGACCCGAAAATTGAAATCGGCTATATGTCGGGCGGATGTAACTATGTATATGAGTGGATTGATGCTAGTAAAGCCACAAAGGGCAGACCGGGTGGCGGTTACTTCAACGACAGATTTACCCTTGAACTTTTTGAAAAGAGCTTCTGGATTCAGAGAGAGCTTGCTGAATACCCCGACAGAGTAACAGATATTCAGTACGAATACGAATCATACAACGGCAGAACTCTTGAAAAATCTTTCCACACATCGGAAATGGAAACATCAATCTCAATAATGGTAGGCTGTAATGGCGTACTTTATAACCGTTCTACAATGATTGACGAGCCGAAGTTTTTTGATATGCTCCGTAAATCGAAGGACAAGTGGGATATTCTTACGGATGCTAACCGTGGTTGTTCTAATATGGGTGTATTCTGTGCGGATTCAGTTACAGCAAGATATATGAGTGAAATCAGCATACCCGTTACTGCAAATCTTGATGTGGCAACAAGTGCAATCGTGCTTGGTGAGGAATGGAATCAGTACACTGACGACATGGTTAGAAGGATTCTTGAAAAGAATGTAATTACAGACGGTAAAGGACTCCGGGTGCTTAATGAAAGAGGCTTCAGGGATAAAACCTGCGGTGAAGTTGAAAAAGCCTTCTCCAACGGTGTTGTTGAATATTTCCACGACAATCCCCTTAACGGAAAGTTCAGCGGCAAGGTAAGATATGCTTCAATGGATATTTATTACGAAGGTGATGCTTATCTTCTTAATCCCGATGACGATGCAGAGGTAGTAACAAGCCTTAAAACGGGGGATACTGTTCACGGACCTGCAATGATTAAGAAGGAGTTTTCGGATGGCAGAAAGTTTGTCGCAGACGGATATATGATGCCCGGTCAGGCGCAGACGGAATCCAAGCGTACCCAGATGATGAATGTGTTTAAATGGCTTTCAGGTGACAGTCTTCCCGTGGTTATTGAAAAATCAATCAAGGTTGTTCCTTATGCAAGAGGGAAGAATGGCAAGGTTGAAAATGTTATGCTTTGTAATGCGCATTTTGACCCCACAGAAGAATTTGAGGTTGAAATTATAAGTGATAAGGATTTTTACTTTATTGAAAAGGATGGAAGCCTTACTTTCGCAAAACAGCGCCACGAAAACGGCAGAACTTTTGTAATGGTTGACAATATTGAAAGATGGGATTACGTCCTTATTACAAGTATTAAGGAGTGAGAATAATGTCGGATTACCTTATGCTTTTTGGTGCGACACTGCTTCTTGCACTGGGGTTTGTTATTACAAAGGTTTACCAGAAAAGGGAAGGAGCAACTCTTGAAGCCGGCCTTAAAATGAATGTGTGTGTCGGCTTATTTACGGGAATTATCTTCTTTTTCCTTAACGGAATGAAGATTGAAATAACATCATTCTCTATCGTATATGCCTGCCTAATGGCAGCTTTTGCGGTGTTTTATACCATAATAGGATATGAAATAATCAAAGACGGTCAGGTTGCCCTCTACACGTTTTTTCTTATGACGGGTGGTATGACGGTGCCTTACATATTCGGTGCATTCTTCCTGGGTGAAGAAAAATCCGTTATACGCACAATAGGTCTTATCGTAATTGCAGTTTCCGTTTTTATCACAAATGCATCAGGCGGCAAAAAGCTTGGTCTTAAATCTGCAATTATGTGTGGAGCAATATTTGTGCTTAACGGTTTTGTAAGCGTAGTATCAAAGCTTCATCAGATAAATCCCGACAAAGCAGTTTCTTCCGAAGGATTTGTACTTCTTACGGGGGTTATAAAGTTTCTGGGTTGTCTTGTGGTGCTTGCAGTTATAAAGCTAATAAAAAAGAATAAACAAAATCAGAAGAAAAATTTTATGAGTACAGACTCTTTTGGACTTCTTTTTATCAGTGCAATAATGAGCGGTGTATCGTATCTTCTTCAGCTTAAAGGTGCGATTAATCTGCCTGCAACGGTACTATATCCGATTATTACAGGCGGATCCATAATATTTACTGCACTTGCCGCGTGGATTGTATTTAAGGAGAAACCCGATAAAAAACTTACAATAGGTATAATAATGTGCTTTATAGGAACTTGTATGTTCCTGTAACAAAAAAACGCTGAACAAATTGTTCAGCGTTTTTTGTTTGCAAATTAGTCTTTAAACAATTCCTTGCACGATGCTGCAAGTCCGGCAAGTGACTGTATTTCTGAAGGAATAATAATCTTTGTTGCCTGACCATCTGCAACCTTTTCCATGCTTTCAAGTGACTTGATAGCCACATATGCTTTTGAAGGCTTTGCCTCGTTGATTCTGCGAATACCTTCTGCAATAGCGGTCTGTACTGCGATGATAGCTTCAGCTTCACCTTCAGCTTCTCTGATAGCAGATTGCTTTTTAGCTTCTGCACGAAGAATAGCGGATTCTTTTTCACCTTCTGCCATAAGGATAGAAGCCTTCTTTTCACCTTCTGCACGAAGAATAGCTTCACAGCGTCCACGTTCTGCCTTCATCTGCTTTTCCATTGCATTCTGAATTTCCTTGGGAGGAATGATGTTCTTAAGCTCTACACGATTAATCTTGATACCCCAGGGATCAGTTGCTTCATCAAGGATTGCACGCATCTTTGTGTTTACTGTGTCTCTTGATGTAAGAGTACCGTCAAGGTCAAGGTCACCGATGATGTTACGAAGAGTTGTTGCAGTAAGGTTTTCAACCGCCATCATAGGTCTTTCAACACCATAGGTATAAAGCTTGGGATCTGTAATCTGGAAATAAACTACAGTATCAATCTGCATTGAAACGTTATCCTGTGTGATAACGGGCTGGGGAGGAAAGTCAACTACCTGCTCTTTAAGATTAACCTTCTTTGATATTCTGTCAATGAAAGGAACCTTGAAGTGAAGACCTACAGACCAGGTTTCGTGATACTTTCCGAAACGCTCAATAATATACGCGTATGCCTGCGGTACTATATGAATGTTTGAAATTACAAGCAGAATAAGTACCACAGCAATGATGAGAATGGGGATAAGAAATTCCATAAATTTGTCCTCCTTTTATTTTACAATTAATTTTACTCCGTCAATTTGTTCAACCGTAACGGTTGTACCGGCCTCAATATCGTTGCCGTCAAAACTGCGGGCAGTCCATAATTTTCCTTCAAGTTTTGCCGTTCCTGCAGATTCAGCATTTGAAATACGCTCTGTAACAACAGCGGATTTTCCGATGAGTGCATCAATATTTGTTTTTTCATCCTTGGGATTCTTCAGCTTTTTTACGAGATTTCTTGTTGAGAATAAAAGTACTGCAGACACAACTACAAATACTGTGAATTGTATCAATAAATCTTCAGTTATTATTGCCGTTATCAGAGAAACAAATGCACCGCCGGCAAACCAAATGCATACAAGCTGTGCGGTAGAGGCTTCCATAACGATAAGTGCAATAACAAGAATTGTCCAAAAAACTATCATTGTGTTACTCCTTTCCTAAATACTTTTTAAATACATCGAGCATTCCGTCAGGGGTATCCATAAAATAAGGACGAGCTATGGTGTCTCCGTCATAATCTGCGGCGTGCCACCATATTGCAAGCTTGATTTTATCATAATTCGGAAGTGAAAGAAACATATCCTCAAGCCAGGCTACTTTATCTCCGCCGATTGCAGAACACGAAAATTCGGTAATCATCATCGGTTTTTCGTTTATACGAAGAGCTCTTTCATAAATTGGTTTATAGATTTCGTCAAAAGAACGCCATGTTTCGCCATTGTAATAGGTTCCGTTGTTATAACCTGTTATACCATACACATCAACATACTCGTCACCGGGGTAGTAGAGGGCTTCGTTGTTCCACTTGAAATTCGGGAAGCTTCTCTCATTTGGGTTCCATACCCAGATAACATTATTACATCCTGCCTCCTGAAACTTCCTGTAAAGATATTTGTACAGCTCAACATAAAGCTGGGGATCACGGGAAGTATGATAAGAACTGTATGTGCACCAGTCACCATTCATTTCGTTAAATGGTCTGAAAAGCACAGTAACATCGGGGTAGGAGGCAATTGTATCTATATATGCATCGAGAAATTCCTCGTACTCGCCATCAAGAATTTCGTATACCATATTTGAACCCGTGTTTCTTGAAAGAGGTGTCTGAAGTGTAAGCTCAATAGGTTTAAGACTGCTTCTTGCATATTTCAGATGAGTTTCCATTTTGCTCATTCGTACCTTAAGGTCTTCTGCATATTGGGTAGTTGTTGAACCGAATTTGTCAAGAAATTCGGTGTACGTAAGAAATGCGGAAAACTCATAATCAAGATACTCTTCAAATTCCTCCAATTTAGGATATCCACCATATTGGTCCGGTGCAAACATTCCGAATCTGAGTTCCGAATCTTCCGAGAATAATTTCCTGTATATAGCCTGGGTTGTGACACTCATATGGGAAATGTCTGATTTATTATATCCGACATTGTAGGCGTTTGCGTGCGGAACTGAAGGGTCAAATGTAACAAGTGAGTTTACTATATCCATATAACCTCCGCATTCGTTAAAAGGAACGTCTGACGTGAAAAAGAAGGTATAAACACGTGAACCTTCACAAACATCTACGCAAGCGTAATAATTTTTGTCGTTTTCAACCATACTGAGCTTTTTTCTTGACCACTGCAATAACGTATAGTCACGACCGTCTTTACTGAATGTAACAGAGTTTTCAAGTGTATGATTTGTTGTGTTGTTAATGAATCTGTTTGAATAATAGAGGTACGAAGCTTTTTCGCTATGAGTGTCGTAGGACTCTTTAAAAATTCTTAACTGTCTGTGAGCGTCATTGAAAGTTGTACATACATCAGAAAGCGATAAATCAACTTTCATATCAGACGGAATAACAATGCTGTAGCCGTCAACTTTATTGGTAAACTTCTGTGATACGCCATAAGGCTCGCAGTACCCCATTTCAGACTCAGGATACATTTCCTTTGTTGTTTCGACAGGTAGATTTTCATTGTCGATAAGCATATCAGGCTGAAGCCAGATGGGGGGAGAAAGTACCCTCATTGATTGAGATGTATTATTGCTTGCAAATATTAAAGTTGTATTGCTCAGTAAAAGTAAACTGATGCATAATATACAAATGATTTTCTTCATATCTAAATTACCTTTCCTCATATAACCGCATTTTTTAAACGGGATTGGAATTCTTCGTATGTCTTAATATGTGCATCGTAAATTATTTTGATATTCATATCGTGTGCTCGCTTTATTATATGCTCACGGGCGGAACGATTCGATGATATATCGGTGCAGACAAGAATCTTTTTAGCATATGAACCTCCAATAATTCTGGAAACCGTATCAAGCTCATAAAGTGCCTCTTTCTTTACGTCTCCGTTTTTGCACGAAATAAATACTGGTACATTGTGTGAAACAGCAAGCACATCAATTTCATTTTGTGTTTCATAAAAAGATGAGCTTTCTCTCCATTCAACAGTTGTGCCAACGTGTACATCGCTGAAACATTCAGAAATACTTTGTGCGGCATATGCCGTGTAATATTCAAGAATATTTCCTGTTTTTTTGAGGCATTTTGCTATAAAGCTGTTTTTTATAGTATAGACATTACCGGAAGAATTGCTTTTGGTGATAAGACCGGCGGTAAGTAAACGGGAAATGATTTTTTTAACAGAGGTTTGTATAAATTCATTTCTTTTTTCAATCTCGTTTGTGGGAATTGAAAGTATTTTCATATTGTATGATATAAATTCTGATACAAAATTGCAGAAAACGCCGTATGCTTCGCAATCGTACGAATTAATTCTGAAAAGACTGAAAATATCATCCTGATATTTTGTAAATGGTACAGAATCAGATTCGGAACTGACAATCCTGCATCCCTGTAGTGCCGTAAGGTCATTAACTTTCAGCAAAGGAGACGCTAATTGTGCACCGTCAAAACTACCATAAATAACAGTATGTTTCCCGTCCTTTGCATCAGTCCTTATAATTGGAATATTGTGTAATCCTGCGAAAATTCCCGCACTTGCCAGAAGAACATCTTCGCCTCCGGTAATATCAATAATGCAATTTTCGTTTTCTGAAATTATTGATTCAAATGCGTTAAAAACAGATTGTGAATTATCGCGCTTGACATAGAAGTATTCTATCGGATTATCAAAATTACGCAATTTAAAAAAGTTTGAAAGATTATTGGCTTTTTCCTTTGTCATAACCTTTTCAGAACCGACGTAAATCAGTTTTGATATATTGTTGAGAGAAACAGGGGAAACGATATTTTCATATTGTTTTGCATCAAAAATTTCTATAAGTGTGTACATAAATTTACTCCGCGGAACTTATTCCGAATTTTGTAAAACTATAGTTTTCATTCCATGGCATCTGCATATCACGATTCCATATACAGGGATATCTGTAATAATCTTTTGATGTAACCTTGTGAATTTCACCCAAGGGGCTGTGATGAGGACCAAACAGGTTACGCATATTTCCCGTTAATGTTATTTTTATTTCATTGTCTCCTTTTGAAAGCATCGAAGATATATCGAATTCATACGGCGAAAAGCACCTTATACCTGCATTTTCTCCATTGACTTCAACCTTTATGCTGCGGATTCCTTTTGGGGTAATCTTTATGCAATAAGAAGTGTCTGAAAGATTAAATGTCTTTTTGAAAGTAATTTTTCCTGAAAAGAAAGGAAATCCGTTTTCTGTGATGTTGGAAATATCAATTTCAGAAGGGCGTTCATCAATTATGAAAGGAGCTTTATTATAAATCGCAGAATCGTCTGCTTCGCAGGAAACTTTATCACAAAGCAATGAGAAGTTTCCCGAAAGTGTTATAGCTCCGAATTCTTTTTCGTAAACAATTTTATTAAGTTCGGTTTCATAAACTGCAGCTTTTCCGTAGATGCTTTTAAATTTATCGCTGCAGGAAAAGTGGGAGGAGAGGCAAAGCGTATTTTCGCCTTCAGTCAGATAGTCTGTGATTCTGATTTTTAAAAACAGGTCATCTGTTTCAGGTTCTTCATAGATTATTGCAACATCTTCTCCGTTTACCGTAAGATTAAATTTGTCGTAACCGTTATCAAAAAGAAAAATATCGCCGTTAATGCTTTTGATGTTAACTTTGTATTCGCATTTTATATTTGCTTCAATGGAATTTTTGCACAATAAATCCGTAATGCAGTTAGCATCAATATTTTCGTGGAGAAGAATATCGTCTGCATATACATTGCAGGTGTCAATAAGAAGAGAATTTGAAAAGTCTTCTTCCAAAGTCCATAAGCCGTTGATATCGAGTTCTTTAAGTGGCTTGATATAGGGACGGTCTGATTGTGAAGTTCCATCATCAATAACAATGATCGATTCAAAGGCATTGAATTTATATATACCGTAGAAAGGTTCAGTTTCTCCGGTGAAAACGTCCAGAAGCTTACTGCCCTTTTTTATTGATGCAGTAAAAGAATCTGACGAATTGTTAACAAAGTAATGTATACTGAAATCTGAAAAACTGCGTGTTGCATAAAGAAGATTGGAGTTGTCACAGATTTCGTTTTCCGGAAGCGAATCGGGAAGCACAATGAAGCCTCCTTTTGCTTCAAACTCGGAAAGCAGTCTTGTAGTACTTTCAAGAAGTACAGGGTTTTCGGTAAGCACAATCGTTTTGTATTTGTGATTGCCAAGATAAAGTGAATCACCCTCGACCTTACCGAATTCAGCAAGGAGTAATTCATCACCTACGTGGAAAGGAATATGCTTTTTTTCAAGTGTGTCGATAGCGACTTCGAGCGATGAAATATATGTGTCATCGTATTCATCGGATTCGGGAGTGAATTTAGAGATGGAATCAGCCATACTATGGATAAGAAGTATATCCGTAGCATAATCACCTTCGGAAAGAATTTTTCCGACGCGTGCCAGATAATCTGAAAAAATCCTGTTTTCTTCCAATCGGAAATCCTGAAGCAAAACCGGAGATGAAACGGTATTTTTACGAAAACCGCTTAATGAATCTGCAATGGAGCAAGGAATTATTTTGTTTATTCCGCGTACAAGCTGAAGTTCCGCAATATGTTTTAATTCTTCAAAAGTACAGTCGTGACCGCAATGAGAGTAGAGTAATGCAGAGGCCTGCTTTTTGTCAAACTGTGCCATAACCGAAGAAGCCATCAAAGCGCATACGGGAGATGTGTCTGATGTGTTTTCAGCTTTAAAGCAGGGGATGTCGCTGTGAACATACAACGGCATAGTTCTCGCATTCATAAATGAGTGATCCTTTTCAGGAGAAGGGTTTATAAGTGAAAAACTGAACCCGTTTTTTGTACACCAACTGTGGACAGGGGCAAGAAATTTTGTTGCGAACAATTTAGATATAAGAGTCCAGAATTTAAATCTGGTACTCCGGTAATTACCTACAGGTCGGAATAATTCTACAAGAACATCAAGAAGTTCCTCTCCGTAAGCATTTTTGTATTCTGCAGGGAGTGTAAAACTCCACGGAATATCTCCCGAAAAATACGGAGAAATATCGAACATAAATCCGTTAAAATTTTCATTTGATTTTGTAAGATACGGAGAACAAGTCTCGTTGATAAACAGTAAGGCAGATTCCTCGTTAAATATATCGATACGGAAAGGATTGGCATCATAATAAAAATGATATCCTTCAGAAAAAATAATTGTTCTCTCGTTTGTTTTTTCTCCTGACTCGAATCGCAAAAATTTCTGATGAAATTCAAGGCCCTTTGAATCTATTGCAGTACTTGAATAATCTGACCCGCCGGGCATTTCGCAGTAAATAGTACAATTCATAGAATTATCTGCTGCACTTTTCAGTGCAGCAGATATGTTTCTGAACCATTCGTCGGAGAGATGAGTATTCTTAAACCCACGCCAAGGTCTTATTGAAAAACCCCCGAATCCGTGAGCGAACATCTTCTCCGCAGATTTAACGGTGTTTTCGGTATTAAGTTTTGAATTCCACAACCACATAGGCTGTGGTCTGTACTGATTTTCTATATTTTTGAAATCCACCGAAAAATCACCTCGCAACAGTGAAATAAAAGAAATTATTTTGCAGCTTCCTGTGCCATTATGTTGCCGATAGCTGTAGCTTCAACTTCCCATGCAACAACTTTCTTTCCTGTATATTCCTCTGTAAGACGGTTAACGAGAGTGTTAAGACTGCCGCCACCGATAATATAAATTGTGTTATAAGTTCTTCCTGTGATTTCTTCAAGTTCCTGAACTGCCTGCTTGTAACCGTTAGCCATACCGTGGTATACGGAAGCGAGAAGCTCTGCAACATTCTTGGGAGCAGGAGCACCCTGAATTTCGAGCTGTTTAAGAACTGCTTCCTGCATATTCTTGGGAGCGAAGAGAAGCTCGCTGTTGATATCTACGGGAGTTGTGTAATTTGTGTTTTCTGCCATTACACACATTTCACCGAAGCTTTCCTTAATCGGAATCTGTTCACGAAGCTGATTTACTACCCAGAAACCTGTAATGTTCTTAAGAAAACGTACTTTGCCGTCGAATGCACCTTCGTTTGTGAAGCCGGCATCTTTAGCAAACTCTGTAGAAATAGTGTTTTCAAGAAGTACGCCCATAAGAGACCATGTACCGCTACTGATGTAAATAGCATCGTCTTCGTTGGGAACAGTCATAACTGCAGAAGCAGTATCGTGACCGGAAGCAAGAACAACCTTACAGTTGTAACCAACCTCTGCCTGAATTTCAGGAAGAAGGTCGCCAACTACTGTTGAAGGCATGTTAAGCTTTCCGAAGATATCTGAAGGAATGCCGAGCATTTCAAGAAGTTCTTTATCATACTCACGGGTTTTACCGTTGAGAAGCTGAGTTGTTGAACCGATTGTAAATTCGTTCATCTTAACGCCTGAAAGAAGGAAATTAAAGTATTCGGGAAGAAGAAGGCAAGCTTTTGCTCTCTTAAGGTCTTCGGGAGATTCCATCTTTACTGCATAAAGCTGATAAATTGTGTTGTAGGGCTGTGAAGCAACACCTGTACGTTCAAAAAGCTCCGCTTCGCTGATGATTTTGAATACTTCTTCACGAGCAACTGTTGTTCTTTCATCGCGGTAAGATACTGTATCTCCGATAAGGTTGTCGTTTTCGTCAAGAAGAGCAAAGTCAACACCGAAACAGTCAATTGCAACGCTTTCGGGGATTTCACCCATTTCAGCACATTTCTTCATTCCTGCAAGAATGTCGGAGAAAAGCTGTTTGTGATCCCAGCACAAATGACCATCTTTCATTTTAGGACCGTTTTTAAAACGATAAACCTCTGTAAGTTCAATTTTTCCGTTAACACGTTTGCCAAGCATATGACGTCCGCTTGAAGCACCGATGTCAATTGCAAGATAAGACATTTTCAACACTCCTTTAATATATTTGAATCTTAAATTATTATATCCTATTTCAAAAGAAATGTCAATATTTGTGAAATGAATAGAAATAAAAAACCAAAACAAAATAATAGTTGACCTGAAGGGGAAAATACGCTATAATGTACTTAACAAACAAATTCATTTTCGTTAAAGAAAGGTAAAGGCGATTATTATGAAAAAAGGCTTTAAATTATTTGCTTGTTTGTCCGCAATGTTATTAATGGCGATTTCAGCTTCAGCCGCTCAGGTTGAACTATATGCCCTTGACGGAAGAACTCTTATGGTTGAGGAAAGCCAGGTTGAACTTTATACTGCGGAAGGAATGGGTTGGTTCGCTGAAAAACCCGTAACTCTTTATGCTCTTGACGGAAGAACTCTTGTTGTTCCCGCTGACAAGGTAGAAGCACACAGAAAAGTGGGTTGGTATCTTGAAAGTGAAATTAATAATACTGGGAATGAGTCTGAAACTCCCGAAACAGATGGTGAAGCTGTTACCGACACCCCTGAAACGGAAGTTGTTGTTGACAATAAAGTTGCAGTAAAGTATACAGACGGCACCATAGTTCGTGTCCCCAAAGAACATCTCAATATGTACATTGCTCTTGGATGGGCAGAGGTTGATAGTGATGCTCCTGCATCTGAAAATGTAACTGTTTATGATGTAAACGGCAACACTAAAGAAGTTTATGCTGATGAAGCAGAAAAGTTAGAGTCTGAAGGTTGGTATTCATCCTATGGTGAAGCAGTATATAAGTATGCTGTTGAGGGCACTTCGACAGAAGACGGTTCTGAAAAACTTCTCAAAGACAAAAAGTATGAGATGGCTTACACAAGAGTGCAGGAGGCTATAGATAAGCTTGCCGGTACCGAAACGGAATATTCTGAAGAACTTTATGATGTCCGTTCCGATATTATGGATACATGGAATGCGGCTGCAAAGTCACCTCTTGGATTTATAAACTACTGGTTCAATGAGAAAGATGGAAAGAAAATCGTTGTGTTTGAATACAGAAATGTAGGTGACAGCAGAATTACATCTTTCAAGATTAACTTTGACGTATGCAATGCGGCAGGCGAAGTTATAGAGACAAATTCAGGATCATATTATGTTGAAAAGCTTCAGATGGACCCCTGTGACAAGAAGAGAGTTGCATGGGCGATTGAAAGAGGCGATGATGCCAAGAGCATCAAGAATCTTAAGGTTAAAGAGGTAGTATTCTCTGACGGCACAAAATGGAGTGCTGAAAACTGATTGATAGCTATTGCAGGGGATTGTTTTCAATCCCCTGTATTTTTTGAGGTGAAGTATGAATATAACAGAGTTAAGGGAACTTATCAATTATCATAGTGAACTGTATTATACACAGGATAAAACTGAAATCAGCGATTTTGAATATGATGCGTTGATGTCTGAACTGAAACGTATGGAAGCCGAAAACCCGGAACTTATCACCCCGGATTCTCCGACGCAGAGAATCGGAGGAAAGATTCTTGACGGGTTTGAGGAAGTTATTCATACGGTTCAGATGCAGAGTCTCAATGATGTGTTTGATAAAGAAAGTGTAATTGATTTCGGCGTTAAAACCGAGAACGCTCTCGGTGAAAAAACGGAATATATTACAGAACTTAAAATTGATGGATTAAGTGTTTCTCTTGAGTATCGTGACGGATATTTCTTCCGTGGTTCAACAAGAGGTGACGGTAATGTCGGTGAAGATGTTACCGAAAATCTTAAGACAATAAGATCTATTCCTCTTAAACTTAAAGAACCGGTTGAATATCTTGAAGTCCGCGGTGAAGTTTATATGCCTCACTCAAGTTTTATAAAGCTTAATGAGATGCAGGAGGAAAAAGGGGAAAAGACTTTTCAGAATCCCCGTAATGTCGCTTCGGGAACACTTCGTCAGCTTGACAGCTCAATAGTTGCGGAGAGAAAACTTGATATATATGTTTTCAATATTCAGCAGATAGTCGGAAAAGATATTAAAACGCATAAAGAAGGTCTTGAATATCTTTCTTATCTTGGCTTCAAAACTATTCCGGATACCCCCGTTTGCAAAAATATTGAAGATGCATTCAAGGAAGTTGAAAGAATAGGGGATGAACGTGAAAAACTTGGTTTTGATATTGATGGCGCGGTAATAAAAGTCAATTCGCTTCGTCATCGTGAAATCCTCGGCTCTACAGCTAAATGTCCCAAGTGGGCAGTTGCGTATAAATACCCACCGGAAATTAAAGAAACAACACTCTCCGATATTGTTATTCAGGTTGGAAGAACAGGTGTTCTTACTCCGAATGCTGTGCTTGAGAGTGTAAGACTTGCAGGTACTACCGTATCAAGAGCAACGCTTCATAACATTGACTATATCCGCGAAAAGGATATAAGAATCGGTGACCGTGTTCTTGTACAGAAAGCAGGAGATATTATTCCTGAGGTTGTAAGTGTTGTGAAAGAAAAACGAAGCGGGAAAGAAGAAATCTTTGAAATGCCGGACTCCTGTCCTGTTTGCGGTGCGAAAGTTTTCAGGGAAGAAGGCGAAGCCGCTGTAAGATGTACAGGCGGTGAATGTCCTGCACAGCTTGCAAGAAATATAATTCACTTTGCATCCCGTGATGCAATGGATATTGAGGGGCTTGGACCTGCTGTCGTGCACAGACTTCTTGATAATAACCTCATTAAGTCCGCTGCAGACATTTATAGTCTGAAAAAAGAAGATATTTCAACTCTTGAAAAAATGGGAGAGAAGAGTGCGGAAAACCTTATAAATGCAATTGAAAAGTCGAAGGAAAATGACTTGTCAAAACTGATTTTCGCCTTAGGAATAAGACACGTTGGTGCGGCAAATGCGAAAAATCTTGCTATACATTTCGGTGAGCTTGATAAACTTATAAGTGCGAGTGAAGAAGAAATTTCCTCGGTTGATGAAATAGGTGCTGTAATAGCAAAGAGTATACACACATTCTTTGCACAAGAACAGAATATTGACATTGTAGAAAGTCTTCGCAGTTATGGAGTTAACTTTATATGCAGAGAGGAAAAGAAAGAAGGAATATTTACCGGTAAGGTATTTGTTCTTACGGGAACACTTCCTACTCTTACAAGAAGCGAGGCTTCTAAAATAATTTCCGACAATGGCGGGAAAGTATCCTCTTCTGTAAGCAAAAAGACAGACTTTGTGCTTGCAGGTGAAGAGGCGGGAAGCAAGCTTGATAAAGCTAATCAACTTGGAATTACGGTGATTACGGAAGAAGTATTCAGAAATATGATTCAGTGAGGATAACTATGAGAAAAATTAGTGCGGATATGGTTAAGGAAACGGTTAAACAGTTGTTTCTTGACTGCAATTATTACATTGGCGATGATGTGATGGATGCTCTTATAAAGGCAAAAAATGAAGAAATATCTCCTGTCGGAAAAAATGTTCTTGAACAGATTATTGAAAATGATAAAATTGCCGCAGAAGAGAGAATTCCATTGTGCCAGGATACAGGAATGGCAGTTCTTTTTGTTGAATACGGTGATAAAGTCGTGATTGAAAACGGCAGTTTTAAAGATGCTGTTGAAAATGGCGTTAGGGAAGCTTATTCAGAAGGATTTCTTCGTAAAAGCATAGTAACAGACCCTGTTTTTGACCGTAGAAATACAGGGGATAATACTCCTTGCATTATTCATACTCAGATAGTTGAAGGTGAAAACATTAAAATTACTGCAGGCGGTAAAGGCTTCGGTAGTGAAAATATGTCTAAAATCAAAATGTTTTCTCCGTCTGCAGGTATTGAAGGCGTAAAGGAATTTATCCTTGAAACCGTAAAATATGCAGGTCCCAATCCGTGTCCGCCGATTGTTGTCGGTGTCGGAATCGGTGGGACGTTTGAAATGTGTGCACAACTTGCGAAAAAAGCTACATTCAGAAATCTTGACATAAGAAATTGTGATGAAAGATATGCGGAGGTTGAAAAAGAACTTCTTGAAAGCATAAATAAAATGGGCTTTGGTCCAGCAGGTCTTGGCGGTAAAACAACGGCTCTTGCAGTCAATATTGAAACTATGCCGACGCATATTGCAGGCATGCCTGTAGCCGTAAACATATGTTGTCACGCGGCAAGACATAAAAGTGCGGTTATATAAGGGGGAAATGATATGGTTAAAAAAATTACACTTCCCATAAAAGACAGCGATATAGAAAATCTTTCTGCAGGAGACAGTGTTCTCATCAGCGGTGAAATTATAACAGGTCGTGATGCGGCACATAAACGTCTTTACGAGCTTGCTTGTGAAAATAAGAAGCTTCCTGTTGATATAAAAGGTCAGATTATTTACTATGTCGGACCGGCTCCTGCAAAACCGGGATATGCGGTTGGTCCTGCAGGTCCTACGTCAAGCTACAGAATGGATAAATATACCCCCGTGCTTCTTGATGCAGGCTTAAAAGGTATGATAGGTAAAGGTATACGTAACGAAGCGGTTATTGAATCTATGAAAAAAAACAAAGCTGTTTATTTTGCGGCAATAGGCGGTGCAGCGGCACTTATATCAAAGTCTATAATAAAGAGCGAAATTCTCTGTTATGAAGATCTCGGTACGGAGGCAATCTGTCGTTATACGGTAAAAGATTTCCCATGTATTGTGGCAATTGACAGCAATGGTAATGACATTTATGATGATGCTGTAAAAAAATATCAGATTATTGATTAATTTTTTCAAAAATATCTTGCCAATACACAATATATATTGTATAATGTAATCAAGGAAATACCAAATTAAATTTAGGAGGGTTCTATATGATTAATGTAATTATCGGCGAAAAAGGCACAGGTAAAACTGCAAGACTTATTGAGGCAGTACATACTGCTGAACAGGCAGCTACAGGTAGTGTGGTGTTTGTCAACAAGGGCAAGAGACATGTGCTTGATCTTTCTCATACTGTAAGGCTTGTTGATACAGAGGAATATTCACTTGCATCTTACGAAGAATTCTTTGGATTTGTATGCGGTATTCTTTCACAGAACTACGATATTGCTCACATTTTCGTAGACAGTATCACAAAGATTGTTAACGATGATATGGCAGCTTTTGAAAAATTCCTTGACAGAGTTGCTCCTATTGCAGATGCTAATGATGCAGAAATTCAGATTATTCTCAGTATGAATCCTGCGGACGTTTCTGACGGAATCAAGAAGTACGTTAAATAATCAGTATCAATGAAAGAATAAATCCCCTTTTCCTACAGTATACTGTTGGGTGAAAGGGGATTTTTTTTATGCGAAGATGTTTGTTGCTTTTTATAATTATTGTTAATATGTTTTGTTATAGTGCAAGTGCTATAAGTGCACAAAGTGCGGTTCTTATAGATGCTTGTAGCGGAAGAATTCTGTACGAACACAATGCATCTGAAAAACTGCCTATGGCAAGTACAACAAAGATTATGACAGGATTACTTGCTTGTGAAAGTGGCAAACTCGATGAAAGTGTAAAGGTAAGTGCCTTTGCGTCCGGTACAGAGGGGTCCTCTTTGTGGCTTAAACCGGGAGAGAAAATGACTCTTTCCGACCTTACATACGGGCTGATGCTTAAAAGCGGTAATGACGCGGCAGTTGCAATTGCAGAACACCTTGCGGGAAACACGGACGCCTTTGCAGTTCTTATGAATGAAAAAGCAAAAAAGTCGGGAGCAATGAATACCTCGTTCGAAAATCCCCACGGACTTGATTCTGAAGGACATTTCACTACTGCGTATGACCTTTCTTTAATTGCCCGTGAAGCTATGAAAAATGAAGAATTTGCTAAAATTGTTGCAACAAAGACGTACTCGATTCCGATGCAGGGTGAAAAGTGGGATAGAGCATTAAAGAATCACAATAAACTTTTATGGTTGTATGATGGGTGTACCGGCGTTAAGACCGGATTTACAAAAAGGTGCGGAAGATGTCTCGTTTCTAGTGCTGAACGAAACGGGCAGAAGCTTATTTGTGTAACTTTGAATGCCCCTGATGACTGGAATGACCACTCGTATCTTCTTGATTACGGATTCAACAATTATCATGCAGAAACTCCTGTAAAAAAGGGTGTAAAAGTAACTGACTTTACATATGATGAGAAAAATAACAGATGTGTTTCAATTGTTGCGGAGAATGACTTTACATTATCTTTGAAAGATGGAGACATTGTTACAACATCAATAAAACTTTCAAAAATTAAAGTTCCGTCAGAAAAAGGTGCATATGCAGGGGAAATAGAAGTGCTTTGTAACGGGGAAAAAGTCGGAAGCGTAAAACTTGTTACAGATAAAGATATAAAGAAACTGTCGATTTTTGAAAGAATAATACTTTGGTTCAAGAAGTTGTTTTAAATTTTTCTTGATTAATATTTGCTTTTATTATAAAATAATCAAAGATTGTTTAAAAGGAGCATACCTATGAACTACACAGGAGCAGTATTTTTTGATTATGATGGTACTATTGCTGATGAAGCAAATCAGATATTTCTTCCTACCGAGGCTACAAGAAATACCATTTCGGAATTAAAGAAGAAAGGCTACGCGGTATTTCTTGCTACGGGAAGATCGAAATGTTATATCCCGGATATTCCGGGACTGTTTGACGGATACGTTGCAGCTAATGGTGCATATTGTGAAATTAATGGTGAGAAAATAAGCGGTATAAAGATTGAGGACGGTATTATAGATGTTCTTATCAAAGAGTTTGATAATATGGAGCTTGAATACTCCTTTGAAGATCAGGAAGCACTTTATGTTAAAAACCCTGAATCGAAATTGTATATAAATATGCTTAATACTTTTGAAATCCCTCTTAAAATTATGCGACCTTTAAAAAACAGAAAAGATGTTTGTAAGGGTATTGTAATATTTGAAAATGAAAAACAGTGTAACGACATTAAAGAAAAGTTCAGAGGTAAGCTCGTTTTTGACCGCCACAGAACTTATACCTCCGCAGATATATCAGTTGAAGGAGTGAATAAGGGCGTTGGAGTAATGTCGGTAATTGAAAAGTTGAACATTCCGTATGAAAACACCTATGCTTTTGGAGACGGTACAAATGATGTGGAAATGATAAAAGCAGTCTGTCACGGTGTTGCGATGGGTGAGTGTGTGGATGGCGCAAGAGAAGTCGCCGAATATGTAACCGATACAGTAATTAACGAGGGAGTTACCAAGGCATTTGAATATTATAAGTTGATATGATGCGTTAAGTGAAAAAGGATGAAATCCAATTTATGGATTTCATCCTTTAATTTATAAACAGCAGAAAATTTCAAACGTCAGTTTCCGAGTAAATAGCCTATTTTTGCCCATTGAATTGCTTCTTTTCCTTGTTCTACAGGGTGTCCGTCTTCCACCCATGCGCCTCCGTTTTGAGTGGACAGAGCTTGGGGACAATTGGAAAATGACATATAGAGATCACCGCAGATGTTTACCAAGTCATATTCCACAATGCCATATTTGGTAAAGTGATCAAAAATCACTTTACCATCATACACAAATTTAGCGGCATTTCGGAAATTGTGCATTTGCGGAAAATTTTCAATTGATTTGTCGCTTTTGTAATTGTAGGCTATAAGCGGCTTGCCGTAATATTCTATAATATCGGGCCTTGATTGAATTCCATCCTCAAAAATCTTCGTATTCCAGGTTTTACCGCCATCCGTTGAAACAGTGTATGCCGCGTGACCTGTTTTATGGTCATCCGGAGGGAAGCGATACATAGCAAATATTCCGTCATCATTTCTGAAATAACGAAATTCATATGTCATAGGCTCAGGGCATATCGCAAATGGAACAAATATATTGTCTTCAATTTTGCAAAGAATCGGATATCCTGTGTCATCAATGGAAATCGCCGTGTAAAGCTCGCCTTTATACGTTGTAACCTTGTTTACAAGCGGTTCTTTTTCGCTTTCAACCAAAAGACCGTTGTCTTTAAGATATTCTCTGTATGAAGCATTGTCAAGGCGTACATCGCCCTTATCCGTGCGTAAAAACATTTCCTTTCTTTCTGAAATAGTGTCGGAATAAAAATCATAGTCACGATAATATGTTGCAAGCTCTCCGCGGGTAGTTGTAAAAACCATACGGGTTTTTGCATCTCCTACCAGATAATGAGCACTGCATAAAAGACCGCGTGATTGACCGACACCTTCATCTATATTGCGGTGACGTACGTTTTCCGGTTGTGACGGAGAAAAAACCGAAAGACAGAGGCGTCCGCATGATTCTCCGTAACGTTTTGGTAATCCTGTCAGGTATGACACAAACGTCAATCCGTTTGCCATATCATATACCGCTGCGCTGCCGCATGCCGCAGTTTGTGTTAATCCATCACTGATTTGTACCATGTCCATACCGTAATGCATTTTATACACTCCTTTTATATTTTGTATTTTATAATTATCTTTACTTTCCGATAACTTTCTTTACTGTTTCGTATGTGGCTTTTGCGCCATTTACAAGATGATTAAAGTCTGCACCGCAGGTTATCATTTTAATGCCCATATCATGAAGCATTGAGAGCGTTTTCTCATCTGAAGCAAGGGTAGCCGAGCCAATTATTTTATTATGCTTTGTAGCAATTTCAATCGCTTTCTTTGCTAAAGCGAGATTGTTTTCTCCGAAGAAATCACCAATTTCGTTTATTGAGCCTGATAAATCAGACAATCCCAGAATAAAGCCGTCTATATATGGATTGTCAACTATCAGCTCAAGGTCATCCACGAAGCTCTTACATTCAATCTGCAGGAATCTGCACAGATTTCCGTGTCCTGATTTAAAGTAGGCAACCTCATCGTCAACCCCGTACCTTACAGCTCTCTGCGGTCCGCAACCTCTGTTGCCGAGCGGTGGGTATAAAGTGTAGGATAACAGTTCTTCTGCTTCCTTTGCGCTGCGCACCATTGGAAATATAATTCCGTCAGGCCCCATTTCAAGCACTTTTTTGGTATATGTAAGGTCATTTTGCGGTACGCGTACAATCGCCTGTCTGCCAACAGATTTTGCCGCAACGAGCATAGCATAGCACATATCAATCGTAATGGCAGAATGCTCCAAATCTATCCATAAATAATCATAGTCAAAATACCCCATCATCTCTGCAACACTTACCGACGGAATGTTCACAAGAGTTCCGCAAATACTTGCTCCTGATTCAATTTTCTCTTTCAAATTCATTGTGATGACTCCTTTTCTTTTATCTTTTTTTGGCTTCTTTTGCAATTTCTGCGGTTATGCATAAAAAATTATCGATATCGTCTGTTCCATGGCAATGCAGGGGTGATACCCTTATTGCTCCTTTCAGACCTAATGCCTTTAAGATTCTTTCTGAATAAATACTTGTGTCTACTCTTTCATATACGGTAACACCGCGCTTCTGATATTCTGCCACACAAGAAGTAAAATCAATATTGTCAATGGCAATGGCGGCAATAAGATCGCGGTTTGTTAAATCAGCTGTATCAACGCAGACTGTAACCCCGGGAATGTGACGAAGCCCGGGAATTTCTCGTGTTCCTTCAAGCATTCTGTGAAGAAGGGCCCTTTCATGAAGATGAATACGATGCATACCCTCGTTGTACAGAGCTTTTCTGTCGGTAGTTTCTGTAAAGTGCTTACCTATATCGCATACATAGCTTATAATTTCCATAGCCGCCGCGAAATTCCCCGGTGCACTCGTACCAAGCTCAAAAACACTTTGCTCTTTGGCGATAAGCTTATGATGAGGGAGAGAAGCAACGCGTTCGGAAACGTAGGCAAATCCGCATCCGCGTACACCGAAAAATTTGTATGGAGCAAAATTCATTCCGTCAATTTTAAGCTTTTCAACATCAAGTACACTGTGCGGAGCGTGTTGAACGGCGTCAGAAATTATGTAAAGGCCAGGCTTTATTTCTCTTGCTTTTTTTACAATTGCTTCTATGTCCATAATATTGCCTGAAATATTTGATGCCGACATAATGCTCAAAAGGCAGGTGTTTTTATCAACGTATTTTATAACTTCCTCAGCATCGATGCCGCCTGTCTTTTTGTTTGCAGGCACAACCCGCATTTCTTTGCCTGTTTTTTTGCAGTAAAATTCTATTGCATCAAATGCTGACGGATGTTCAAGGGAAGACACCACGGCATTTTTGCCGGGGATATTCTCCATTATAAGCCCCACTATATGAAACATAGCCTGTGATGCCGTAAGCTCTGTTACAAGAGCTCCGTCTTTGGCGCCAAAGATTATTTCAAGAATCTCTTTTGTCCCGTTATCCACTATGGATTTAAGTTTCAGGGAACGCTCGTGAATCCTTTCGGGACAATCAGGAAAGCGTTCGGCTTTTTCTTTTGCCTCTACGCATTTTTTTAGTCTTAAACTGCCTCCTGAGTTTTCAAAAAAGAGCCTTTTACCATATTCGGGATCTTCGTCTGCATAATAAAACTTTTCTTTCAGTTCTTTTTGAAGCTTTTCATCAAAAAGAAGTCCGTGCGGATATTCCATTTTTTTCTCCTTTAGTTTTCTTTTGAGATAATTCATTGCTTAAAAATCATTGTAGCATATAAATAATGAAATATAAATTGAATTTTAAGTAAAAAACATTGAAAAATAAGCAAATATATGTTATTATGAGTGTATGAAAAACTATATAGAAAATAAAATAACGAAAAATCTAATATCTTTTTGCCTGACAGACAAAGAAAATATTGAAGAGCGCGAGATTCACTCTTACCACGAAATCCTATTATATCTGAAAGGAGATGCTGAACTTTTCACCATAGAGGGTCGCCGCACTCTGAAAGAACCTTCGCTTTTGATTATTCCTGCAGGTTCATATCATTTTTTCAAACCAAAAAATCATTCTGACTTTATGAGATTGAAAATAAGCTTTTCTTTAAACGTGCCCGAAAATGAAATTTTACCTGAAATAATGAGCGAATTAAAAATAATTGAAAATTTTAACGAAGAAATGAAATATATATGCGATAAGCTTGTAAATGTTTTAAGAATGAATGGCAGAAATGCAGAATTTCATGCATATTCCGCTTTTTTGATGCTTATAAGTGAACTTGATATGTGTGCTGCCGATGATGAAAAAAAGAGCAAGGTAAATAAAAAAGGGCCAATGTATCTGATTGCAGAATATATCGCAGGGAACCTTTCGGAAAGTCTTGATATAAACTCATTGGCGGAAATAGTACATATTTCACCGTCGGGAATCACTCATAAGTTCAAAAAAGAATTCGGGATTCCGATACACAAATACATAATGCAAAAAAGACTGATTTATGCTAAAAGACGTGCCGAGGAGGGCGAGGCTCTGACAAAGCTTTATTCTGAAGTTGGGTTCAAAGACTATTCGTCGTTCTATAAGGCGTATGTAAATCATTTCGGAAACGCTCCCTCAAAAGATAAAGGAGACTTGAGTTAATTCAAGTCTCCTTTTTTATTCAAAGAAACAGTTTTTATGACAAAGGTTATCAATCTTTTTACGGAAGTATGTGGTAAAATATGGATATTACAAGAAAGGAAGGATTAACCAATGCCAAAACAGTTTGAACAATTGAAAAATTCGCTTGTGGTACATCTTAAAGGAGAAATTGACCAATATGCGGTGTCAGATCTGAGAGATATGATTGATGTTGAACTTATGATATCGGAAAAGAAAAATCTTATATTGGATCTTGACGGTGTAACTCTTATGGATTCTTCGGGAATCGGCCTCATTGCAGGCAGGTATAAAACGGTAAAAGCTGTTGGGGGAAAGCTGGCAGTGTGCGGAGGAAACAGTTCTGTAAAGAAGATGCTTGCACTAAGCGGAATTGAGAAATTTATAAAGTTCTGCAAAAGTTCATCAGAAGCAGATGCAAATATGAAGAATTAACGAAAGGAATGATATGGATGACTAATTATCTCAAAGCAGAATTTGATGCAAAAAGCATAAACGAAGGAGTTGCCAGAGTGATTGCTGCAGGATTTATTATGCCTTTTGACCCAACCGTGGAACAGATGGCGGATATAAAAACCGCCGTATCCGAGGCAGTTACAAATGCTATTATTCACGGATATGAATCACGGGAGGGAATTGTAAGCATGGAGCTTTTTGCAGATGAGAGAAAAATTACCGTAACCATTCACGATGATGGCATCGGTATTGAAAATATTGAAGAAGCACGCACACCGCTTTATACGTCAAAACCGGAATGTGACAGAAGCGGTATGGGATTTACCGTTATGGAAAGTTTTATGGACGATGTAAAAGTAGAGAAAAACAGAATGGGAGGTGTAAC
>JAZRTB010000054.1:0-12813 GCA_045651805.1 Clostridia bacterium
TGAACCTTTTTCCTATTCCCTAAACAAATACTTTTAAAAAGCAGCGTGACGCTGCACCCATATTGAACTTTTAGTTTATACAATTTATTACACATAACAAAGGCAGAAACGAATTTCGTTTCTGCCTTGTTTAGTTAATATATTCTCACTTTTTACCCGTCGAGCCGAATCCGCCTTCGCCGCGCTCGGTATCGTCAAGAGATTCTGATTCGATAAATTCTGCAGTTACATAAGGTGCGATTACAAGCTGTGCAATTCTTTCACCATTTTCGATTGACTGCATCATATCGCTGTGGTTATGGAGTGCAACCATTATTTCGCCACGGTAGTCGCTATCTACAACTCCGACTTTATTTGCAGGGGCAAGACCACGCTTTGATGCGATACCGCTTCTTGCATAGATAAGACCTGCAAAGCCTGTGGGGATTTCCATTGCTACACCTGTGTGGATAAGCTTTGTTTCGTGAGGGGCAATATCAATCTTGCCGTCAGTACAAGCATAAAGGTCTGCACCTGCTGCAAAAGGTGAGCCGTATGTGGGGATAATTGCATTCTCGTCAAGTTTTTTGATTCTTACATTATATTTTTCCATAATACTTTCTCCTTACTGTTCGTATATATCTCCGCTACCCATTGTACGTTCCCAAGTGCCTGAAAGAAGCACAACTTCACCTTTTTCAAGGGTTTTCTTCACATCTATTATTCTTTGATTTGATGAACCACGGAACATAAGTGCAAGGTTTTTCAGTTCTTCCACAAACCTGCCGTCAACAATGACGTCAATATATGAAAGAAGTTCCATTGCATCACTGTCCCCTGATTTTATAAGTTCATCATCAAGCAAGAACCCCGTATAACACCATATGGTCTTATTTGGAAACCGTTCCTTGAACTGCTTCACAAGGGAAATAAGCCCTCCCCTGTTTTCCTTTTCAAAAGGCTCCCCACCAAGAAGTGATAACCCTTCAATATGGTCGTAATTACAAGCATCAAGGATTTCTTTTACTACTTCTTCCGTAAACGGCTTACCATAGTCGAAATCCCACGCTTCTTTATTAAAGCAGTTCTTGCAGTGATGACGACATCCGCTTACAAAAAGCGATACTCTCACTCCGGGACCGTTTGCGATGTCGAATTTTTTAATGGTAGCGTAATTCAAAATGTTCACTCTTTTCAAATTTATGGGGACGGTCCTTTGTTTGGAGCCGTCCCCCTTTGATGTTGTTTTTGTAGGAGATAGGAAAAAATGTTCAGAACGGACAAACGGAACTGCGACTTGTCGCAGGTTACCCGAAGGCGTACGAGGGTACGTCGAGAGGTGACGTTTGTTCGTAATTCGTTGGCATCAATTCGAAATCCGTCATACGGATTTCTACCAAAAACCATATTTTACAAGTTAATCAGACTTTTTAATTATAATATGTTGCCAATGAATGGTCTGGGCATTTTTAACATCTCCGGCTTATAAGTGAAGAACTCTTTCCTTTATCTCCTGCGTTCTTCCCTGATTCCAGAACTGTGTGCCGATATAGCCGCAGGTACGACGTGCTACGTTAAGCTTTGACTGGTCGTTATTACCACAGTTGGGACATTCCCAAACAAGCTTACCGTCAGAGTCTTCCTTGATTTCGATTTCTCCGTCAAAACCACATTCCTGACAGAAGTCGCTCTTTGTATTAAGCTCGGCATACATAATGTTGTCATAGATGAACTGCATTACTGAAAGCACCGCAGGAAGGTTGCCCTGCATATTGGGAACTTCCACATAAGAGATAGCACCACCGGGTGAAAGTGCCTGGAACTTTGCTTCAAGAGCAAGCTTATCAAACGCATCAATATCTTCAGTTACGTGAACGTGATAGCTGTTTGTGATATAGTTCCTGTCGGTTACGCCTCTTACGATACCGAATCTTTTCTGTAAAGATTTTGCAAACTTATATGTTGTGCTTTCAAGAGGTGTACCGTAAAGTGAATAGTCGATATTTTCGTCTGCTTTCCACTTTGCAGTATACTCATTGAGCTTTTTCATAATCTGAAGACCAAGTGCCTCACCCTCCGGCTCGGTAAGCTTCTTACCGTTAAGGCTGTATACACACTCCCAAAGACCTGCATAGCCGAGAGAAAGTGTAGAATAACCGCCGTGGAGGTACTTGTCTATTGTTTCACCCTTCTTAAGACGAAGGAGAGCACCGTGCTGCCAAAGAATGGGAGCAGCATCGGAAAGAGTACCTGTAAGTCTTTCGTGACGGCACTGAAGAGCCTTATGACAAAGCTCCATTCTGTCGTCAAAGATTTCCCAGAACTTGTCCATATCGCCTGCGGCAGAAAGACCAATGTCAACAAGGTTAACGGTTACAACACCCTGATTGAATCTGCCGTAATACTTGGAATTACCCTCTTCATCAAGATAAGGTGTAAGGAAGCTTCGACAGCCCATACAGGTGTAGCAGTTACCGTTACCGTTTTTGTCAATCTTGTTCTGAAGCATAATCTTCTCTGAAATATAGTCTGGAACCATTCTCTTTGCAGTACATTTCGCCGCAAGCTCTGTAAGATAATAGAATCTGCTGTCGGGATGAATATTATCCTCTTCAAGCACATAGATAAGCTTGGGGAATGCAGGGGTAATCCAGTTACCCTTCTCGTTCTTAACACCTCTGTAACGCTGACGGAGAGTTTCCTCAATAATAAGGGCAAGGTCTTTCTTCTCCTGCTCATTCTTCGCTTCGTTAAGGTACATAAATACTGTAACGAAAGGTGCCTGACCATTGGTTGTCATAAGAGTAACAACCTGGTACTGAATCATCTGAACACCGTTTTTAACTTCTTCACGAAGTCTCTTTTCGGTAATTTCATCAATTTTTTCTTCGCCGACTCTTTCACCGAGGATAGCCATTTCCTCTTCAACCTGACGACGAATCTTTTTACGGCTTATATCAACAAAAGGAGCAAGATGTGTAAGAGATATACTCTGTCCGCCATACTGACAGGAAGCAACCTGTGCAATAATCTGTGTAGAAATGTTGCAGGCTGTTGAGAAGCTGTGAGGCTTTTCAATCATAGTACCGCTGATAACAGTACCGTTCTGAAGCATATCCTCAAGATTTACAAGGTCACAGTTGTGCATATGCTGTGCAAAGTAATCTGCATCGTGGAAATGAATGATGCCCTGCTCGTGAGCGGCAACAATTTCCGCAGGAAGAAGGATACGCTTTGTAATATCCTTACTTACTTCGCCCGCCATATAGTCACGCTGAACGCTGTTAACAGTAGGATTCTTGTTTGAATTTTCCTGCTTAACCTCTTCGTTATTGCATTCAATAAGGCTTAAAATCTGCTCATCTGTTGTATTTGATTTTCTAACAAGAGCACGGTTATAGCGGTATGTAATGTAACGGCGTGCTACATCAAATGCACGCTGATTCATAATCTGATCCTCGACAAGGTCCTGGATTTCCTCCACGCTTAAGGATCTGTTCATATTTGCTGCCGCACTCTCAACATCTTCTGCAATACGCTTTATCTGAATTGCAGACATACGGTTACTGGGGACAACGCTTTCGTTCGCTTTTGTTACCGCAATTACTATCTTTTGCGGATCAAACGTAACTTCTGCCCCACTTCTCTTTATAATTTTCATCTTTTTCTCCCTCCAAGTGGCATTTTAACGCGTATTCTTATTATAACAACATATAGTTACTTTGTCAATAGGATTTCACTATATATTGTTATTTTTAACACAATTGTAAAAAAAGCCCGATAATGGCTTTATATAGGGCTTTTCGGGACTTTATGTTGTTGTTTTTTCTCCTGTGATTCACAAATTGGCACAATATATGGTGCACAATACATATATGTTACAAGTGTCATAGTAATGTAAACTATGTGTGCTTGACAAACGAATCTTTTTGTATATAATATTAAATAGGTAAGTTTGGCTTCATTTATAACAGGAGAAGGTTTTATGAATTACAGTTTTGGAATTGACGTAGGTTCAACAACAGCAAAAGCTGTTTTGATTGATTCCGACGGAAAAATCATATTTGAAACATACGAACGCCATTTTTCAAAAGTTCTTGAAAAATGCAAAGAGTTACTTGAAAAAGCATACGAAATTACAGGAGATTGCGAAATTTCATTTGCAATGTCCGGCTCTGCAGGCCTGGGAATTGCCGAGGCGATGCACGTCCCCTTCATACAAGAGGTTGTGGCAGAAAGCGAGCTTGTGCGCCGTGATGCTCCCGATACTTCATGCATTATTGAGCTTGGCGGTGAAGATGCTAAAATCATATTCTTTGACGGTGGAACAGACGAAAGAATGAACGGAACCTGTGCAGGCGGTACAGGTGCATTTATAGACCAGATGGCGACTCTTCTCAACGTTACAACGGAAGAGCTTGACAATCTCAGCCTGAACTATCAGAAAATTTATCCTATAGCTTCACGTTGCGGTGTTTTTGCAAAGACTGACATTCAGCCCCTTATAAACCAGGGCGCGAGAAAAGAAGACATCGCAAAAAGTATATTTCAGGCAGTTGTAAATCAGACAATTGCAGGACTTGCCCAGGGACGCAGTATAAGTGGCAAAGTAATGTTTCTCGGCGGACCACTTTCATTCTGCAAAGGTCTTCGTGACAGTTTTAAAACCACTCTTGCACTTTCCGATGAAAATGCAATTTTCCCTGACTATGCCCGTATATCCGTTGCCTTGGGTGCAGCTTATCACGCATCGTCACTTTCTGAAACATACAGCATCAAAAATCTTATTGAGTCAGCAAAAACAGTAAAGCTCGCTACAGGAACGCAGGCACTTAACCCCTTGTTTTCAGATGAAAATAAATATAACGCTTTTATTGATCGCCACAGCAAAGCAACCGTTCCTTCTGCAGATATGGAAAACTATACGGGAGATGCTTTTCTGGGTATTGACTGTGGCAGCACCACAACTAAACTTGTTCTTATTTCCGAGAAAAAGGAAATCCTTTATTCTTACTACTCTTCAAACAAAGGAAATCCCATAGACGTTGTAAAAAACTGTCTTTGTGAAATATACGACAAATGCAACGAAAATATATACATACGCGGAAGTGCCGTGACCGGGTACGGAGAGGAGTTAATTAAAAATGCATTCTCCGTAAATTACGGTATAGTTGAAACTATTGCCCACTTTACTGCGGCTAAACACTTCAAGCCTGATGTCGACTTTATTCTTGATATAGGCGGTCAGGATATCAAATGTTTTAAAATACATAATGGTGCAATTGACTCCATTATGCTTAACGAGGCTTGTTCTTCCGGATGCGGTTCCTTCCTTGAAACCTTTGCAAAGTCTCTCGGTTTTGATGCAAGTGAATTTGCAACGAAAGGAATCTATGCCGAAAATCCCGTTAACCTCGGAAGCCGTTGCACGGTGTTTATGAATTCATCCGTTAAGCAGGCACAGAAAGAAGGCGCAACTGTGGAAGATATTTCTGCAGGTCTTGCTATCAGCGTTGTAAAAAATGCACTTTACAAGGTTATCCGTGCTTCCTCCCCTGACGAGCTTGGCGACAACATCGTTGTCCAGGGCGGGACCTTCTATAACAATGCCGTTCTGCGGGCTTTTGAAACCGAACTGGGAAAAGAAGTCATCCGTCCCGATATTTCAGGACTTATGGGTGCATACGGTGCGGCTCTTTACGCTATGAAAGCAAAGGAATCCACACTCATCGCAAAGGAAGATCTTGCAGACTTTTCACACAAGGCGTCCACTACAACCTGCAAGGGCTGTACAAACAACTGTCACCTTACAATAAACACATTTGCCGACGGCCGCAGGTTTATATCAGGCAATCAATGTCAGAAAGGGGCAGGCAAAGCCGTTACGGAAGATATGCCCAACCTCTATGATTTCAAAAGGGAATTTCTTCTTTCCGAAGATGTTATTATTCCCGACAGAAAGACAATAGGTCTTCCTCTTGCTCTCGGAATGTATGAGCTGCTCCCGTTATGGAAAACATTGTTTATTGAACTTGGCTTCAATGTCAAGGTATCCCCTGCTTCTACAAGGGAAATTTATGAAAAAGGTCAGTTTACAATTCCTTCCGACACGGCTTGCTATCCTGCAAAGCTTATGCACGGGCATATAATGTATCTGCTTGACGAAAAAGTTGATGCAATTTTCTACCCGTGCCTTACATACAATATTAACGAAAAGCTTTCCGACAATCACTACAATTGTCCCGTTGTGGCGTATTATTCGGAGCTGCTTTCGGGGAATGTGGAAAAGCTTAAGGAAACAACATTCCTTTTCCCATACCTTAATGTAAACAGTGTGCAGGAGCTCACAAAAGAGCTTGATTTATACCTTAACGACAAACTTGGCACATTTTCAAAAAAAGATATAAAAAGAGCAGTAAAAAAAGCCTTTCTTGCTTTTGAAAACTACCGTGCGGCGGTTAAAAACGAAGGACTTTACGCTATAGATTACGCCAAGGAGCACGGCAAGGAAATTATGGTACTCGCCGGAAGGCCTTATCACACAGACGGACTTATCTGTCACGGAATAGATAAGCTCATACAGTCGCTTGGATTTGTTGTTGTAAGCGAAGACAGTCTGCCTCTTCCCCGCAAGAAGCCCTCTGTCAAAGTGCTTAATCAATGGACCTACCACGCACGCCTTTACAATGCGGCAAAATATGTAACAGAAAACAAGGGAATGGAGCTTGTTCAGCTGGTATCTTTCGGTTGCGGTGTTGACGCCATAACCACAGACGAAGTGCGTTCAATACTGGAGGAGAAAGGCAAGCTTTACACCCAGATAAAAATAGACGAAATCACAAACCCCGGTGCAGTAAAAATAAGACTCCGCAGTCTTATGGGAGCAATGGCAGAAAAAGGTTGATATTATGACAGATAATTATATTAAATTTACAAAAGAAATGAAGAAAACCCATACCATTCTGGTACCTAATATGCTTCCTGTGCATTTCAAGCTTGTAATGCAGGTGCTTGAAGGTTATGGTTATAAAACAGAACTTCTTGAAACAAGCGGTCCCGAAATAACCGAGCTTGGACTGAAGTATGTGCATAACGATACCTGCTATCCCGCACTTCTTGTTATCGGGCAGTTCCTTGATGCGATTATAAACCGTGGTTACGATCCTCATAAGGTTGCACTTATACTTTTTCAGACAGGCGGCGGTTGCAGGGCATCAAACTACATTTCACTTCTCCGCAAGGCACTCAACAAAGCCGGTTACGGCTATGTTCCCGTAGTTTCTTTAAGCGTTGGCGGAATTGAAAAACACCCCGGTTTCAATCTTTCTCTGTCCGTAAAATGCAAGATGTTTTTTGCGGCGGTATTCGGTGATATTATTGCAAATCTTGCAAATCAGTGCAGACCGTATGAAATGTTCCGGGGAGATACCGACGAGGTCGTACGTATCTACACGGCAAAAATTGCAAAAGCCATAAAAAAAGATAAGCTTTTCTTCACAAAGTCAAAAAAGGCTTTCTTTGAAATTGCAGAGGCATTTTCTAAAATACCTATGAAACGCACCGAAAAAATAAAGGTTGGCGTAGTGGGAGAAATTTTTGTAAAATACTCTCCTCTCGGCAATAATAACCTTGAAAAATTCCTTCTTTCCGAAGGAGCGGAGGTTGTATGTCCGGGACTTCTTGATTTTTGTCTTTACAGCGTTTATTCAAGCATTTCCGATTACAGGCTTTACGGTATGAAAAAAGGTCGTCAGATTGCAATGCGTACCGTGTACAAGGCACTTCACACCATGCAGAAGCAACTTATTGAGGCAATCAGCAAATTTGAAATATTTGATGTTCCAACGGATTTCGAACATATAAAATCACTCGCTTCAGAGTACATATGTACAGGGGCACAGATGGGAGAAGGTTGGCTTCTTCCTGCAGAAATGCTGGAGCTTTCAGAAAAAGGCGTCAACAATATAGTGTGCACACAGCCTTTCGGTTGTCTTCCAAACCATATTTTCGGCAAAGGTATGATGAAGCCTCTTAAAGACAAAAATCCCGACATAAATATTGTTGCTATAGATTACGACCCCGGTGCAACAAAGGTTAATCAGGAAAATCGCATCAAGTTGATGCTTTCAAATGCCCGTGCCGTGACGGGCAAAGCAGAAAAAACTGATATTTTATCGGTAAAAGAACCCGTAAACATTATATAATTTCCAAAAAACTGTTTACTAAACCTTTCAGATATAGTATAATAGAATCAGGAGGAGACAACTTCTCCGTACAACTATTCTGAGGAGGGGCACATATGAAAACTAACATCTACACAAGGAAAATCGATCTCAGCGCAGAAAAGAAAGAGATGCTTGCAAAAAAAGTTGACAAGCTTGGCAAGTTTTTTGATGAGAGCGTTTCTGCAGACGTTGTTATAAGCACACAGAAGGACAAAATCATTGTTGAAGTTACAGTAAGAACACCTGATATGATTTATCGTGCGGAAGAACGTGACGATGATCTTTACAATGCCACAGATGAAATTGTTGAAGCTATTATGCGCCAGATTCGCAAGAACAAGACAAGGCTTGCGAAGAAACTCCGCGAGGGTGTTCACAAAGAATATGATTTCTCTTCATACGATGATGTTGACGATGCAGAAATCAAAATCGTAAAAACCAAAACTCATCAGGTTAAACCTATGAGTGCAGAGGAAGCGGTGCTTCAGATGAATCTTCTTAATCATTCATTCTACGTTTTCCTCAATGCAAAGACAAATACCACAGATATAGTTTACCGCCGCAAGGATGGTAATTACGGACTTATTGAAACAAACTGATGATTAGTATAAAGCAGGCAATTATCGTAGAGGGTAAATACGACAAGATGCGCCTTGAAAAAGTATGCGACGCCCCCATCTTTACGACAGAAGGGTTCCGTATATTCAAGGACAAGGAGAGACGCGCATTTTTCCGCAAGCTTGCGAAAGAGCGCGGACTTCTAATCCTGACAGATTCCGACAGAGCAGGATTTATGATACGAAATCACATAAAAGGCTTTGTAGAGGAAGGCGAAATTCATCAGGCATACATTCCCGAAATTCTCGGAAAAGAACGTCGGAAAAACACCCCTTCAAAAGAGGGAAAGCTCGGCGTTGAAGGAATGGAAGAAGAAATCCTGAAAGATGTTTTGTCGAAGTTTTTATCAGACGATAATGCCGGAGAAAAAATCGAAAAAATTGATTTATATGAATGTGGCTTATACGGCGGCACCAAAAGTGCCGCCGTGCGCTCGATACTGTGTCGAAGGCTCTCCATTCCCGAAAAGTTATCGGTTACGGCACTTGTAGACGCACTTAATGCCCTTATCACAAAAGACGAATTTTTAAAATATACAGAGGAAATTTTATGCACGAAGGACACAGACAAAGACTGAAAAAAAGATTTCTTGAAGAAGGACTTTCCTCTTTTGAGGATCACGAAGTTCTTGAGCTTATGCTTTTTTACGCAGTTCCGCAGGGTGATACAAATCCCCTTGCACACAGACTTATCGAGAAGTTTTCTTCTCTTTCCGATGTTTTGAATGCATCCGTTGAGGAGCTTTGCACGGTAAAAGGCGTTAAAGAGCATACGGCGGTATTTATCAAAATGATGCCCGAACTTCTGCAGTATTTTGCAGGACTTGCCGTAAGAGAGAAAAAGATACTTTCCACATCTCACGACGCAGGAATGTTCGTCTGCGGAATGATAGGCTATCTTCAGAAAGAAGTTTTTGGGGTTATCTGCCTTGATGCTCAAAGGCGGGTTCTCGCTTTTGAAATAATTGAAGAGGGAACTGTTTCCCGTTCAAACGTCAGTCCCCGTAAGGTTGCAGAATGTGCAATCAGGCACAATGCATCTTCCGTAATTTTCGCACATAATCACCCGTCAGGCACTCTTTGCGCATCGGAAAATGACCGAATGCTTACTGCAAGATTATGCGATTTGCTTGAGGGTATGGAAATACAGGTGGTTGACCACATTATTGCCACACAAGGAGATAAATACCTCAGTATGTGTGATAGTTCACTTATGCCCAACTGAAAAAGGGATGTAAAAAAAGTCCAGATCGCAAAAAGGCGGTAATAATATGGGGTTTAGCCTGCTTGTAATTATTAAAACGTGTTGATTTTGTTGAAAAATCTCATTTTATTCGATTTTTGTTAGTTTTTGTGCCTTTTTGCTACGAACAAACGTCACCTCTCGACGTACCCTCGTACGCCTTCGGGTAACCCCCTTCGGGGTTCCGTTTGTCCGTTCTGAAGCATTTTTTCCTATCCCTAATACAGAGGATGTAATTTTCTATACAATAAAAAGGAGTAGATATTTTATGACACTTGAAGCATTACAGAAAGAAATGATTGCCGCTATGAAGGCAAAGGACAAAGTAAGAAAGGATGCAATTTCCAATCTTATTGCGGCAGTTAAAAAGTACGGCATTGACAATGGTGTTCGTAACGACATTACAGAGGAAATGACAGATGCAGTTATTCTTAAGGAATTAAAGGCTGCAAAGGAGCAGATTGACACCTGCCCCGCTGACAGAACAGAGCTTATTGAGGAATATACTGCAAAATACAATATAATCAACGAATTTGCACCCGTTCAGATGAGTGCAGAGGAAGTTAAGGCAGTTCTTACAGAAAAATTCGCAGATGTTATCGCAACAAAGAACAAGGGTATGATTATGAAAACCGTTATGGCAGAACTTAAGGGCAAGGCTGACGGTAAGGTAATCAATGCCGTTGTGGCAGAGCTTTGTAACTGATATGCAAAACATTGAGAAAACACTCACACCCCGTCTCCGTATGATTGCAGACCTTGTGCCGAAATGCAATACTGTTTGCGATATAGGTACAGACCACGGCTATGTGGCAATTTATCTTGCAAAAAAAGGAATTGCACAAAAGGTCATTGCCGCAGACATCAAAGAGGGTCCTCTTATGCAGGCGGAAAAGAATATTGCTCTTTATGATGCATCAGATGCGGTGGAAACTCGCCTTTCAAACGGTTTTGAAAACATAGGTCAGAATGAGGCAGACTGTGCAATCATTGCAGGCATGGGCGGAGAAACCATAGCGGAAATACTAAAAAACGAAAAAGGGTGCAAACATTTTGTACTGCAGATGCAGACGGCACATCGGGATTTAAGGGAGTACCTTGCCGAAAATGGTTTCGTCATTGAAAAGGAAACCATTGCCCGTGAGGGACGGAAGATGTACACCGCACTTCTTTGCACACGGGGCGAAAAGTATTCTCTTACCGAAGTTGAAAAAGAGATTGGTCCTCTTCTTATAAAGGACAGGCCTCCCCTTTTCCCTGACTATGTAAAATACCGCCTGTACGAAATAGAGAATATTCTTGAAAAAATGGGAGATGGAAATTTCTCCCCAAAAAGAGAGCATATCCTCTATCTTAAAAACGAATACGAAAATCTCCTGAAAGGAGAAAGATAATGGTTGAATTAAAATTAATAACAGATTTTATTGAAAGTATTTTTCCGCCCTCGTTTGCGGAGGATTTCGATAATATAGGACTTTTAATCGGACGGCAGAAAAAAGAAATTTCAAAGGCAATCATCTGCCTCGATTGCGATAAAAACGTGGTTAAAGAAGCTATTGAGGAAGGTGCCGAGCTTATTATAACACATCACCCTGCTATCTTTAATCCGTTAAAAAAGGTCGTGGACGACACAGACCACGGTGAAATGATTGTATCGGCACTTGAAAACGGAATAAGTATTTACAGTGCCCACACAAACTTGGACAGTGCTCCGGGCGGACTTACCGACAGCGTGGTAAAAGAGCTTGACCTTATCCCCGTAGGCAATATGGAGGGTGAGCTTGGTCGCCTTTGTCGTGCACCCTTCGGCGAAACGGCAAAAACACTTACAGCACGCATTAAAGAAAGATTCGGTATTGCAAATCTCTATTCCACTTTCACAAAGAATAAGCCAATCGAAACAGTTGCCGTATGTAACGGTGGCGGTGGCGGAAGCCTTGTGGAAACAGCGAAACAGCTTAATGCAGATGTATATATTTCAGGGGATTTAAAGCATCATGAGCATTCAATGTTCAAAGTTGACGACAGTATTGATTTTATCGAAATGCGTCATTACGACAGCGAAATTATCGCTTGCGATATTCTTTATAAAAAGCTTGATGAACGCTTTATGGGAGAAGTTAACTTCAAGATAAGCAAGGTGCAGTCGAATCCATTGATTGACACAAACTTAATTAAATAAAATTGATTGTGTAGGGGTTGGCGTCCTCGACAACCCGTAACACGGGACGTCCTGAGGCCGTCCCCTACAATAGATTTTCAATTATATTTGAGTAGTCTGAACGGTCGCGGCAACGATTTATCGTTGATGAGGAAAGTCCGAGCTTCGCAGGACAGGATCCCGGAGAAATCCCGGTGGAGGCGACTCTAAGGAAAGTCCAACAGAAATAAACCGCTGGCTTTGCCAGTAAGGGTGGAAAGGCGGGGTAAGAGCCCACCGACATTGCGGTAACGCTTTGTGCCATGTAAACCCCATCCGAAGCAACGTCGACCGGATTGGTCTGTCCGACCTATAATCCGACGGACGGCTGGAGCCGTATAGAGATATACGGCGTAGATAGATGACCGTTTTAAACGACAGAACTCGGCTTACAGGACTACTCAAAAAAGAGAACGCAAATGCGTTCTCTTTTTTTATTTCCTTATAGGAAATTACTACTTATAAGTTGTATTTAAGAAAATAAAAGTTTTTGTTCAAGAACAAAGAAGATGTTCTTTTGTAACCAAAAGAACCAAAAGTTCCGGGGTT
>JAZRTB010000055.1:0-15817 GCA_045651805.1 Clostridia bacterium
TACGTCTGAATACATCTGAATGAATCTTCTGTAACAGTCGTAAGCCCATCTTGCGTTACCGCTCTTTGCAGCCATAGCTTCAACAACGTCTTCGTTAAGACCAAGGTTGAGGATTGTATCCATCATACCGGGCATTGAAGCTCTTGCACCTGAACGAACTGATACGAGGAGAGGATTCTCCTTGTCACCGAACTTCTTGCCGCAGATTTCTTCCATCTTGTCGATGTATTCCATAATCTGAGCCTGAATTTCGTCGTTGATTTTGCGGCCGTCCTCATAGTACTGAGTACAAGCCTCTGTTGTAATTGTGAAACCCTGAGGAACAGGAAGACCGATAGCAGTCATTTCTGCAAGGTTAGCACCCTTACCACCAAGAAGGTTTCTCATTGTAGCGTTACCTTCTTTGAAGAGATAGACAAATTTAGTCATCTAAATTACCTCCTAAATAATATTGTTTTTCTATCTTTATTTTTTTCGCACATAATATCATACACTATTTTTTCCATAAAAGCTAGTCTTTTTTTCAAAAAATTAAGAAATTATTGCAGATTTTTTGAAATTTTCCTCAAATATCCCAGTGAATCGGGTAAATTTCCAAGGTGATACGCCCAGAATGGCTCTGTAATTTTGGAAAGCTCGAATCCGAGACGGTTGTCCGCATTTGCAAAAAGAGCGTCTTTGAGGTTATTTTCTGATATATATATAGCGAGCTTAAGTGCCGCAGGGGAGATTAGTTCCGAGGATTCGTCTCGGTGTTCTTTACACCTTACCTCACCGTCAGACAGCGAAAAATACTCCGCAACTTCTCCGCAGGGACATTCGGTGGAGAATTCGGGCATAATTCCGCAAAGCTCCATAAGCTTTAACTCATATACTGTTTTAATAAGCTCGGGGGAGTCGGGGCGTTTTGTAAGTACAAACAGAGTGTTAAGGAGAAGCCTTATTTCCTCCTCCGCCTCAATCCCGCTTTGTACTGCAATACGGCATAAATCAGCAAAATAAGCGCCGTAAGAAAGAAGCACCACGTCCTCGGAAAGAGAACGGAAGCTTTCAATCAAATCAGCGCTTACAAGTGAGTAAAAACCGTCTTTAATTTTTTTCAGCACAAAAGAAGAATAGGAAAGAGGCATACAACTGCTGCGGCTCTGGTGCTTAAGACTGCGAACACCTTTTGCAACAACGGTCAGTTTCCCCATTTCGGGAGAAAGCAGGGTAAGAGTACGGTCATTTTCACCACTCTGCACCGATTTTGCAACTATTGCATTGATTTTGACTGTGTTTTCTGACATTTAACTGCCTCTTTCTGTCTTTCGTGTCTTTTATATTTAAGGTACATATCAATGTTTCCTGTACCTGTGAATAAATCCCACATAATACTGCTTGTTCTTGCCAAAACAATCACCTCACAGTTATTATGCGGAAAATATGATTTTTAATAGCTTGAAATTTTTTCTTTTATTTTTCTTTTACAAAACCAAGCTCCTTAAGTGCTGTGCCTTTATTTCTCCAGTCTTCTCTTACTTTAACCCAAAGTTCAAGATAAACCTGACAATCAAGGAGCTTTTCAATGTCAGCACGTGCATACGAGCCGATTCTCTTTATAGCTTCGCCCTTTTTTCCTATTATAATAGGTTTATGACTTGCTTTTTCGCAGTAGATAACGGCTTTAATTTTTGTAATATCTTCGCCTTCCTTCATCTGCTCAATTTCAACGGCAGTTCCGTGGGGAACTTCTCTGTCAAGGAGGCGGAGTATTTTTTCACGGATGATTTCTTCACACATCTGTCTTACTGTGGTATCAGCGTAGATTTCAGTATCGTAGAAAGGCTCTCCCTCGTCAAAGTGCTTGAGAATTTCAGAACGAAGGTCTTTCACACCGTCACGATGTTTTGCACTTATGGGAATAATTGCGGCAAAATCGCCTTCCTGACTAAACGCGGCAATTTGGGGAAGAAGCTTTTCTTTTTCAACTGTGTCTGCTTTGTTTATTGCAAGAATGAGAGGAATCTTCTTTTCCGCGGCATTTTTTAGAACATTCTTTTCAAGGTCGTAAATTTCCTTGCCGGCTTCAACAACAAGAATAGCAACGTCAACGTCGGAAAGTGAAGCACCTGCCACGTTGTTCATATACTCACCGAGCTTTGTTTTGGGCGTATGCATACCGGGAGTGTCAACAAAAACAATCTGGTAATCATCACCGTTATCAATAGCGGAAAGATTTGTTCTTGTAGTCTGGGGCTTGTTTGAAACGATAGCCGCTTTTTCACCGATAAATGCATTTGTAAGAGTTGATTTGCCTACATTGGGTCGTCCCACAATTGCAACAAATCCTGCTTTGAAATTGCTCATAACAATGTTCCTTTCATCCTAATAAGTATCTGAGAAAATCTATTCCGTAGGGAATAAATATAATAAGTCCTGCTATAGCGGCACCTATGCTTATGACAAGCACCGCCCCTGCGGCACAGTCTTTTGCTCTTTTTGCATACATATTGAAAACTCCGGTGGAAATATCAACGACGTTTTCAATGGCAGTATTTACAAGCTCGGCACATATTACAAGGGCGCAAAGTGAAATAACTATTGCCTTTTCAGCCGCCGTAAGTCCGAAAACAACTGCACAAAGTACCACAAGAATAGTCATAATAAGGTGAACACGCATATTGCGCTCTGCCTTTATTATATGTTTTATCCCGTCAATGGCGTGACGGAAGCTTTCTCTGAATGTATGATTTTTCATAATGTTATCTGTGAAGCTCCATTATATCAAGAATTTCCTTTTCGCGTTCACGCATAACTGTCGCAAAAGGCTCCTCCATATGGTCGAATCCGAGAAGGTGAAGGGTACTGTGAACAGTAAGGAAACCAACCTCTCTCTGAAGGGAGTGACCGTATTCTTTTGCCTGTTCAGCTGCTCTTTCAAGAGAGATTACAATATCTCCCAGAAGAAGAAGGTCGCCGTCATAGTCACCGCTGTCTTCAAGCATTACACCGTCTTCATCAAATTCAAGAATAGGGAAGCTTAAAACATCTGTGGGGGCATCAATTTCACGGTATTCCTTATTGATTTCGTGAATACCTTCGTTATCTGTGATAAGGATGCTTACCTCAAAGTCTGTTTCATCGTCTGCACCTACTGTTTCGAGCGTAGTCACAACAGCTTTTTGCACGATTTCTTCAAGTTCTTCTGTGAATTCAAGTTTTTCCTGTTCGTCATCAATAATAAACTGTATCATAATAATTCTCCTGTCTTTGTTTTTTTAGGGGATAATAGAAACTATTTCGTCGATATACACGCTTTGCTCGTTCGATATATCCTCACTCTGTTCGGATTCGATATGATAAAAATCTCGTTTCCGAAAGGAAACATATCGAGCCGAAAGGCATATCGAAAATCTCCCAGAGATTTATATCGATGCGGAACGAATGTTCCGCTTATTCATACTTTATACGTTCGTGGAAGTAGCCTCCCAGAGTCTTTGTGATTACCTTAATGACTGTTTCAAGCTCCGAGAAAGTAAGATTACAGTGTGAAAGCTGACCTGAATTTACTCTTTCTGTAGTAATCTTTCTTACCATAGCCTCAATCTTTTCTTCGCTCTTATCGTCAATGCTTCTTACTGCTGCCTCACAGGAGTCTGCAAGCATTACAATAGCCGCTTCCTTTGTCTGGGGAGTGGGGCCGGGATATGTGAATTTTGCCTCATCAACATCAGGGTCATCCTGACGTGCCTTGATGAGGAAGTATCCCGTTGTGGTTGTACCGTGGTGCTGTGAAATAATATCAATTATGTTCTGCGGAAGACGGTACTTGTGAGCAATTTCCACACCATCTGTCACATGGTTTATGATAATTCCCGAACTCTTTTCCGGAGTAAGGTCATCGTGAGGATTTCTGTCAAACTGATTCTCTTTGAAATAAAGAGGATGACGGATTTTTCCGATATCGTGATAATATGCACCGACACGGGCAAGAAGTGAATCTGCCTGTATACTGCGGGCGGCGATTTCGGAAATATTCGCTACGGTAAGTGCGTGATGATATGACCCGGGGGCCTCTACAAGAAGCTTTTTGAGAAGCTTATTCTCGGGGTTTGTAAGTTCTGAAAGCTTCATCGGGGTGGTTGCATTGAAAAGCATTTCAAAAAATTGCATTGAGCCGATTGTAATGAGCCCTGAAAGCAATCCGCCAAGGACGCCCTTTCCCATAGCGGCAAAAGCAACCGCAACACTTGAAGATTCAATAAATGACATTGCAGAAAATGTCAGTGCATAGACAACAGATGACATAATTGCAGCGGGAAGAAGATGTGCGCGACGTTTAACCAATGAAAATGCATAAGATGACAGAGTTCCCGCAACAATAAGACATATAGCAAGGCTCCAGTTTGCATCAAATGCAACTCCGCAAAGTATTGAAATTATGAAATTTGCAATGATTGCAGTCTGCGGAGTAGAAAATATTGCCGCAATTCCCGGGAAAAGACCGAACGGGATTATCGGATACATATTTTCAGGAACATATCTTATACTGTAGTACGATATGAGAATCAGTATAAGTCCCGTCAAAGACAGAATGGGAAGCGATGTAATCTCTTTTCTGAATTTGTTGCGGAAGTATGCAAACAGTATTGAATAACAGATTAATACAAGAAGCAGAACGCCTGTTGTGTAAGAAGGAGAAACACGGGAAGAACCTTTAAGCATTCCGAGTGTGCGGAGCATCTCAATATGTGCCTCTGTAACAACAGCACCTTTTCTGACAATTTCCTGATTTTTTTTGTATTCAATATCGGGAACTGCCGATGCGGCAGCTTCTCTTGCAAGATGGGTTTTTTCCTCATCCACCTCATAGTTTGAAACTATCAGCAGGGAGGAGAGCTCTTTCATTGCGTCTTTTTGCTCTGTAGTGAGACTGAGTGCATCTATTTTGCTGTCGCAATGGTCGCGTGAATCAGCAACGTCATACACTTCTTTTTTCATTATTTCTGTAATAAAAGATTCCGTTTTCTGCATAGTAGCAAAGTCCTTTGATGATGCAGATACAAGGACATATGCAACACCTTCCGGCAGATCAAAAGACATTGATTCTTCAAGCCTTGCCGCGGTTTCTTCGATTTCTTCTTTAGGTGATACGGAATCTCTGGTTTTGGCAGCTTTTTCAAAAACTTCAGAAATTTTATTGCAGGAGGAATTACTTATTTCCATATTTATTACACGCACGTCTTCTATGGCGTTGCGGGCATCATCGCGGGCTTTTTCCGTTGTGATTTCGTCGATAACGGCTCTTGATGCATAAATATCTTCCTGAGCAATATCGCCTTCGTGAAGGTCAAGCTCTTCCACCTTTGTTGCAAATAAAACAAGGAAAAGAATAAGAATAAGTGAAATTACAGTTATAAGAAGATAGATTAATTTGTCTATACGAGCTTTTTTCATAGGATCATCTCCTGACATATCTTATTTTTTTTCGTAGCGCTCATAAGCAGCGATGATTTTCTGAACAAGGGGGTGACGGACTACGTCCTTGTCCGACAAGTAAGAAAAATCAAGTCCTTCAATGTTTTTTAGGATTTTTGCAGCATCTTTAAGACCGCTTCTTTTTCCGTCGGGAAGGTCAATCTGCGTAATATCACCCGTGATTACGGCTTTTGAACCGAAGCCTATACGGGTAAGGAACATTTTCATCTGCTCGGGAGTTGTGTTCTGCGCTTCGTCAAGGATGATGAACGCATCGTCAAGAGTTCTTCCGCGCATATACGCAAGAGGTGCGATTTCGATAACGCCACGCTCAAGATATTTCTGGTAATTTTCCATACCCAGCATATCGCCGAGTGCATCGTAAAGAGGACCAAGATACGGGTCAACCTTCATCTGCAAATCGCCCGGAAGGAAACCGAGCTTTTCACCGGCTTCAACTGCGGGACGTGTAAGGATAATACGGCTGACTTCTTTTCTTCTGAATGCATCTACCGCCATAGCAACTGCAAGATAAGTCTTGCCTGTTCCGGCAGGTCCTATAGCAATTACAACCGTATTGTCACGGATTTTCTGAATATAGTTTTTCTGCCCGTAGGTCTTGCACTTAACGGGCTTCCCTTTTGCGGTGATACAGATATAGTCACCCTTTGCAGGGGGGATATATTCGATATCTTCCTTTGCGGCAAAAATGGCATAGCGGATATTCTGCTCTGTGAGAGTTTCACCTATTTCAATTTCGCCGATTAATCTTTCAATAACAGAAGCGGTTTTATCACAGTTTTCCCCCGTGATTTTTATTTGTGTGTCTTTGTTGGTGATTCTGACACCCATTTCACGCTCTATAAGTTTTATATTGGCATCAAAACTGCCAAAGAGAGACATAACCGTATCAAGACTGCCGCCTTCAATAATTCTTTCCATTTCAGTCACCTTTTTGTATCGGGATTTCTTTTCCTGCCTGAATAAGACCTTCGGCAGTAAATGTAACCTTTTCTCCGTCAGACGTTTTGTAATAGTCCTCCCGAAGAGTGAGGACATCCATATTGCGAAGTGTTTCCATAAAATCTTTCCTGTATTCAGCCACCACAGAAGCTTTATCCGCAGCTGTTTCACTTACATTGGTTTCGTGGTAAGTTGTCTTAAAAAACTCAACAGGGAGAAAGGGTATTTTAAATGTTTTTTCTATTTTATCATAATTCATATAGGAAATTCCACTATTTAATGAAAATTTTACATTATTTTTTTGAAAAATAATGCCGAAAGCGGTTTTTTTGTTGCCTGTACGCTTTTTGTTATAAGTTTTTTGCGGTATCAGATATGTTTTTTTCTCTGTTGTACGAAGGGTTAAGTCTGCGCAAGCGTGGCGATAATAGGAGGGGATGTTCTCATTTTCGCTTTTGAGAACTCCGCTCACTACGATCTGCCCCTTTTCTACCATCATTCCTTCCGAAAAAAGCGGAATTCCGCAGTAAACGTTAAGCTTTTCGATAACTCCGCTGTGAGTTGAGATAACGTCTGCAGGTTCGTCTATCTGAAAAACATCAGGGACATCAGTTCTTTTTTTAACGTTTACATATGCGGTAGTTCCTTTTATGTCTACCCATAACCATGCGAGGTCGTCTATTGCGATTATCGACCGTCTTTTTATATCATACTGGTCAAGGTTGTTTTTTAGTGCACCGGGACGTACTCCGTTTTCAGAAAGAATTTGTCTGACTTTTGCGTGAAGCTCTTTGTCTGCACCCGTTATTTTTACCTGCCACACAAAAAGAGAAAAAATAAAAGTAAAAATTAAAAATATTGCAGGGAGAAGTATAAGTGCTATCCGCTTTTTGTAACGATTGAAAAATACAGGAATCCCCACCTTTTCAACAACGGAAACAGAAAGCCCTTCCACCTCGGTTTTTGTAAGAATATCCGCACCCTTTTTGCTGACAGAAAAAAGGAGTGTATCCTGCTCGGTTTTTTTCACGGAATGTATGTATATCCCTTTCGTTGAAGCAATGTTCAAAATTCTTTCGGGGAATTTCCCCTGTGCACAGATTGTATAAGTTCCTTTGAGATTATTCAGCGTTTCAAAAAGCATATAGTATCACTCCCTGAAATAATTGTATGTTTGTAAAGGTTACGGCATAACTTTAAAAAAGAGGGAGGATGAAAAATGCGAAAAAAAGAATCAGGCAGAGAGCGTATCGCCGATGCTCTTGATGTGCCTCTTGATGTGGTCTGCGATTTGCCGAGAATTGAAATCATAGGGACATCACGGGCAAGCATAGAAAATTTCAGAGGCATACTTGACTATGACGAATCCTGCATAAAGGTCAATACGACTGCAGGCATTGTTAAAATTTCGGGCGATGATATTTTTATTGAAAGCATCACGGATGACGGAATAATGATTAAGGGAACAATCAGAAATGCGGAGTTTATATAAAGGAGTGGTGGTATGTTATTTTTCTTTTTGTGTGCTTCTTTCGCACTTTTTCCCGAGCAGGTTTTACTTGGGGCACAAAACGGACTTGCACTTTGCCTGAACGCAGTAGTGCCGTCGCTTCTTCCTTTTATGGTGGTGTCGTCATGTGTGATAAAAAGTAAGTTTTCAAGACCTCTCGGGGCGGTGCTTTCGAAAATAATAACACCACTTACCGGAATAAGCAGAGCAGGGTGCGTCTGTTTTGTCACAGGACTTCTCGGAGGATACGGTGCGGGGGCAGTTTCTGTTATGGAAAGCTATAGGGAAAATCTTGTCACGAAAGAGGAAGCAGAAAGCCTTCTTCCATTCTGCAACAATGCGGGACCGCTTTTTGTGATAGGGACAGTAGGGGTAAGCTTTTATTCAGGCAGGTCGGTGGGAATTTCGCTTTTTGTTATTCAGATACTTACGGCGTTTATCTGCGCACGTGTTTTTTCAGTAACGGGAAGCGGAGGAGGTAGTGTAAAGCAGGAGTGGGAATTTTACAAAAAAAACAAGCCCCCCATAGGAGAGCTTGTTACAAAATCCGCCGTTGAAAGCGGAAAAGCTATCGTTACAGCCTGTGTATTTATCATTTCATTCTGTGCAGTTACGGAAGTACTGCCTTTTGGCGAGTACGGAATTTTATCCGGAATCCTTGAAGTGACCCGCGGTTGCAGTGAAATGTCGCGTCTCGGAAGCAGGATGCTTCCCCTTACAAGTGCATTTCTTGCCTGGGGTGGTATGAGTGTGCACCTTCAGGCGAATGCCCTTTGTAAAAATATGTTTGATATGAAAAGGTACTATTTCGGGAAAGTTGTTTCTGCGGTTGTTGCATATATTATTACTGTAATAACAGGAGGAGATATGAACATAATCATTCCTGTTACTGTTATGTTTGTGTCATTGATGCTTGTTTTGCAGACACTCAATCATTTCCTTTTCCGAGGACAGCTTCGGCAATTCTTATGCCGTCAACAGCGGCACTCATAATTCCGCCTGCATAGCCTGCACCTTCACCGCAGGGGTAAAGCCCTTTTATGTTTGACTGCATATCCTCGCCACGGAGTATTCTGACAGGGGAGGATGAACGGCTTTCAACCCCTGTAAGTACTGCATCGGGAAGGTTGAAGCCTCTGATTTTTCTATCCATAAGGGTGATACCCTCGCGGAGTGAATGAGTTATGAAATCGGGGAATAACTGCGACAGATTGGACGGTGTAACGCCAATCGGATAAGAGGGATTTACCTTACCGAACCCCGTTCCCCGTTCGTTTCTGTGAAAATCTGCTACCGTCTGTGCAGGTGCAAAGTAGTTTGCACCGCCCATATAGAATGCGGCTTTTTCAAGCTTTTGCTGAAATTCCATTCCTGAAAAAATGTCTTCGGAAAAATCTTCGGGGGTAACGCTTACAAGAAGAGCGCTGTTAGCGTTTTCGCCATCACGGGCAAAGTTACTCATACCGTTTGTTACAACGGTGTTTTCCTCGCTTGCCGCGGCAACAACAGTACCACCGGGACACATACAGAAGGTATATACCCCTCTGCCGTCTTTAAGATGGACTGCGGCTTTGTAGTCAGCGGCAGGAAGCTCGCCTTTATAACCGTGGTAAAGGGCATCGTTAATAAGACTTTGAGGATGTTCAATTCTTACCCCCACGGAAAAACTCTTTTTCTCCATAATTGCACCGTGGGAATGTATCATTTTAAAGGTGTCGCGGGCAGAGTGCCCCGTTGCAAGGATAACGGTGTCCGTTTCAATATCGCCTTTGGAGGTTTTAACTCCTGTGATATGACCGTTTTCCGTATATATATCATCAAGACGGCACCCGAAACGGAATTCACCGCCCATTGAGATGATTTCATTACGCATATTTTTAATGATTCCCGAAAGCAGGTCTGTGCCGATGTGGGGCTTACCTGCATACATAATTTCTTCGGGTGCGCCGTGTTTTACAAATTCTGAAAGTACCTTGTTCTGACGGGGGTCTTTTGTGCCTGTTGTCAGCTTTCCGTCGGAGAATGTACCTGCACCGCCCTCACCAAACTGAATATTACATTCGGTATCAAGCTTTCCGCCTGAAAAGTAGGTGTCAACGGCTTTTTTACGGCTGTCAACATCCATACCGCGTTCAAGGACAATGGGCATAGCACCACACGCGGCAAGAATATGTGCCGCAAAAAGACCTGCAGGTCCGCTGCCAACAACGACGGGACGTTTATTAAGCTTTGAAACAGCAGGGTATTCGTAAAGATACGGCTCATATTTTTCAACATTTTTTACATCGTAAAACCGTTTTTCTCCACGAAGTGAAACCGCTACACTGATGCAGCGGCAGATTTTACCCCTTATATGGGCGTCGATGGAATCTTTCAATACCTGAACAGAAAGAATATCATAGTCACCGATACGGAGCTTTTTCTTTATTTCATTTCGGATGTCCTCCTCCGTGTATTTCACAGGAAGAAAAAGGTTTGTTATTTTAAGCATGGTTTCCTCCAAAATAATACGAGGCAAATTAAATTTTCAGAAAGTCCTGAAAATTTAAAGTAAAAAGCGAATCTTCTTAAATTCCTTATTTAAATAAACGGCGCCCCTGCGAGGCCGTTTGAAGGGGTCCGGGGGAGATTCGGAATCCCCCGTCGCTTTTCGCCATTTTGGCGCTCAAAATGGCATTGTGATTACACTTTGTAATAAAAAATGTGCCGCGATTATGGCAATAATCAATCAAGTTGGCTTGTTCCGACAACATATCCTGTTGTCCACGCCCAATGTAAATTATATCCGCCGCAGTCACCTACCACGTCGAGAAGCTCGCCCGTGCAGTAAAGACCGGGGCATTTTAAGGATTCAAGTGTTTCGGGGTTAAATTCGGAAAGAATCGCACCGCCGCTACTTGCCTGTGACTGCTCTTTTCCGACTACGGAAACCGCGGTGAAATTTAATTCCTTCATAAGCTCGCACAGAAGTGAAATATCCTTTTTTGTTAAAAGGGAAACATCTGTATTCGCCTTTATTCCTGCGGATGAAAGTATATACTGACAAAGTGCCTTGTGGAGTATTCCCGTTAGGAAATCCTCTGCCTTAAGGTGGGAAAGGAGTGCTTTTCTTTCCATCAGCATTTTATATAATTCTTCTTTGGTAAGCTCGGGAAGAAGGTCAAGTGAAAATACCATACCCTCACGGCAAAGTCGGGACGCTTGCATAACTGCAATTCCCGAAAGACCATAGTCCGTGAACTGAATTTCACCAATTTCGGTGCGGAGTATCTTATCTTTTGAATAAAGAGTGACGCGACCCTTCGCACGGATACCTTTAAGTGCCTTTGTATTCTCCTTAACCTTGACAGGGGAAAGGGCATAACGGAATTTTTCTGTCTTATGACCGAGTGCGGAAAGTAGATTAAGTCCGTTTCCGTCAGTACCGAAAGACGGTGCCGCATTAGAGCCAACAGACAGAATTACTCTGTCAAAATGTTCACCGTTTATCATAAAGAAGTCGTTTTTCTTTTCTACCTTATTTATAAAAGCGTTTGTGCGGATTTTCACGTTAAGTCTGTCGCATTCAAAACGGAGGGCGTCAAGAACACTTGTTGCACGGCGTGAATAAGGGTAGATACGTCCGTCCTCCTCCGCAAGCATTATGCCGATTGACGAGAAAAACGCCTTTTCCTCATCGGGGGAGAATTTTTCGAGGATTTTTTTCATAATATCCCCGTTTGAAGAATAGTAGTTATCCGCACTTATGCTTGTATTAGACAGATTACATCTGCCGTTACCCGTTGCAAGGAGCTTTTTTAAAATTCTGTCACTGCGTTCAAACCCAGTGACAGAATTTTTTTCGTTTATTCTTTTTGCATAAATTGCGCTGACGATCCCGCTGGCACCGCCACCGATTACTGCAATTTTCAATATATTTCAGCCTCGCTTTTTTTATCTCTTGTCATAAGACGGAGAACTTCTTCTCTGGGGTTTGCATCTTCAAAAAGCACACGGTAGCATGCTTCTGTAATAGGCATTTCTACACCGCATTTTTGACTTAAAGCGTATGCAGATTTGCACGCTTCAACACCTTCCACCGTCATATGCACTTCCTCGAGTGCCTCTGCAAGGGATTTGCCCTGGCCGATTAAAATGCCTGCACGGCGGTTTCTTGAATGCATTGATGTACAGGTAACAATAAGGTCACCCACGCCTGTAAGTCCGCTGAAGGTTTCAGCCTTTGCACCAAAGTGAACACCAAGACGCTTGATTTCGTGAAGTCCGCGTGTCATAAGTGCCGCCTTTGTGTTGTCACCGTAGCCAAGACCGTCCGTAATGCCTGCACAAAGGGCGATGATGTTTTTAAGTGCACCACCGAATTCAACACCCACAATATCGTCGTTTGTATAGACGCGGAACGCGGGGGACATAAATACGTCCTGAAGCATTTTTGCAGTTTCGGGATTTTTGCAGGCGAGTACATTTGTTGTGGGGATTTTCCTTGCAACCTCTTCCGCGTGGGAAGGACCGCTTAACACAGCGATAGTGCTGTTTGGAAGGTATTCCTCAAAAACCTCGCTTATACGGCAGAGTTTTTCGTCGTCAAGCCCCTTTGAAATATTAACAATGGTTTTGCCATTGGCGTATTTTCCAAGATTTCTTGCAGTTGTACGAACTGCCTTTGACGGAACTGCGGAAACGATGATTTCGCCAAAAGAAGCCGCTTCCTCCATATCGTTTGTGAAGGTGAAGTCGGCATCACCGAAAGGCACTCCGGGAAGAAATTCTTTGTTTTCACGGTCAGCTTTAAGTCTTTCGCTTTCTTCTTTTAAATATGACCACAGACACACCTTATGTCCGTTTGATGAAAGGAGAAGGGCGATGGCTGTACCCCAACCGCCGCTTCCTATAACTGATATATTCATAGCGTTACCTCACTTTTTCTGTCCGAGTTTATTTTCATTACCTGCAATCAGACGTTTGATATTTGCTTTGTGTCTATAAATGCACAAAAGACCTATTACTGTGCAAAAAATTGAAAATGCGTCACCCGTAAAGAATATAAAGGATGAAACGATTGCACCGACTGACGCGCAGATTGAAGATAGAGAAACATATCTTGAAATTGCACAAATTACGATAAATACGCCAAGCGCGATAAGTGCAGTAGGCCAGTGGAGTGCAATAAGCACCGCAAAGCTTGTTGCAACGCCCTTACCCCCCTTGAATTTGTAGTAAACAGGGAAGTTGTGACCAAGGACTGCACCAAGTGCCGCGCTGCAATCATAAACCGCATCATTAAGTAAGAGCTTTGCAATAACAACTGCAATAACGCCCTTTAATATATCAAGAATGAACACAACCGCCGCAGGACCTTTGCCGTATGTACGGAGCACATTTGTTGCCCCTGCGTTACCGCTACCGTGGTTGCGGATGTCGTCACCTTTTAATTTTGAATAGATAATTGCAAAATTCAGCGACCCGAAAAGATAGCCGAATAATAAGCAAAGTATGATTTTGAGTGCCATAATACCATTCCTTTATCAGAATTCGGAGTGCGGAGTACGGAATGAGGAGTGAAGGTTAAATTTCGCTATAGCGAAATTTTTTGTAATGATGAACAAATAATTCAAAAGAAATTTGCTTGCAAATTTCTGACCTTCATTCTGCACTCTGCGTTCCGCATTCCGCATTTATTTTGTTTCTTTACTTCTCTCACGAACTATAAACTTCAGCGGTGTTGCTTTTAATTCAAACGCATCACGGATGCAGTTTTCAATATAACGGATATAGCTGAAGTGTGCAAGCTCGTGGTCGTTTACAAATATAACAAACGTCGGGGGCTTTGTGCTTACCTGCGTCATATAGTAAAGCTTAAGTCGCTTACCCTTGTCGCTGGGGGGCTGAACACGCATTGTAGCTTCTGCAAGACAGTCATTAAGAACACCTGTCTGAAGTCGCATAGAGTTCTGATTTGTAACGTATGTTACTGTTTCAAAAATCTTGTCAAGCCTTTGTCCCGTTTCTGCAGAAATGAAGAGAATGGGGGCATAGGTCATAAAGCTTAATTTCTCGTGAATTTCTTTTGTGAATTCGTTAACGCTGTTGTTATCTTTTTCAACTAAATCCCACTTATTGACACAGATAATTGATGCCTTGCCCTCATCGTGGGCATAGCCTGCAATTTTAGCATCCTGCTCGCTGATGCCCTCTGTTGCGTCAATCATAATAAGACACACATCGGCACGCTCAACCGCGGCGTAAGAACGGATAACGCTGTAGCGCTCGATTGATTCTGTTACCTTCGCCTTTCTGCGGATACCTGCCGTGTCAATAAGGGTGTACTTTTCACCGTTACGCTCATAAAGAGTATCAATACTGTCACGGGTTGTACCTGCAATATTTGACACGATTACACGGTTTTCACCGAGAAGCTTGTTTATAAGCGAGCTTTTACCTGCGTTAGGTTTTCCGACGATAGCAATTTTGATTGTATCGTCTTCTTCCTCTTCGTCTTCTTCGGGGAAGTACTTTGCACATTCGTCAAGAACATCGCCCACACCCATTTTGTGAAGCGAAGAAATCGCAATGGGGTCCCCAAGACCAAGGTTGTAGAATTCGTAGAATTCAAGGGGAGGCTCGCCGGGAGTGTCAATCTTGTTTACAACAAGCACAATGGGCTTGCCCGATTTCTGAAGCATCGTGCAAACCTCCTGATCGGCGGCGGTCATACCGTCACGAATGTCTGTCATAAATATTATAACGTGTGCCATATCAATGGCAAGTTCTGCCTGAAGGCGCATCTGTGAAAGGATAATATCCTTTGAATAAGGCTCAATACCGCCTGTATCAATCATTGTAAAGGCCTTACCGCACCATTCACCGTCCGCAAAAATACGGTCACGGGTAACACCGGGGGTATCCTCTACAATGGATATGCGCTTTCCTGCTATTTTATTAAAGAGTGTGGATTTACCCACATTTGGTCTGCCTACTATGGCAATAACGGGCTTTGACATAATAATTGCCCCTTTCTGTATGGTTTTGCTAAAAATGAGTTGTTCGTTATAAGGAATATAAAAAACTAACTTGTTAAGCTATCTTTCAGGTTTTAAATATTATTTTCCGATTTGGGCGAAAATTACCCGTATCAATTCCCTTTGCTGACGGGGAATTTTCAGTCGTCATTCGGCAAAGAGTTTGCCGATAAAGACGGCACAACAAAGGAAATAAATATTTAAAACAAAGACCACTTTGCAGGGAGAAAGCGGATTTGTCGTTGAAAACGCCCCTGCGAGGCCGTTTTGGGGTCCGGGGAATCGGAACCCCGGAACTTTTGGTTCTTTTGGTTACAAAAGAACATATGCCCTTTTGCACTCTGCAAAATATTTAATTAAAAAGTTATTAGTTAGAAAATGTTTTGTTCAAATCAACCTCAACAAGCTTTGTCATATCATCGGGGGTAAATATAAGTTTTCCTCCACCGATGAAAAAGTTTGAATAGATGCTGTCGCTTGAACGGAAAAAGTTTGCAGGATTATTGAATACACAGGTGCGGATGTCTTTATCTCCGTCTGTATCACCGTATGATTCTGTAATGAGCATTCCGTCCACTATAGATACCTCCGTGGGAAGTGTCGTTTCAAAAATAGTTGTTCCTGCATTGCTTCCTATACCGTAGTTTGGGTAACAATCCACTGCGGACTTTTCCTCATTCTTTGTATAAATGTAAAGTGTTCCTTCGTAACATACGCCCATTACAAAAGGAAGCGAGTTTTCTTTGATTACGATAGTTTTTCCGCTTGCACCCGAGTAACGATACATTTTACCATCCTGATAGTAAACTACCATATCAGAATTACAGTTTGTTTTGTTATCCCAACCGGTAAAAATCATAGAACC
>JAZRTB010000056.1:0-16568 GCA_045651805.1 Clostridia bacterium
AGTCCCGCCACTCCGACCAAAAAAGAGAAAAGACTTCACGAAGTGAGGTCTCTTTTCTTTTTGCATACAGGCAGGCGGGACTTGAAGCCTAAGAGGGCAGCGAGCGTGAAGAAAACGCTTGATAATCGTTTTTAGCGAAGCTGGTGCGCAGACGGGTACTGCAAACGAAGTTTGCGGTCGTCAAGCAGTGCAGATTGCGAAGCAATATGCGTCGCCGCCACTCCGACCAGAAAAAACCGTTAACTTTGATACAAAGTTAGCGGTTTTTTCAACTAAATCCGTCTTTCAGACGGAATAAATCTGCTCCGCAGATGAAATCACTTCGTGATGAAATCTTGCTTCGCAAGAATAGAAAGACGGATTTAATTTCATCGAAGCCGCAAGGCTTTGATTTCATCCAAACTTGTTTGGATTTCATCGTGCCTTGCACGGTTTCATTATTGAAGCATTTAAAGTTTTATGATATAACTGTTAATAAAATGAGGTGTTGCAAAAACAGACATTAGCGGTGTTCACATAGGGATGAATTGGTTTTAGAATGCTCTTTTCGGTTAATACTTCACAAAAAAATCGCGTAATACGGCAGTATTACGCGATTTTATTCTATTCCGAATAATGTTGTTCCTTATCATATATTACTACATTGGAATATCCGAGAACTTCACTCTTGCCTGACGCCTGACCTACCGAAACCGAGTCGCCATCGGAAATTGTAACATCCACAGCCATAAGGCTGTACTGACTCAGCATAACGGTATCTTGCTTCTTTCCATTGATGAATATAGAACTTTTCTCCGTAAAGCCGGTCCCCTGAACATAAATTGCGCCGTCCAGAACACGTAGAGTTTCCGCGACTACAGGAAGAGTTCCCATACGCATCTGTGTTGTCTTATAGGGCTTTTCCCCGTTAAACTGATAACACTTTCCGTAAAGCATATCGTAAGCAAGTTGGTTGACAGAATCAAGATATTCCTTTTCTGTCAGCACATCTTCTTTTGCAAGCTGATAAAGCTTTGTTATATTGCCGTTATTGAAGCCAAGGCGGCTCATAAACTCCCCTGACAATTCGTAAGTGCTGAGATTACAGATTTCTTTCTCCATTCCGAAATTGTTCCAGGTTACATATTCTGTAGTATATTCGTCTCCTGATGAAAAATGTGTGCCATCAAGACCTATTGCAGGAAGATGGTCGCCATATGCGATTACAAGCGTTGGCTTTTCGCGGGTTTCAAGAGCTGAAATAAGGCTTCCGAGGAACATATCCATTTCCCACGCCTGATTAACATAATACTCAAGAGAACATAACTGACTTTCAGAATATGCCGAACTGTCAACTTTTATTACATAATCTTCTCCCGGAATAGGCTCGGTAGGATACTTGCCGTGTCCTTGTACTGAAACAGTCCACACAAAACGGGGAGTGTCTTCGTCAATACCGTTTTTCTCATCCGTATAGGTAAGTGCCGTAATAATTTCTTCGGTAAGGATGTTGTCCTTGCACCAACCGTAGGGAGTAAGCTCGTAATCGGTCATATATTCAAGAGACTGAAAACTGTCAAATCCGAGATTCGGATAAACCTTGTCTCTGTCATAGAAATTGCCTGTGTGATTGTGAATTGCGTGAGCACTATAACCGGATTCCTTAAGATTGTATGCCAGCGATTCGCAGGTTTCGTTAAGAATTACTGTTTTATAGGGATATTCGCTGGGACCAAAATTGTCAATACTTATTCCCGTAAGCACCTCAAACTCGGTATTTGCCGTACCTCCGCCAAATGATGGAACAGCAAGCTGACCGTGAGAAAAGTTTTCCCGAAGATAAGTATGAACTGGTGCAGGGTCGTCTGAAAATGTCAGATCCTTGATGAGCTTGGGATCCATGTATGACTCCAACTGAATAAGAATAATGTCGGGCTTGATTTTTGATGCCGTATTAATTGTCGCAGGAAGCTTATCCGTGATTTTCTGTATAGCACTTTCGTCGTAATTTTCGGGGCGGTCTATTCCCGTATCAAGCATACTGTTTGAAAAGCAGTATACAAAACCGTAGTCGTCATAAGCACCCGCCAGATTTCCAAAGTCATCGTTGACTGCCTTTATACTGCGGGCAAGGATGACGAGCAAAACCACACACAGAAAAACGCCTGCTATGGAAGCAACATTTTTACCGTAATGGATTTTACCACTTATTTTAGGGCCTATAATCCATAGTGCTATAACTCCAATTACAAATATGCCGACAGCACCGTACAAAAGAACACGCTGAAAAGGCGTCAGGTACATAAGAAGCACACTGACACGCATAATCTGAAAATCCATAGCACTCAGAGGAGTAACTCTGAATGAAAGCAGGACTCCGTTAACAATACCGCAAATAAGCCACGGAAGTGAAAGCATCACAAGTCCGAAGACACGCCTTCTGAAAAGAAGAGCGAAAGATATTGTGAACATGATTATCAGCGAATTGATAAGAAAGGGCAGGGGGCTTGTAAAAAGATGTACAAACGCCTTTATTAAACTATGTCTGCTGAAGCTTTCTATTACCAGGTTTTCAAGAAAACTGAAAAGAATAAAGAAAACCAACGGACGGTCCCGGAAAAGCTTCCCGGGACAGGAAAGAATAGCCTTGAATTTTGTCAAAAGAACACCCTCTTAGAAAGACATGTTTTCCGGCGGAACGCCACATCCGCTGAGAACAATAACAACAACTGCAACTACCACCGCTACGGCAAGAATTGCAATTAAAGGCTTAACAATGCTCTTTTTCTTTGCGGGGGCAGGAGCAGTTTCCTCGTGAAGGAGTGCGTTGCATCCGCTACAATTTTCAGCATTATCGGGATTAATTTTTCCGCATTTAGGACAAAACATATTAAAAACCACCTTTCGGTTGTATAATACAGTTTAATTTTTATGACTCAACTTATAGGTGCAGAATTCAAACTCAAGCTCCTCATGGGTAAGAAGCTCGCTTTTGGAAGAAAGCTCCCATGAAGCATCTTCATCAATATTGAAGAAAAATGCATCACAGTCAACCTTTTTATGCACTTTTGTAACAAGTGCTTCATCACACTTATCTCTCATAAGCTCGTAAATCTGCGCTCCGCCGATTATATACACGTCGTCGCTGTCAAATCGGGAAACGTAGTCGAGAACTTCTTCCTTTGAGTGAAGCACTACCGCACCCTCTCTCTCAAAGTTCTTATCGCGGGTAAGCACAATATTTGTCCTGTTTTTAAGAGGCTTACCGCCGGGGAAAGAGTCAAGAGTGCCTCTTCCCATAACAACCACCTTGCCGAGGGTTGTCTCCCTGAAAAATTTCATATCAGGGGGGAGAGAAAAAAGCAAATCGCCTTTATTTCCTATGCCGAAATCCTCCGACACACAAACTATCATTTTCATAATATCATTCCTTGTATTTTACTATAATTTATACCCTGTGGGATAGGAAAAATTGTTCAGTCGATATACTCGCTTGGCTCGTTCGATATATCAGCTTTCGCTGATTCGATATAACCCGTTCGGGTTTCGATATGCTATAAATCTCGTTTCCGTAAGGAAACATATCGAGTACGAAGTACATATCGAGTTTCAACGAAACATATCGAAAATCGCGACAGAGATTTATATCGATGCGGAACAAAGGTTCCGCAATTAACATCCCATTATATTGCTACGGGGATTTTTTTGCCCAAGGTATGGAATTTGTAATCCTCGAAAGCAAAACTGTCTGCAGTAAATTTATAAAAATCGTCGATTGATTTATCAATAACAAACTTTGGAGCATCATAAGGCTCTTTTGAAAGAATTTCCTCTACAAGGGGGATATGTCTGTCGTAAATGTGCGCGTCTGCAATAACGTGCACAAGCTCGCCAACCTTAAGTCCGCTTACCTGTGCCATCATATGAACAAGCACCGCGTACTGACACACATTCCAGTTGTTTGCCGTAAGCATATCCTGAGAACGCTGATTGAGGATTGCATTAAGAGTGTCACCGCTTACATTGAAAGTCATTGAATATGCACAAGGATAAAGTCCCATTTCTGAAAGGTCCGCGTGATTGTAGATGTTGGTCATAATACGACGGCTCTGGGGATTATTCTTAAGGTCGAAAAGCACTCTGTCAACCTGATCGAACATACCTTCCTTATACTGATGCTTGATTCCAAGCTGATAACCGTAAGCCTTGCCGATTGTACCATTCTCATCAGCCCAGGAATCCCATATATGGCTTGAAAGGTCATTTATATTATTGCTCTTCTTCTGCCATATCCACAGAAGCTCATCACAAGCAGCGGTAAGGTTTGTCTTACGCAGAGTGATAACGGGGAATTCCTCCCTTAAATCGTATCTGTTGACAATACAGAATTTCTTGACTGTATGAGCCTTGACGCCATCCTCCCACACGGGGCGGACATCAAGCATTTCGTCGGAAAAACCGTTGTTCAATATATCTTCGCAGTTCTGCTTAAATACTATATCAGCATAACTCATAGCATATACCTCACTTTCATACCTTTTATTTTACCATAATAGTATGGTCTCGTCAATCAGAAAAATATTTTATTCTGTGTTGAATAAAGGGTAAACGTATGATATAATAAATAATATTGTTATTATGCACAATCGTTAAAGGAGGATAATATGAAAAAATCCTTTAAAAAATTAGTCTGCGGTGTAATGTCCTTTGTGGTGGCGTCAGGGTCTCTGTCGTTGTATGCAGGGGCTTACAGAGTGGGCGATAAAATCGGGAAAATTCTCAGTACGGATATAGTTGCCTATGTTGAGGGCGTACGAATTCCGTCCTATAATATCAATGGACGAACGGCTATTGTTGCCCAGGACCTTGCTAAACTTGGGGGCAGTCTTAATTTCGGCGTGGTTTTTGATGAAGAAACCCGTGTCCTTACTATTACCGATAAGGATGTATACGGATGGGGGAGTCAGACGCCTCTTGTTTATACAGGGGAATCTGTGCGTCGTCCGGTAGGAACTCCCGTCGGGAACGTTCTTTATACGGATATTACCACAAATTACAATGGAACACCTGTTGAAAGCTTTAATATAAACGGACTTACCTGCATTTATTCGGACGACCTCGGTAAGCTCTGCGGAAGCTATGTGTGGGATGAAACTGCCCGTACGGTAAATGTTTACAGGAAAAACTCCTACGTTCCTTATGCGGAGAAAATTGAGTCTTCCCGCATTCTTGAAGCGGAGGAATCGGTGATTACCCTTTCGGAAACCTATGACAGATGGGGTGAGCCGCTGAAATCCCATCTTATAAAAAACGATAACGGGACATATACGGCACTTGAGGTTGGCGAGCATATAAATATTGAAATGTATGACCAGAATTTCAATCGCACCGCATCCTTTGCAATTAAAAAAGAATTGCCGTTGTTCGGTGCTTTCTACTGTGGCAAGGAGTATAACTACATTGTTTTCGGGCAGGAAAATATGCTCGAAGATAACTCGCGTGAGGTTCTTCGTATAGTTGTATATGACAAAAACTTCGCAAAAATGAGGGAAATCCCCGTATCAAACTGTAAAACGGCAGTTCCCTTTGATGCATCAAACTGCGATTTCTATGAAAATGACAAGTATCTTGTTATTCATACCTCTCGCAGCCAGTACCTTGATGAGCATATGAGCCGTCCCCAGACACAGCTTACCGTGATTGTGGATAAATCGGATTACACAGTCTGCAATATGCTGGGAAAATTCCAGTACAATCATACAAGTCACGCACTTAAGGAATATGTAAGGTTTGACGGGGACAGAATTGTTACGGCAAACTATTCCGATGCCGCACCTATAAGAGGGGCGTTCCTGCAGACTTTAGATTTTAACGGAAATGTCATTAATACACAGAGTATCTTTAATGTGGGCGGTGCGTTGGCGGCAAATTGCACCGGTGCAATGATTGGCGGTCTTGAAGTGTCCGACAGCGGTTATCTTGTTCCCATAAGCACCATCGACCATTCGCTTCCTACGGGATATACCAACATCAGTATTGAGGGAATAAATAAGGAAAACCGCGATATTTACCTTTTATGGACTGATAAAACAACGTTTGAGCAGCGTCATACCTGCATAGCTTATTATACCGGCACGGGACTTTCGGGAAGTGTTCCCTACATTGTGAAAATAAATGATGACAGATTTATGATTCTCTGGCAGAGATTTTCCGACAAGAATGAAGCAAGCAGTACGATTTGTTACAGCTTTGCAGACGGAAAGGGAGTTCCTGTCGGAACAGTTTATACAGTAACGGGACAACTTTCCGAAAACTGTACTCCCATATATGCAGACGGAAAGGTTTCGTGGTATGTAAATACAGAAAGCGGTCGTGATTTTTATTCTGTGAATGCAGATTATACGGTGGCGGAGCCTGAAACAGAGACTGTAACAAATGAAACAAATGAAACAAATGAAACATCGGAGGTAGAAGGAATATGAAAAAAATTATTGCAATTATACTGGCGCTTGTCGTGATTTTACCAGGCACATCGGTGCTGGCATCTGATATAAAGGTTCAGGTAAACGGTGAAAACATTGCTTTTGACCGCCAGCCCGTGATTGAGGATGGCGTGGTAATGGTACCCTATCGCTTTGTTGTTGAAAAGCTTGGCGCAAAGGTTAGCTGGCATCACGAAACAAAGACTGTTTTTTCCGAATATGAAGGTGATATTATCACCATTCAGATAGGTAACACGATGATGTTTGTAGGAAGCACCGTGTTCAATCTTGAAAAGGCACCTTACCTTGAAACAGACAGAACTCTTGTTCCTGTAAATGTTATTGAAAATGCTTTCGGAGTAAAAGCAGTATGGGACGCCGACAATAATACTGTTGTGATTGAAAAATAAACCGTCATAATATTTCTCTTATGCACATAATAAGTATAAGAGGTGATATTATGAATGATTCAGTAAAATTCTTTCTTGGTGCAAACTCCTACGACGGGTTTATATCATACTTCAGACAGCTGCAGGAAAATTCGGATTTCCTGCGGCTGCTTATTTTGAAAGGCGGTCCCGGCAGCGGAAAATCATCGCTTATGAAAAAGGTTATGGAATATGCTTTGGGAGAAGGGCACACCCTTGAGGTGATTCCCTGTGCCTCTGATCCGCTTTCTCTTGATGCGGTAATTGATAAAACTGCGAAGTTTGCGATTATGGATGGGACGGCACCTCACACGGAGGATCCGCACCTTCCGGGCGTTCTTCATCATATTCTGTATCTTGGAGATTTATGGGATAGCACAAAACTTGCCGTTCAGAGAGAAGAAATAGCATTTTTTAACGACCTTACGGGGGAGTATCACAACGGTGCAGGTGCTTATATCAAAGCTGCAGGCAGTCTTCTCGGGGAAAATTTCCGTGTAAGCAAAAAGTATCTTGATTTATCTGCCGTTTACCGTTATGCGGAAAAACTGACGAAAAAATTGGGGAAGGGCACTTGTCCGAAAGAAGAAAAACGGTTTTTAAGTGCCGTGTCGGTGGGGGAAATTAAATTCTTTGAAGAAACTCTGCCTCTTATGGCGGACGATGTTTATGTGATTGAGGACGAATGGGGTGGAGCAGGAAGCTCTCTGATTGAAGCGGTGAAGAAAATATGCCTTCTTTGGGGGCATCATGTGATTGATTGTCCCTGCTCGGTTGTAAAAGGGAAGACGGATCATATAATCCTTCCCGAAAAGAGAATGGCAATCGTTACGAGTAACAGATTTCTTAAGTGCTCACGGGGTGAGAAAATCAGGGGAGAAATGTTTTATACCACGGGAATTGACCGTACCGTTATGGAGAGGCGAGCCGTTGACAGCGAAAAACTGCTTGGAAAAGCAGGAATGCTCATAAAAACTGCGAAAAAGACTCACGACCGTCTGGAAAGGTTCTATATAAATGCGATGAATTTCAGCGGAATGGAAGATGTGTTTGAAAAAATAAAGCGGGATTTTTATGAATAAAAATGTAATTTGTGTAAATTTTGGTTAAAAACATTGACTTTTTTGCCTTTACATTGTAAAATATAATAGATGTAAAGTTTAAGCTTAAGCGATTATCCTTAAAGCTCAGCAAAAACTCACGGAGGGATAAAATGAAACATAACCTTACAAAGCAGGAAAAAGAAAAACTTGACAATAGAATAGTATTCACATCATCGGCGGTATTTCTGTATGCTATGCTGCTCTCCTTCGTTCAGGGAATGTCATCCTCTGCAGTAACAGTAGAAGGTGCACTCGCATTCCGTGAGTATCTCAGATGGGCGGCTCTTGCAGGTGCGATGATTTGTGCGGCGTGGAGTGCATATAAGGAAAACAAGGGATTTTTCCTTTATTGTGCAACCTGTCTGTTCGTTTTCCTCAGCACAACTGTTCTTAAGTTCTGTACGAAGCGTAGTGCGGATTTTGCATATTTTATAAACTATGTGGCTCTCGTAGTAGTTTTCGTGCTGGCACAGGTTTACTTCGCACTTAAGGTTCGCGGTATGTTTGAGAAAAAGGCGGTTAAGATTACATTTATTGCAGTATGTGTTGCAGCTATAGCCGCATTTGCAGTAATTGCTATCCTTAATATCAACCCCGTATTCTTTATGAAATAAAAAAATAAGTCCTACGCTTTAGCGTAGGACTTTGCTTTTTTTATTAATAAATAGAGTGAATATCAAATAATGCATTAAGCCTTTTGTGGTCCGGACATTTTTAACATCCCGCATTTACATAAACATAGGTGTGGAAAGGTATCTCTCTCCCGAATCGGGGAGAAGGACAACGATATTCTTTCCTTTGTTTTCTTCTCTTTTTGCAACTATTGATGCCCCATAAGCTGCCGCACCCGAGGAAATGCCGACGAGGATTCCTTCATTCTGCGCGAGGAATCTGCCGGTTTTATATGCATCTTCTTCTGTTACTGTAATTACTTCGTCAAGAATATCCGTATCAAGTGTGTCGGGGATAAATCCTGCACCGATTCCCTGAAGCCCGTGGCTTCCTTTTCTGCCCTCTGTTATAAAAGGTGAATTAAACGGCTCAATTCCGACAATTTTTATGTCGGGATTTTTTTCTTTCAGGAATTTCCCCACACCGCTGATTGTACCGCCTGTGCCGATTCCTGCAACGAATATGTCAACCTTACCTTCAGCATCTTCCCATATTTCAGGACCTGTCGTTTTGTAATGTGCAAGGGGATTACAAGGATTTACAAACTGCCCTGCAATAATGCTTCCGGGGGTGGATTCGTGAAGCTCGTTTGCTTTTTTTATAGCACCGTCCATACCTTCTTTTCCGTCGGTCAGGACAACTTCTCCGCCGTAAGCCTTAATAAGATTGATTCTTTCAACGCTCATTGTGTCAGGCATTGTAAGAATAACTTTGTAACCTTTAGCACTTCCTACCGCCGCAAGACCGATACCGGTGTTTCCGCTTGTCGGCTCAATAATAACGGCACCTTTTTTAAGGATACCCTTTTCCTCGGCATCCTCAATCATTGCCTTTGCAACTCTGTCCTTGGCACTTCCTGCAGGATTGAAAAGCTCCGGCTTTGCAATGATTTTAGCCTTCGCCCCATATTCTTTTTCAAATGCACAAAGCTCCATAAGAGGAGTTCTGCCCACAAGTTGGGTTATTTTTGTGTAAATCATAAAAATTCACTCCGCATTCCGTATTCCGCATTCCGCATTCGCTTAATAACCGAGTTTGTCCCCTAAACTATCATCATTTTCTATCCAGTCACGTTCCACATCTATTTCCTCATATTCGTTCTCACCGCGTCGTACAATGACTTTTGCAATACCTGCATTTATAATATGTCTTTTACACATAGCACAGCTTGTTGCATCGTGAACAAGCTCGCCCGACTTGCAATCCCTGCCGGCAAGGTAAAGTGTTGCACCAATCATATCACGGCGTGATGCGCTGATGATAGCGTTAGCCTCGCTATGTACGCTTCTGCAAAGCTCATAACGCTCCCCTCTGGGAACATTAAGCTGTTCACGACGGCAGTAGCCGAGATCCATACAGTTCTTTCTGCCACGGGGTGCACCTGTGTAGCCTGTGGAAATTATTTCGTCATTCTTTACGATGATAGAACCGTAATTTCTGCGAAGGCAGGTTCCCCTTTCCAGAACTGTTGTTGCTATATCAAGATAATAATTATGTTTATCGCGTCTTTCCATAAGTATTCCCCCTTTTTAATAATTTTATAACAAATCGCAGTATTTGTCAATTAAAGCCGTAAATTAATTGACAAATTAAAGCTTATTTGATAAAATGACTGTATATATAAATATTTGAAGGGACTAAGTAAAATGAGTAAAGAGAAAAAATTAGTTGAAGAAATTACCTCTATGGATGAGGATTTTGCCCGTTGGTATACCGACATTGTTAAAAAGGCAGACCTTATCGAATATACAAGCATCAAGGGTTGCTGTGTGTTCCGCCCCTACGCTTATGCGCTTTGGGAAAACATTCAGAAGGTTCTTGATACAAAGTTCAAAGAACTGGGCCACGAAAATGTGTATATGCCTATGTTCATTCCCGAAGGACTTTTGCAGAAGGAAAAGGATCACGTTGAAGGCTTCGCTCCCGAGGTTGCATGGGTAACTCACGGCGGTCACGAAAAGCTTCAGGAACGTATGTGCGTTCGTCCCACAAGTGAAACACTTTTCTGTGAGCATTACAGCAATATCATTCAGTCACACCGCGACCTTCCCAAGCTTTATAATCAGTGGTGTAGTGTTGTAAGATGGGAAAAAACAACACGTCCCTTCCTCCGCAGTATGGAATTCTTGTGGCAGGAGGGTCATACAGCTCACGCTACAGCAGAAGAGGCGCAGGAAGAAACAATCCGTATGCTTAACACCTACGCGTGGTTCTGCGAGGAATATCTTGCAATCCCCGTTGTAAAGGGTATCAAGACAGACAAGGAAAAGTTTGCAGGTGCAGTTGAAACATATACTATCGAAAGCCTTATGCACGACGGTAAGGCACTTCAGTCAGGTACAAGCCACAACTTCGGCAACGGCTTTGCAAAGGCGTTCGGTATTCAGTATTCTGACAAGGACAACAAGCTTCAGTATGTATATCAGACATCATGGGGTGTTACAACAAGACTTATCGGTGCTATCATCATGGTACACGGCGATAACAGCGGTCTTGTGCTTCCTCCTAAGATTGCTCCCAAGCAGGTTATGATTGTTCCCATCGCTATGCACAAGGAAGGCGTAAGCGAAAAGGCGACAGAGCTTTGCAATCAGCTTAAGGCTAAATTCCGTGCAGATATTGACCTTTCTGATAAGTCACCCGGATGGAAGTTTGCAGAGTATGAGATGAAGGGTATCCCCGTAAGACTTGAAATCGGTCCCAAGGACATCGAAAACAACTGCTGTGTTCTTGTAAGACGTGACACAGGGGAGAAAATTCAGGCATCTCTTGACAATATTGAAGAAACAGTTGCAAATCTTCTTGAAGATATTCAGTCAAACCTCTTTAACAAGGCGCTCGAACACCGTGAAGCTCATACTTACGATGCAACAGATTACGAAGAATTCAAGACAATCGTTGAAGAAAAGCCCGGCTTTGTAAGAGCTATGTGGTGTGGCGATGTTGAATGTGAAAACAAAATCAAAGAAGACACCGGTGCGACAGCACGTTGTATGCCTTTTGAACAAAAAGAGCTTTCCGACACTTGTGTATGCTGTGGTAAGAAAGCGAAATCAATGGTTTACTGGGGAAGAGCATATTAATTCCTTTTTTAATCGGTGAGAGGATGTGAACTTGGTGGGCTATGTAATTTCATGCATAATAATGGCGTTGATTCTTGCGGCATTTATTCCTGCAATGATTGCGGCAAAAAAAGGCGGAAATTTCGTCAAATGGTACATTTTCGGGGCGTTTCTGTTTCCTGTGGCACTTGTAGGTGCTATATGTATCAGAAAGCCTGTCAAGGTAATCAATGTGCGAAAAGTAATTTCCGGTGAAATGAAGAAAAAGAGGTACAGGAAGTATGTAGCCAAGAATAAGAAACGGATTTCCGTAGATTATGTGGTGGCGGTATTCCTTGCCAAGTTGATTTTTAGTGCATTTACCGGTTTTATGCTATTTGCGCTTTCGCGTACATTTACTCACGATACTTTGCAGTTAAGAATTACCGTTATTACTTTCTCGGTTGTGTTTGCGTTTTTCCTTTCCGTTACGGAAATCTGCGGATTTTCACGAATTCCCATTATTGGTGATGAAGTGACAAAGCGTGCACTTATGATGATTGCCGTATCGATTATTGCTTCGCTTCCCATGTTTGTGATAAAGACCGTTGTCGCTCCGTATCTTCCGGTGCATCGTGACTTTTTCGGGTTTATATGTACTGTGATTGCTTTCGGCATATTTATAATCCTTATTTCAAAGATGCAGAGGCGATATTACGGCTTTTTTGCAGGATTTTTTGACTATTGCATTCTGTCAGTTTTCTCATATATTGTATATACCGCATTCGTGCTTGTTCTTTTGTCGTTGGGAAGTATTATGAGGCGCGTGGCAAGTGCTGTTGCAATGCACCTTCAGCTTTTTAACTTCAGTTATTTTGAAAATGCAGTATATATAGATAAATTGCCGTCAATTTATATTCCTGCGATTGTCAGTGCTTTTGTGGTGTTGATGATTTTAGTGTCAGGCTTGCTTTGTCGCAAGTATAAGCGAAAAGAGCTTGCCTACAGAGTAGAATATAGAACAAAGGCTTTCAGAATGACGAGAAAGCGCGTTTTGAGAAGACATATTCCGGCAATGGGTAGTATGGTGAGACCCCTTAAGTAACTTAAAAAGGTGATGTAAAAAGTTTTTACATCACCTTTTTTTACTGTATAGAAATTTGTGTGTTCTTTCAGCGAGCGATATTTAGTTTTTCAGGCTTTCTACTATTTTCGGGAAATCCATAAAGTGAGATGCCTTAATTAAAATTACGTCCTTTTCCTTCAGAATGCTGTCTGCTTCCTGAAGAAAATCTTCCTTTGTTTCAAACCACATAGCTCTTTTTCCGAGAGCCTGTGCACCATCATAAATATTTCTTGAAAGCTTTCCTATTGCAATAAGAAGACCGACTTTGCTTTTTGCGGCATACTCGCCCACACTTCTGTGGAGGAACTCTTCATCTTCTCCAAGCTCACCCATATCACCGAAAACGCATACTGTACGCAGGTTGTTATCGGACTTCACGAGAAGGTCAATACCACTCATCATAGACTGGGGTGCGGCGTTGTAGCAGTCGTCTATAAGAGTATATTTATCGGTATGGATTACGTTTACTCTTCCGCTTATCGTTTGAGCACTTCTGATGCCCTCCGCAAGCTGGTCGTGCGTCAGACCGAGCCAACTGCCCGTCGCCATTGCCGCCATTGCCGCAAAGAGAACGTGCCTTCCGGGAACCTTTATTGAACAGTGAAGATGTGCACCGTACATACATACGTCGAAATCGGTGCCGTCAAAGCCGTGCTCAAAGAAAGATTCAATGTAAATATCGTTGTGGGAATCAAAACCAAAAGAGCACTTGTTAGGTCTGTCAACTGTTGAAAGCATATCGTCGTCGCCGTTCATAATGCAACGTGCAGTTGCCGACATATGCTCAAAAATTTCGGACTTGGCTTTAAGAATATTTTCTCTCGAACCGAGGTTTTCGATATGTGAAATACCGATATTTGTCATAATGCACATTGTAGGTTTTGCAATAGAGGAGAGAAGTCGCATTTCTCCCTCGTGATTCATACCCATTTCCACAACGGCAACCTGTGTGTCAGGCTTGATTGACATTATTGTAAGGGGAAGACCGAGACCGTTGTTGAAATTCCCCTCTGTTTTTATGACATTGTATTTCTGTGAAAGCACCGATGCCACAATTTCCTTTGTGGTGGTCTTACCGACACTACCTGTAATACCCACAACGGTTATGTTGAGGGTGCGGCGATATGCTGCAGCAATCTTCTGGAGTGCCTCCGTAGGGTCATTGACAACAATGCAGGGGAATCCCTCATATTCTCTGTCGGAAACCGCACAAAGAGCACCTTTTTCAATTGCCGAAGGAATATAGTTGTAGCCGTCGGTGTTTTCGCCCTTTATAGCCACGAAAAGACTGCCTGCTTCTGCTTTGCGGCTGTCAATACATACGATAGTAAACTTTTTGTCAAGTAACGCGCAATCGCCTGTAAAAACACCGTTTGTTGCAAGAAGTGCATCTCGCACAGAAAAATTGATTGTGCCGTTCATATTAAAACCTCCCGTTAATTGTTCAGAATAAATACGGCCTGTTCACCGCTGTTGAAAATTTTATTTGCATCTTCAATTATGTTGAAAGGTGTAACCCTATCAATTTTATCAAGAATTTCATCATCTGTCCGCACTCTGCCTAAAAGAAGGAGTGATTTTCCGTTTTCATTCATTCTTGCGGAAACACTTTCTCTTGACATAATGACAGAACAACGAATCTGACTGCGTGCCTTTTCTATTTCGTATTCTGATACAGGCTTTGTGCAGATTTCGTGAATTTCCTTTTCAATCATACTGTAAGCCTCGTCAAGAGCCTCGGAAGAAAGCCCCGCATAAATGCCGAACATACCTGCACGGGGATATGATGCGGTGTATGAGTAAATGCTGTAGCAAAGACCGTGGTTTTCCCTGACTGACTGGAAAAGCCTGCTTGACATACTTCCGCCCAGAATGTTGTTTAAAAGCGACTGGGAATATATTCCCTCGCTATGCAAATCATAGGAAGGATACGCAATGGAAAGGTGTGCCTGCTCAATATCCTTTTTCTCTGTCCATCTTCCGCTATGGAAAATCACTTCGGGGAGAGCGTGATATACTTCAACGCTTGTGCGTGAAAAATACTTTTCACAAAGATTTATAAGAAAATCCGCGTCAAAAGACCCTGCAACGGAAATAATGGTATTTTCAGGAGTGTAACGACGCTCCATATAATGAAGCATCATATCCCGTGTTAATCCTTCAACGCTTTCAACCGTTCCTGCAACGTTGAACCCAAGAGGGTTTCCTTCCCACATATGCTCTGTAATTGAATCAAGAGCAACGTCCTCGGGAGAATCCTCATACATATTTATTTCTTCAATTATGACGCCCCGTTCAAGCTCAATATCCTCTTCTTTAAAAAGGGAATTGTAAAACATATCGCTTAAAATCTCAATGGAAAGGGGCATATTTTCCTCGAGAGTCTTTGTGTAGTAGCAAGTGCACTCCCTTGAGGTGTAGGCGTTTATATGACCGCCTGCAAAATCCGTCTGCTCGGCAATGTCACGGGCACTACGGGTAGTTGTTCCTTTAAAAAGCATATGCTCAATAAAGTGACTTATTCCGCTTTCCTCCGGAGTTTCGTACATACTGCCTGCCTTTATCCAGATCCCCACACTTGTGGTTCTGACCCCAGGCATCTTTTCATACACAAGTCTTATTCCATTAGATAGTTTATATATATTATACATTAAAACCTCAAAAAATCAAGAAGCGCCCCTGCGGACGCTTCTTTTATTATTTTATTCTGCTGTTGTTTCAGGAACAACCATTGTATCTTTTCTTGAGAAATTGTAACGTCCCATACGGTCAATTTCTACAAGCTTAACATTAATCTTGTCGCCAACACTTACAATGTCAGAAACCTTTTCAACACGCTTTACATCAAGCTTGCTGATGTGAACAAGACCTTCTTTTCCGGGAAGATATTCAACAAACGCACCAAATTCCATAATCTTTGTAACTGTTGCGCTGAATACGTCACCGATTTCGATATCGCCTGCGATACCGCGAACAATCTTAAGTGCACGCTGTGCAGCTTCAGAATCGCTTGTTGCGAAGAATACTGTACCGTCTTCTTCAATATCAATCTTAACGCCTGTTTCAGCAACAATCTTCTGAATAACTTTACCGCCACTACCGATAACTTCACGAATCTTATCGGGGTCAATCTGTGTAGAGATAATCTTGGGAGCGTATTTTGAGAGCTCTTCTCTGGGCTCTGCAATACAGGGAAGCATACACTCGTCAAGAATCTTAAAGCGGGCAATCTTTGTCTTTTCAAGAGCTTCACGGATAACTTCGGGAGCAAGACCGTCAATCTTGATATCAACCTGAATAGCTGTGATACCGTCCTTTGTCCCTGCAACCTTGAAGTCCATATCGCCGAAGAAGTCTTCAAGACCCTGAATATCAACCATAGTGATATAACGGTCGCCTTCTGTTACAAGACCGCAAGAGATACCTGCAACAGGAGCCTTAATTGGAACACCAGCTGCCATAAGAGCAAGTGTTGAACCACAGATTGAACCTTGGGAAGTTGAACCATTTGAAGAAAGAACTTCTGATACTGTTCTTATAGCATATGGGAATTCTTCCTCTGTTGGAAGTACAGGAACCAATGAACGTTCTGCCAAAGCACCGTGACCAATTTCTCTTCTTCCCGGGCCTCTTGATGGCTTTGTTTCACCAACTGAGTATGATGGGAAGTTGTAGTGGTGGATATATCTCTTTTCTGTCTGCTCGTCAAGACCATCAAGTTGCTGTGAATCACCCAT
>JAZRTB010000057.1:0-6667 GCA_045651805.1 Clostridia bacterium
AGGCGGTTCTACTGCACAGATGACAATGACCTACGATGTCGCAAAGAAGCTAACAGCGAATGGCTTTACAAAGACAGGTTATTATTTCTCCGGATGGAACACAAAGGCTGACGGTAGCGGTACAAGCTATTATAATCAGCACAATGTTAAGAATCTTACAACTACAAACGGAGCAACAATTACCCTTTATGCTCAGTGGTCAACTAACTCTTACACTATTGCATTTGATGGTAACGGCAACACAGGTGGTACAACTTCAAGTATGACAATGAAGTTCGACCAAACAAAGAACCTTACGGCAAATGGCTATACAAAAACAGGACATCATTTCGTTAAGTGGAACACTAAGGCTGATGGTTCGGGCACAAATTATTCTAATCAGCAGAGTGTTAAAAACCTTACCTCTACAAATGGTGCAACATTCTATCTGTATGCACAGTGGAGTCCGAACACCTATACAATCAATTTTAACGGCAATGGTGCGACAAGCGGCTCAACAGCTTCAATGTCAATGACTTACGGTGTTGCGAAGAACCTTACAGCTAATGGCTTTGTGAGAACAGGTCATTACTTTAACGGATGGAATACAAAGGCTGACGGTTCAGGCACATCATACAAGAATCAGCACTCAGTAAAAAATCTTACAGCAACTAACGGTGGTTCTGTTACTCTTTATGCACAGTGGGTTCCTTATCATTTGGATGTTTATTACAATGCAAATAGCGGTTCGATAAATTCTGACACTTATTATTTAAGTTCTAATGACATTTATGTTAAGTCAAGCAGTTCTAAATATTATCAGCGTTGGACTTATGATACTGCAATTTCAAGCGGTCTTATAAATGCAAGTACCTTTGATATTTATAAGACGGGTTATACTTTTACAAAGTGGGGAACTTCCTCTTCGGGCGGTACACTTTACGACCAAGACGATACAACATTAAAACCTTCAACTCTTAATTCAGGTATTAAGAACGGGAATGTAACATTGAAGCTTTATGCACAGTGGAAACCGAACACCTATACAATTAAGTTCTTCGGAAATACTCATACAGGTGGTTCAACGGCATCAATGTCGATGACTTATGATGTTGCGAAGAATCTTACTGCTAACGGCTTCACTAAAACAGGTTATGTGTTTAATGGTTGGAATACAAGTGCAGACGGAACAGGAACAACCTATACCGATAAACAGAGCGTTAAGAACTTAACTGCAACAAACGGTGCTACAATCAACCTTTATGCACAGTGGAAACCTATTTCATATACTATTAAGTTTGATGGCAACGGAGCTACAAGCGGTTCAACGGCATCTATGAGTATGACTTATGATGTCGCAAAGAACCTTACTGCAAACGGCTTTAAGAGAACATCATACAACTTCAAGGGATGGAATACGAAGGCTGACGGTAGCGGTACAAGTTACAACGATAAGCAGAGTGTTAAGAATCTTACTACAACAAATGGTGCAACTATTACACTTTATGCAAAGTGGGAATATGACCCGGTACTCGTTGTAGAACAGTGTAGTGTTTATGAAGGTACAAAGAGTGATAAAACAACACTCTTCGGTTATACACGAGGAAACGTCTTTGACGATTATGTTTATAAGACAGACTATCCGACAATCGGTGACACAGTATGGTATAACATTCATTTCCCAGCAGAAGCTGAAAACTTTACTGCAAGACAGTATGTAAGATACAAGGGTGGCTCTTGGACAACAAGAGATGTTACACTCAGTAGTTCAAACACATCATCACAGTATTTCCCGATTCAGTTTACAGGTGACTATAAGAAAATTACTGCAGGTCAGCAGTATTTTGAAATTGAAGCTAAAACTGATTGGATTGATTCATCGGGTAATGTTAAGAAGAGTGGTACTGTTAAAACCTTTTATATTCCGATTAAACCCGTAGTTTATCGTACTCAGGTAACTGCAACGGGTTACGAAGGAACAACAGTTGCTTACAATGGTAGTGCAGGTTCAATCGGTAAGCTTTATTCCGGTCAGCATATCAATGTTTCATATAAATATACTGCTGATAATACTTGGTCAGCAGTTGAATATTTAAGAGGTGCTATGTATAAGCACAACGGAACAAGTTGGGTAAATGTATATGCCTCTAATGACGGATATGATGCTGCAAAGAATAAAGCAAGTATTTCAAAATCATCAACTGTTACACTTAACAGTTCTGTTGGTAAATACACGGTTCCTGTAACAAATCAGAACGCTGTGAGATTTAAGCTTGAAACTTGGTGGAACAGTGATAAGACCAATACTCACGAAACAACATGGATAAATCTTCCCGTTGTTCAGTCGGATGTTGCTCTTACAAGTATTACTCTTATAAACTCAAGCACAGGTGCAACTCTTGACCCGAACAATCTTAAGGTCGGAACAAATGTTAAGGTAAGATACACTTATAAAAACAATACTGATACAAAGGTTTATGTGGAAGGCTTTAAGAATGATAAGACACAGATTAGCGGTGTTTATTCAATACCTGCTAAATCATCAATTACGGTTGATGGCTATTCATTTGTCGTTCCGAACAAGAGAAGCATAAGCATTTGGGGTGGCGTTTATCTTGAAGGTATGGGTATTTATAATACTGACTATGAATCTAACGGCAGCAATAATGCAAAGACCTTGACTTGTAAGGTTAATCATCCGTTGACACTTCAACCGATTACACCTAATGCTGATTACCGAGAAAACACAGAGGTTATCACAAGTTATTGGCTTAAAAACTCATATTCAGATGATTATACCCCTGCTGAAGATGTATCAATCAAGTTCTGTGTATATAAGGGTTCAAACCTCATATGCAGTTATACAAAGACAAAAGCAGTTGTTCCCGGTGGACAGAATAACTTGATTTATTTCAAGTGGAAAGTTCCGATTGGTTTCAACAATGCTGATGTTAAGATAACTGCAGAAATTGTTGATGACGGTGCATCGTATAACAAGGTAGAAAAGAGTTATTCTACGATACCGTATAAGCTAGTTCAGACACCCGATACGCAGTTTGAGAAGAAAGCTCCGTCAGGCTTTGAGATTCCTGAAGATACCTATACAAGAGGTACGGCTTGCGAATGGTGGGAATACACCTATGTGAACGGTGAGTTTGTCAAGACACAGTATTATACAGGTCTTGCAAGTGGCTCAGTAAAGATTGAACCGAAGAACACACAGACAGCTACAAAGAACGGTAGCTATTGGTATATGAACTCAGGTTACGGAATTACGATGTCGCTTACCAACGGAGTTAAGATAACAAACGGTAGTTATCCGTCTGCTCCGGAAGGTTCATATACTCTTCCTCAGTATGGTTATGCCTACTTCCCTGAGTACGGATATTCAAAGGACAGCGGAAAGATTACTACACTTAATCTTTCAAATGGTAAATGGATTTTCTCTGCTACCGGTTCGTATGGCAATGTTCACTTTACTCCTCTTTGGTATCCTGATGGGGACTATATCGTAAGAGTAGAGCTTACAGATATGTGGACACCTTCAGGTATGATGAAGAATGAGTATAAATCCAACCGAATTATAATCAAAGACTCGGCTTATGACGATTGGTATGTAGGTCGATAAAAATTCACTTTAAGGGCGGCTGAAAAGTCGCCCTTTACTTTGTAAATCAAAGGAGATGATGAATTTGAATGAAGAAAAAAGAATGGCGGGAACTTATGAAGTAATCCACGCTTTTGAAATCGGCAAGAAAGAAATCATAATCGGCAGGGATGATAATGCATCACCCGATGAAAGATTTGTAGTTGCCAACTATGAAAATAACGGCATATTTGAAAGATATGTCGATGCACTTGTCAGCAATGATTATGCAGAGATTGCAAAGATTTTTGCTGAACGAATAAAGAAAGAATCTGAACTTGTAATCGAAGAAATTTCAAAAATCGAAGTTGATACTGCACCTATCTATGCTGACGGATGCACAGTTGTTAAAACTGAAGATTCTATAAAAAATAAGGTTGTGGTTATAAGAGCTGATGTATTTAAGCCGGAATATCAGATTGCAACAATGCAGTTGCAGCTTTGTACGGGCGGTTTCGGTTGTGAACCTAATTCAAGAGGTTCAGCCTGCTTCTGCACTAACTTATACAGCGGTAAAGAATCAAGATATGAACGTCGTGATATTCTCGGTGTCATTGAAAAGGACAAACTCCCCGAATGGGCAAAGCAGAGATTAGATGAAGTTCAGAAAGAACGAGCCGAAAAGAGAAAGGAAAGGGATGCACGATGAATGATTTGTATATAACTCCGATTACAACAACACTTGAAAAATACACATTCAAACAAAGTAATCAGCTGTATCAGCAGACAGGCTGTATAGGTTATCTTCGTGCTGACTTAGGTTCAAGCGGGAAAGAGTTTCTTTCTACTTGGAACGAAACCTGCTCTTTCTTTAAGACGGATGAATTCTCAAAGGAATTTGATGATGTTATCAATGCACTTCGACTTGATGATAAGTACGGCAAAATGCTCGGTGACAGAACAAGTCTTTCAAAGTATTGCCACGATAATGCAAAGCAGTACACCGGAGATGATAAACAGTATTTCGGCGTAAGAGTTGATACAGATAATCACACTTATCTGTTAAGGCTCAATCCGAACAGAGGTGAATATAACCTCTACTGTTATTGTTATGTAAAGAAGTATCTTGAAACACAGCTTGTTCAGGCAAGTAAGGGTATCCGGTTTATAACCCCTCATTACAGAGAAATATTCAGAATACCAGATGGTGATAAAATCAAAATTACCCATTCAGACGGTGAAAGGTATTATAAAAACTGCAGATATATAGACGATTACCACACAGAGGTTGGTGACAGACTCTATCATATATGTGAGTTCGCAGAGCTTATGGAGAGAAACGGAAGTACGGTTATTCCTATTCGTTCTTCTCTTCCAAAACTTTGTTATGCAATTCATCCCGAAAGTGAAAAACTTATTATCATCACCAAAGGTGAAAAAGAATATATAGATGTAACTGATGAACGCAACACGCCTGAACAAAACAGAAAACTTGCTGAAGGACATAATACTGAAATGGGTGTTAGCAAAGCACAGGTAGAAGCTATGCTTGGCGGTATAACTAACGGTTGGCAGACACCTTCTGCTAATCCACAGAATTATAACGAACAAGGTAAGTTTATTCATTCTAAACAGTACGAGCGAGGTGAAGCACGATGAGCTTCATCGTCAGAAATGAAAGTTGATGAAAAGAAATTAGGTTGTAAAAATTGCAGATACCGAAACGGATATGTGTGTAATATCTGTTGGAAAAAAGTATATGAAGAATTCTACGATGGAAAGGAGAAGAAAAATGGCAAAGAAAATGAAAATAAGCAAAACTCAAATGAAATTTGAAGTAATTGAAAAACTTGCTTCACTTGGCATTAAAACTGAAGAACAGCTTGAAAATCTGACACCAAAGGAGCTGTTAGGTGTTGAGAGTCTTTCTTTCAAAGAGATTGAACTTATAGGACAGCTTCAGGAATGTGTAAATGAAAACTTGTTGTTTTCCTTTCTTACCGCAGATATGACCTTCGCTACAGAAGAACCAAAACCTGAAAAACCAACAAAAAAGAAGAAGGCAGACAGTGAGGTGATTTCTGATGGCGAGTAAGCTGCAGATAATCACAGCTATGTTCAATGATGAAGTAGGTAAAGTTACAAGTAATCTTGATAATTGGACATCTTTTCTGAGAACAGCGTCCAATAACTTTAAATATAACTTTGTTGAACAGATCTTAATCTATTCCCAAAGACCTGATGCAACTGCCTGTGCAGAGATAGGTTTTTGGAATGACAAAATGCATCGTTGGGTTAATCGAGGTGCAACGGGTATTGCATTGTTTGATTATTCAGGTAGTTATCAGAAGTTACGATATGTATTTGATGTTTCTGACACTAATTCGTTCTACGGATATGAGGTTCCCCGTTGGGAAGTCAAAGACCGTTATCACGATGAAGTGTCAGAAGCTCTTACAAATGCTTTCGGTGATACAGCCGAGGGCGGACTTGAAAGTGTAATTGACGATACGGCAAGAAATATGGTTGAAGATAATATTCTTGATTATCTTTCAACTGTTAATGACAGTAAATACGGTAGTTTTCTTGAAGAACTCGACGATGACAATATTTCGGTTATCTTAAAGAATGCACTTTCTGCTTCAATCGGATATATGATGATGACAAGGTGCGGTATCAATGCTGACGAATATTACGACAGAGAAGATTTTGAAGATATTTTTAATTTCAATACCCCTTCAAGTGTTATTGCAATGGGTATGGCAGTAAGTGATATTGCAGAAATGGGACTTCGAGAAATCGAAAGCACAGTAAAAAATATCGAAAAAAATGAAAAAAAAAGAAATCGCACATTAGACAAGTCTAAAGAAACCGAGTATGATGAGGGTGCAAAAGAAAAAAACAAAACCGAAAGGAGCAATGAAAATGTCACAGATGACTTACAGAACAGTGGGAGATTATCAGATTCCGAACCTGACCTTACCGACAGAGGAGAACGTTACTCTTGGGAAGTACGGTATGTTGAGGAAGAAATTCCTGATGGAACACAGGAAAGTCTATTTCGCACAGATGATAGCTTCGGGCGAGCTGATGCGAACAATC
>JAZRTB010000058.1:0-2063 GCA_045651805.1 Clostridia bacterium
TACAGATACCTGCCATAAGACCATCTCTGTTCTTAAGAAGGTTCATAACTGCTTCGCTGATTTCCTTATTTCTGAAGAATGCAGTAATAAGCTTACCGCTACCGTCAGGCTCGTCACCACCGGAGAAACCACCGGGGATAAATACCATCTGTGATTCGTTAACCTTCTTTGCAAATTCTGTTACAGATTCAGCAACATTTGCCGCTGTAAGGTTATTAAGAACGAAGATTTCTGCCTTTGCGCCTGCTCTCTCAAATGCTTTTGCGCTGTCAAATTCGCAGTTTGTACCCGGGAATACGGGAATAAGCACCTTGGGAGTAGCAATCTTGAGGTTTGAAACACTAGCCTTTGCACCGCTGTAGCTGAATGTGGGAGCTTCCTTTTCAGGAGTCTTGATGTTACAATGGTAAACAGATTCAAGCTTGTTTTCGTAAATATCGCAAAGCTCTGTAAGTGAAAGAACTTCACCGCCAAGTGCGATTTCATCCTTATCGGTTGTTGTACCGAGAAGTGTCATACCAGCAATTTCTTCAGTAGCTTCAAGAATGAATGCACCGTATGAATATCCGAATATTTCTTCTGCTGTGAAACCATCTGCAAAGCTAAATCCGATACCGTTACCCATAGCCATCTTAAGGATTGCTTCTGCAATACCGCCATATGTGGGTGTGTATGCACTTACAACCTTACCCTCACGAACAAGTGTGCTTACACGGTCGAAAATCTTCTTAAGTGATTCTGCCACAGGAAGGTGGTTTTCGTCATATTCGGGTTTAACGATATATACATTTCTGCCTGCTTCCTTGAATTCGGGAGAAATGATGTTCTTTACATTATCTGTTGTTACCGCAAAGGAAACAAGTGTGGGAGGAACATCAATATTTTCAAAGCTACCGCTCATTGAGTCCTTACCGCCGATAGATGCGATTTCGAAATCCTTCTGTGCCTTATATGCACCAAGAAGTGCCGCCATAGGCTTACCCCAACGTGCAGGATCTGCCTTGGGCTTTTCAAAGTATTCCTGGAATGTAAGATATACTTCGTCAAATGAACCGCCGTGTGCAATAAGCTTACATACAGATTCAACTACTGCAAGGTATGCACCGTGATAGGGGCTCTTCTCTGTGATAAAGGGATTGTAACCCCATGACATAATACTGCAGGTTTCGGAATTTGTATCAGGCATAGAAATCTTATTTACCATTGCCTGAACGGGAGTTCTCTGGAATTTACCACCGAAGGGCATAAGCACACTGCCTGCACCGATTGTTGAGTCAAATCTTTCGGAAAGACCACGCTTTGAACATACGTTAAGGTCGCCTGCAAGTGTCTTGTAGTTTTCACTGAATCCGCCCTTAACTTCCTTTTTATAACATTCTGCCTTATTGGGGGCAATGTTGATATGCTTTTCAGCACCGTTGGAGTTAAGGAACTCTCTTGAAATGTTTACTATATTCTTTCCGTTCCAGTTCATAACAAGGTACGGATGTGCTTTAACAGTAGCAACGATTGTTGCTTCAAGGTTTTCTTTCTTTGCAAGTTCGCAGAACTTTTCAGCATCCTTTGCTTCTACAACAACAGCCATTCTTTCCTGTGATTCGCTGATTGCAAGCTCTGTACCGTCAAGACCTTCGTACTTCTTGGGAACTGCGTTAAGGTTGATTTCAAGACCGTCTGCAAGTTCACCGATAGCAACAGACACACCGCCTGCACCGAAGTCGTTACAACGCTTGATAAGGCGTGAAAGTTCTTTGTTTCTGAAAAGACGCTGAAGCTTTGTTTCCTCGGGAGCGTTACCCTTCTGTACTTCTGCCCCACAGCTTTCAAGAGATGAAAGGTTATGTGATTTTGAAGAACCTGTTGCCCCACCGCAACCGTCACGACCTGTTCTGCCGCCGAGAAGGATTACGATGTCACCATCCTCGGGACGTTCACGTCTTACGTTTTCCTCGGGAGCAGCCGCAATAACTGCACCGCTCTCCATACGTTTTGCAACGTAACCGGGATGATAGATTTCATCAACCTGACCTGTTGCAAGACCAATCTGGTTACCGTACGAGCTG
>JAZRTB010000059.1:0-31435 GCA_045651805.1 Clostridia bacterium
CTGCGGAAATAAAGCTGGAGCTCTATCGTACAGACTATTGCGACACATACCATGAAAACTATCCCTGGACTGACAGACTTGATGCAAGAACGCTTCGTTATGTAATAAATACAGGTCTTCAGTGGGATATGGCTGAAAATAAGTAATTGTAAAAAAGTCCGGACTGCAAAAAGACTGAAAAGATATAAAATGCACATTTGAGAATTTCACTCAAATGTGCATTTTTTTTCGATTTGACTGTATCATTTTTTGCAATTTAAAGCAAATTATACGGATAATATTTACAGAAAAATTCACGAATGATATAATAAACAAAATTATTGTACAGCTTTTGATAAAGTGGATTTTTTGCGGAACTCGGAGGGTGACATTCCGCATAAAATTTTGAAGGTTTTATGGTAATATGATGCACTTCTGTAGCCAACGCTTTCAGCTACCTGATTGATTGTAAGCGTGGTATTTGTAAGAAGCTTTTTTGACATTTCGATACGGTGTCGGGTGAGTGTATCGAGGAAGTTTTCTCCTGTGTTCTTCTTATAATATGAGCAGAAATATTCTTTAGACCGCTTGACGTATTTTGATACATCTTCAAGAGTGATTTCGCGAAAATAGTTGTGGCGCAAGTATTTTACGGCATTTTCAATAATCTCTTCCGATTTGTTGTCTGTATTGATTGGTTCCTGCAGATTATATTTCATTATTTCAGAAAGGGAAGAGAAAACTTTTGTTACATGAATTTCTGAATATATACCTAATACATTCAGAATGGTTTTTGAAAAAAGCGGAATACATTCTTTGAGTACATCTTCAATCGGTGTCTGGGAGCTGTTTATACAAAAAAATTCAATGTTGCTGTAGAAAGTCCTTGAAAGTATAAATTCAGCCTTGTTGTAATTGCCTGAAATGGTATTTGCAACCTCGCGGTAAAATCTGTCTGCACCACTGTCCCAACAAGTTTCAAGCCAACTTGAAAAGCTGTTTATATGTATGTTTATAAGTGCACATGGGCGATTCATATAGCTTGATTCAAGGTTTGCATCGGCAAGCCTCAGTGACAATTCAACAGGGTTTTTGATTCGTCCTGCAATGAGGTCGGAAAACATTCTTTCGTTTTTGGGGCGAACATCGTGTTTTGAGTGTGGATTTTTATCTTTTTCTCTTTTTGATGTTTCAAACAGCCTTTCTGCAGATTCAAGAAGTGAGGAAAAATCAACAGGTTTTACGAAAAAATCAGATGCGCCAAGACGTAGTGCTTCCTGCAGTGTGTCAAAGTCTTTTTTATCGCTGACAACTATGAATTTTGTGGGGTTATTCAGTCTTCTGCTTTCCCTCATAATCTCAAAACCGCTTATGTTTTCAGTTTCTGCATTTATGATAATAACATCGGGAAAATGCATAAGAATATATTGTCGGGCACTTTCTGCGCCGACAATGCTTCTGATTTGGATGGATGTACTTTGATTCTTTTTCAAAAATGAAATAAATGCAGTTGCAAACTGTCTGTCGTCATCTATAATCGTAAGTTCGTGCATATTTCTGACCTCCGTAAAAACAAGGTGTTGGGAAAAGGAACAAAAATGTTGAAATTCCCATATTACTGATATTTTCCAACAATTTCAAATTATGATTACATAATACAACAAAAAAATCAAAAAATCAACCAAATATTAATATTGAGCACAAAAATATTAATATTGGATATTGCGTAACTTTTTGTTTTATTGTATAATATATAATGTTAAAAGGGGACGATAGGTGAAAATTCGGAGATTCTGAATAAAAAACACAGAATTTCAGAAAAACATCCCGTCTTGTGAAAAAACAAATAATTTTATTAATTTATATATTTTTCAAGGAGGAAATTTTATGAAAAAATTATTGGCAACTCTGGTAGTGCTTGCTATGGTACTTTCTTTCGTACCTGTGGCAATGGCATCTGCCGCAAAAGTGGAGTTCACAGACTTTATGTATCTTGACGCCGGAGAAAATGAAATTCCCGCAGTTGAGGAAGGTTTTGTGTACACACAGGTGACAGCAAATCTTAACGGCACATCTCCCAATCCCGTAACACTTGTTGTTATGCTTTGTGATAAGGAGACAGGTAAGATTAAGGCTGTTGATTCAGATTCAGCAACTCTTTCGGGTGCACTTACTACATACACCCTTAAGGCAGGCGTAGAGGTTAATGACCTTTCTACAGAGGAGTACAAGTACTTTATCTGGGATAGCGAGCTTAATCATACACCTCTTGACAATATGGAGCCTGCAGTTCCCGAAAACATTGTTGACGATGCTAAGCCTTCGCAGATCGGCATATCATGGGATGCATCTTATGACGACTTTGATGATGTAGCATCTTATAATCTCTACAATGGTAACATTCTCGTATCAAGCGGCAGCGATGCAACTGAATTTACAGAAAAGTTCCTTGATAAGAATACCGAGCAGAACTATACTATTGAAGCAATCGACGGTAGCGGTCTTGTTTCTGCAAAGAAAGACTTTACTTTCACGACAACAAACATACCCAATGTTGAAATGACAACCGATGATCCCACAAATGTTACCGGCGTTACAGAGGACGGCTTATGGCTCTGGGTTAACGTAAAGCGTGATGATAAAACAGGTCCTACTGCTGCGGCAGGACAGACTCTCGGCTGGACTGAAGAAGCAGAGGCAGGCGGCAGAGTGTGCAGAGCGGCAGTTACAGCACCTAACCGTGCAGATAAAATGCCCGGAAGATTTACTGCAAAGGTTGATCCTTCACGTATCAGTGCAGATGATGCAAGCCTGATTATTGATATTACATATTTTGACGACGATACAGAAACAATAAACCTTACATATACGAATAACGCTTCAACTGCGACAAGTCTTAAATCTACTACTGTCAGCTTTAATAAAACAGGAACACAAATGTGGAAGGTTGCAAGTGTAAGAGTTTCAAATGCTAATTTCCATTACTATATGGATAACGGTACAGGTCAGGGTAACTTCCGTTTCTGGCAGAATCCGTCGGGTCTTTGTGTTTCAAACATTGCAGTTGCAAGAAGAAGCGACTACGATGGTGACCCTGCAGGTCTTCGTATGAAGGACGTTCCCGAAATCCGTGATGTAGTGTTCTACATGGATAAGGCAGAGGTTTCAGATGTTGACGGCACAGCATGTATCGAAATTGACGCGGCAGAATCATTTGATTTCGACATCACAGATACAAGACTTAACGGTGTCCGCAGAGTTAATGTTGATATCGAATACTTTGATGAAGGCGAAGGCGATATCGTGCTTGATTATATGAGTACAGCAGGTTCGTCACAGGCAACACACTCTTTCACAAACAGCGGTGAATGGAAGACTGCAAGAATTGAACTTAACGATGCAAAATTCGCAATCGGAAACAATCTTCCCATTTCAACAGATGACCTTATTGTTTCAACAACAACAGGTCAGCCTCTCAGAGTTAAGTCTATCCGCGTTTATGACGCCAGATAACAAGGGGGATTAATATGAAAAAAATATTTAAGAAAGGTCTTGTGTGTGCGTTCGTCATCTTTGCGGTGCTTACCCTTATGGGAATCGGCAATGCTATGGCATTAGAGATTGCAGTCCGTGAGAATCCCGTTATTATGCCACAGACTGAAATCAAGCAGACGACTCCCGTTGATGAAAATAACGCATATATCATCTTTACCGATACCGCACAGGAAAATCAGATGAGCTTTGAAGACGGCTTCGGTAAGACAGTGCTTGAAGACGTTACATACAACGAAAAGGTTGAACTTAAGGGTATCGTCGGAAGAAAGGTTTATTATCAGAATATTATGTATCTGAAGTTTGACCCGTCTTTCGCATCACCCGAAGATACGACCTTCAAGGTTACATTTAACTACTATGACTTCGGTGGTGCAGGTTATATCCATTTTGACTACACCATTCCCGGTACAACCGATACTTACGGACGTATTTCCATTCTTAAGATGGGTGACCCCAAGGGCGGTACCGAGGAGGAGCGTTATGAAAAAGCAAAATGGTGGGAATGTACCTTCTACATTTCTGACGCATCCTTCCGTCAGGCGATGGAATACGGCGGTGATATGCGTATTGTAACAGGCGGTTACAATTTATTTTCAAAGATTGAGGTTACAAACCTCAGCCGTAACGCAGGTGAAGAAACCTTTGACCTCTTTAACAGTAAGTCAGCAAACTCTCTTAAAGTTTTTGGCCTTTTTGATGAGTACAGCGCAGAAAATTCCGATGCAATTCTCTCAAAAGAGCTTACAAGAGAAGAGGCACTTAAGTACATCATCCAGTTTGCAGGCCTTAAGGAAGAGGCAGAGAAGCAGAATCTTCCTTGCTCATTCACAGACGTATCGGCATCCTATAAGGCTTATGTGGGTATGGCAGAAAGCCTCGGTATTGTGAAAAATACTACAGGTACGCTGGGAGCAAAAGAACCATTCCCCCAGAGTGAGCTTTGTGAATGGTACGCAAACTTTATAGGGTATGAAGGGGAAGATGTAAAGACAAATCCCCTTACGGTTGCGGCAAGTCTTAATCTTATAAATTCAGGAAATATGGTGTTCCAGCCTACAAAGATGGTTATTATGGATAACCTTGTTGCGTTTGCAAACAATATGCTTCCTCTTAAGAATTTAAAGACAGAAAAGTGTTATCTTTCTGACCTTTATAATTCAGGAAGGGTAACAGTTGATACTTTCAAAGCGACAGGTGACTCAACTCTTGTTAACTGGCTCCTTAAGGGTGAGTTCTATATGCCCCCGGAAGAGCATTACGACCCCGAAACGGGAAGAACATATTACACAATAAATCTTCTCGGTGAAAACGCAATCAAGAACTATTACACAATGCCTATGACATCGGCAGATGATACACGCTTTTATTTCCGTGACACTAACTCGAACATATACGAGTACAACATGGAAACCTATATGGTTAAATATATGTGCAGCGGACGTGAAAAGTTTGAGCATTTCTTCTGTCTGACGGCGAAGAATAATCTGTGGTATGTTGATAAGCAGTCGAGAATCTGTAAGATAAATCTTGACACTTATGAAGAAACTGTTGTGGTACATATGCCGGATGCATTCCAGGATATTTCCCTGTCAACAAGTGCTATGCTTCAGGTTGACTTTAACGAAACGGCACTTACAGTCAGTGTCCGTGATGCCCGATATTTTGCAAACAGACATCTTGGCGGTGCTGTTCATCAGTATGATATTGAAAATAATATATGGAAGAACATCTTTATTGATGATTTAGCAAGGGACTATGTAACAGATTATCAATATCCCGGACATATTTGTCAGAATCCCGTGTATAAGAACCTTATATTCTATTGTCACGAGGGTGCAGGTGTAAACGACAGAACATGGATTATGGATATAGATACAGGCGAAAGATGGGTAGGCTTCAAGCAGAAGCAATTCTCACCCTACCGTTACGGTGAATCAGGCGTTCACGAATACTGGCTTGCGGATGGCTTGCACGCCCTTACTGTAAGCGGTAATGCATGGATTGATGCTATTAACTTTAACTGGGGTCCCGACCACAGAAAGCGTGAAGCAGGTATATACTTCTTCCGCTATGACGGTAAGGACCGTTACCTTGTAAACTGTGACTATCAGTATTCACACTGTGCAACAGCACTTAACTCCAATCGTTGGCTTATTTCCGACGTTGGTGTCGACAGTGCAAACGGATTTACAAAGCTTGTTCTTATGGATACAGAGGCAGGTTGGTCAAAGGTTGTTGTAAACCATACAAAGGGTAATAACCCCGGACATTCACATCCCCAGTTCAGCTGGGATGCAAAAACAGCATTCTTCGGCCTCTGGAGTGAAGACTACAAGACTGTTGAAGTTGGCTGGGCTTACATAGGCGATATTACAGAAAATCCAACTCCCGGCAGTCAGATTAAGCTTAATGAAGCTTGCTCAACCTACAGCTATGAGGGTATGGACAGCTTTATGCTTGAAAAGGAAGATGAAGGCGGTAAGTACTGGCAGGTACCCATTGGTAACACAATGCAGGTAAAGGTTGACTGTGATTATCTTGAAAAAGAGTCAACATCTGCCGAAATCACCGTTACATATCTTGACAAGGGTTACTATCCCCTTAAGATTGACTACTGCGAATGGGAAAATCACGAAGGATATTCAAAACGTGAATCAGGCTTCACAAAAGAACATTATTACGAGGGTATAGGTAAGATTAAGGAAAAGGAAGTTTACCTTGAACGTAATAACACAGGTAAGTGGGTAACAAAAACTGTTACACTCCACCATATGAATCTTGAGAATATGTATAAGCTCGGTGCAGACTTTAAGATAAGCGGTGTTCAGTCAACTGCCGAGATTCGTGATGTATACATTAAGGAAGTTAAGTGAGAGGAGTTACATATATGAAATCAATTAAAAAAATCCTCTGCAGTATTCTTGTACTTACGATGGCTCTTTCAATGATGAGCTTTACCGTAAGTGCAGAAGAAACAGAGTTTCAGGTAACTGCTTCCGTAAACTACGACACATCTATAGTTACGGTTGAAGTTACAACACCTGCAAAATACGTGCAGAAAATTTCAATTGTAATGTATGAAAAGGAAACAGGACTTAATGGCATTGGCGACATTATCCGTTCAGTAAATGTTAAAACAGACGGCAGCGGTTATATAAAAACCGACATTCAGCTTGCAGAGGATGATCCGGCAGGCTACCTTACAATTTCTGCCGCAGGTAACGGTACAAAGGCGGCAATTTCAAAAGATACAACAGATATCTACTTTGAAAGCCAGACTTACATTGCAGAAGTAACACTTCCCGCAATTGAGGCGGCTGGCAAGGAAGAACTTGCACAGCTCCTCGACGAAAAAGCAGATATGCTTCTTGTTGACAGGACTGACCTTACAGAAAATACAGACGTTATCTGCGATCTCTTCCTTAATATAAGAGAAAAGGATTACAACAACGAATGTAACGATATGGGTACAGTTGCAGATATTCTTACAGGCGTACAGCTTATCCGTGACCTTAATGCAGTAACATCAGAGGAAGAATGTATTGCTATTTGTGAAGAAGTAAGCACACTTCTTACTCTCGACACAGAGGACAGCGACTATGCAGACAGAAAAGAAGATGTTTATAAGCTTTTCTATGCTAATGAAATGGACAAAGCTCCCGAAACAATCACAGATGTAAAGGACGACCTTTTCCAGAGTATCGCTATGTCTAACCTTAATAAGCTTGATGCTACAAAGAATGGTCCTACCGTAGAAAAGTACATCGAATACTTCGGAATTACTCTTGAAGAATACGAGGAAGCTTGCGAAGAATACGGCGAAGGCGAAATTAACAAGACATTTGTCGGCAGAAACTTCACTCTTGCAAAAGAAGTTGTTGATGCGTTTAACGACGTTGTTGAGAATGCAAAAGAAAACGAAAAGCCTTCATCAGGCGGTGGCGGAGGCTCCGGCGGAGGCGGCTTCTCCGGTGGCAGCAAGAAAGAAGAAGTTTCAGTAGATAAGGAACTTGTAGAAAATAATGAAAATGAAGAAGTTCTTCCCGATCTTCCTTCAGGTAGCTTCTTTAACGATGTTCCTGTGGGTCACTGGGCACACGAAGCTGTAAATGCTCTTTATGACAAGGGTGTTGTTAACGGTATTGCACAGAATACTTTTGACCCCGACAGCACAGTTACAAGAGAACAGTTTGTAAAGATGTATGTAATGGCATTTGATATGTATGATAAAGAGGCACTTACAATCTTTACGGACCTTCTCGGACACTGGGCAAACCTTTATGTTGCAAGTGCGCAGGTACACGGCATTGTAAAAGGTATCGACAATCATACTTTTGGTGTTGGTCAGCCTATAACAAGACAGGATGCGACAGTAATGCTTGTGAGAGTGCTTGATTATAAGGGCATCACACTTGAGGAAGGCGAAGGCAAGAATTTCAGCGACGAAGCAGAAATTTCCGATTATGCAAAGGAAAGTGTCCTTAAGCTTACAAAAGCAGGCGTTATTTCAGGTATGACAGAAACCGAGTTCCAGCCTAAAGGCAACCTTACACGTGCACAGGCTGCAAAACTCATCTACGAAATTATAAATAAGTAAGAAAGGCAGGGGAGTAAATGATGAAAAACATATTCAAAAAATCAATTTCATTAATAATGGCAATTCTTATGTTGTCTGCATTTGCTGTTTCGGTTAACGCAGAAGAAGCCCAGGCTCCTGCCGTGCCCGAATATACACAGGCACAGATTGAAAAGTATCAGAAGGACCTTGCGTTCCTTCAGGCAACAGGTATCTGGGTAAGCTCTTACACAGATTATAAGAACTTCGTTACAAGAGGCGAATTTGCAAGTGCACTTTCACGTCTTTGTAACCTTGACGAGAAAGCAACCGGCGTAGAACTTAAGTATTCCGATGTTACAAGCGAAACTCTCTTTAAAGAATACATCTACGCAGTAGGTATGGCTGATGTTATGGTTGGCTCCGACGGTCAGTTCAAACCGGAGGAGAACATCACATTCAATCAGGCGGCAAAGGCTGTTGTAACAGCACTTGGTTATGAGGGTATTGCAAATGCAAAGGGTGGCTATCCCGACGGCTACTATGCAGTAGCTCTTCAGCTTGACCTTACTGTAGGTACAGGCAGAGATGAAGCTATGACACGCCGTGATGTAGTTACAATGATTGCAAAAGCTGCAGAAACAGATATTATGGATATTGTGGGTGTTTCCGACGAAAAGGTTCATTATGAAATAGTAGAGGGAAGCACACCTCTTAAGGTATACCACAACATTCAGAAGATAGAAGCCCGTTTTATGGATGACGGTCTTACAAACCTTAAGGGAAAAACACAGAATCCCGGAAATAATGTAATCGTTGGTGACCTTAGGCTTAAGAACGAAACTGTAAATACAGACGGTCTTATTGGCTACAACGTAGCAGCTTACTACGATACCGATACAGAAACACTTCTTTATGCGGCAAAGGATGACAAGAAGAACGAAACTCTTGTTGTAAAGGCAGAAGACCTTGTTGTTGATTCAACAAAGTTCACAAAGACAAATGTTGTTTACAAGAACGGCAATAAATCAATTGACGTCAAGGTAAGTCCTTATGCAGACTTTATCTATAACGGAAGCAGCTATCCTGCATTTATGGTTGATGACCTTAAGATTCAAGCAGGTACACTTGAGTTTGTGGACGTTAACTTTGATAAAGCTTATGATGTTGTCATTGCAGAGGAATACGTAAACTACGTACTTCTTTCAAACAACGAAGGACTTCAGCTTATAGCTGACAGTAACGGTAACGAAGTCCGTTACGGTGAATATGATAAGTTCGAGTTCTTTGACGGTGCAACATGGGAAACAAAGCCTGTTTCAAGACTTAAGTCAAGCAGTATCATCTCTGTTTATGCAAGTAAGGACGATGTAAGAATCAAGCTTGTTGTTTCCGAAAACAAGGTTGAGGGTACTGTAACAGGCATCGAAACAGATGAGGACGGTAAGGAAATCATTACTGTTAAGCATCTTGTAGAAGGTGTTGAAACCGAATCACAGTTTGAATACAGTGCTACTTTCCTTAACAATGTTAACACAGGTGTAAACGGATTCAAAAAAGCTATACTCAACGACAACGTAACTGTAAGACTTGACTTTGAAGGCAGAATCGGTTATTTCGAAAACTACAAGGATCAGTATCAGTATGCATACTTCCTTAAAGCCGGTATGGAAAGCAATGCAAAGCTTTCAGGCAAAAAGTGCCTTGTTAAGATGGTTATTCCCTCAGGCGATATTGTTACAATAGCAACTGCAAAGAAGATTCTTATAAACGGTGCTTCAACAGAAAACGGTGAAGACGTTCTTTCAATCGCAGACCTTTATGTTGGTGGCTTAGTTGGCGGCGAATTCCTTCCCCAGGTTGTAAAGGTTAAGATTTCTGCATTGGGTGAACTTAAGGAAATCGAAACAACAAACGAAACAGAAAATTGTACGAATCCTCTCGGCTTTGACCTTACAAAGTTCTGTAAAGTATTTGAAACAGCTGCAAATGGCTATTCTGAATACTACAACGGAAAGCGTATGTCATTTGGCGGTAAGTACATAATGGATGAAAATACGGCAATATATCTTATTCCTCAGGGTGAATTCTTCACTGAAGAAGATATCCGTGTAGTTAAGCCTGAAGATCTTTACAATGATGCTCCCAGAGCGCATGTCAAGATGTATGACGCAAACGAGCTTTGGGTTACAAAGGCGGTAGTTGTTGAAACTCTTGAGCAATACGGATATATGCGTGGTAGTGCATTTACAGTCAAGAAAGTAAAGAAGGGTGTAAATGCAGACGGTGAGGATATTTACTTCCTTACAGGTCTTTACAAGAATATTGACTACACCTTCCGTGAAGCAAAGCCCGGCATTATTGATGCGGCTATTCCCGGTGGTCCCAAATTCGGTGATATTATTAATCTTAAGGCTGACAATGACTTCAACATCATCGGTGCAAAATTGGTAGTAAGAACAAGCGACGCAACACCATTCGCTACACTACAGTCAGGCACACTTGAAACAGGTGAATCAGTTCTTTACGGCCACATAATGGCAAAGAATGATAATATTATCGCACTTTCTACAGATTATGGTAATTCTATGATAGCTACGCCTATTGGCACAGGTCTTGCGCCTGTAGTTATCGACTACAGAAACAACGAAGTACGCGTAGGTACATTTGCTGAAATTCCTGCAGGTGCGTCAATGGATGCAAACGGTAATTTTACACTTAACGATAATGGTGTAATGATGTACATGTACAGATATTCAGGATACATCAATCAGTCTGCAGTTGTAATCAAATAATTTGAGGTGAAAGAATGAAATACTCAAAGCTAGTTAAGAAATTCGCATCAATAATATGTGCTATGGTACTTTTGCTTGGCTGTTTCCCTGCTGTCAGTTTTGCAGCAGGGGATGCGGCTTGGTTTGCCGAGCTTCTTTGTGAAGAAATGCTTACAAACGAGGTTACAAGTGCTATTACAAAAAATCTTGACCTTGATTTAAGCGACGTTCTTCCTGATGGGGTTTCTGTCAGCTTTGAGAGTAATTCAAATGCACTTTCAGTAGATGGTGAGGTTGCGCACGTTGTGCGTAACCTCTACCACGATACTCCCGTAACGCTTACGGCTAAAGTATCGGACGGAAGAAATACCGTAACAAAATACCTTAACTTCACTGTTCTTAAAGGTGATGTAAAGGTACATTTATCAGAAAATTTCTATTATCCAAACAATAAAGGAAACCTTTTTACAGACGAAGAAACACTTAAAGTAAGTAAAACTATGCCCTCTCCCACAAGAGATACAGAGGAGGGATGGGCGTTTGCATTTGCGACTGCGCTTGACGGTGACAGCACAGATGCAAATAGATTTAAAGCAATTACAGATGAAGTAAATGGTGACTATTACCTTAAAGCATACCGTGATGTTGCCGTAGATAGCGATTATAACTATTTACATTATGTATTTGGTGACAAGCCTTCGGGTATCGTGTCTGTTAAGGCTGATGTGACCTTTGACCACGAGCCGGGCACACAGATTTATGTATTTCGCTCATTTGCAAACTATTATGTAAATGGCGATTACGAAAGAGCCAGAATTTTTGAAATCAATTTCAAGTATGATGCAAACGGTGCATTATCCACCTATAATTCCTATTATAGCGGAAGCGAATTGAAATCAGTCTATGTTGACAAGGCGAAAATGCCCAAGGTAGGGAAAAAAACTGAAATAGAGTGGATTTTTGATACAAATGCCCAGGTTTGGGATATGTACATTAACGGCGAAAAAGTAACAGATGAAAGTGTGCCTTTCTATGAAAGAGATAAAGAGGGCGCAGACAGAGAAAATATAGTAGATATAAATGACATTGACTTTAACATTTTCCGCACATATGAGGGCGGAAATGTGTATATAGATAACCTGCTTGTAACAAGCATAAAAACAAATGATAATTCACGTTTCAATTTAACAGAGGAAATGCTTACAAACGAACCCAGGGATGTTATAACAGAAAACCTTGACCTTAATCCTGAAAATTTCCTTCCTGAAGGTCATGCTGTTACTTTTACAAGTAACAGCGATGCGATTGTTATTTCAGAGGGAACAGGTTATGTTAAGCGTGACTTATATCGCGATATTCCCGTAACAATTACCGCAACAGTATCAGACGGAAAATCTAACTGGAAAAATTATCTTAACTTCACCGTCCTTCGTGAAACCACAAAGGTACATATGTCGGAAAACTTCTATTACCCCGATGGTAAAGGAATGTTACTTTACGACGTTCCCGGAATAGTTCGTTCAGAAACAAACGCTACTCCTCCCATTAAAGGCACATACGGTTGGTCTACAAGATTTGCAACCGATATGACAGAGGAAACCACCGCAGGAAAGAGATTCAAAAGCTATATAGATGTTGAAGACGGAAAGTATATGCTTCACTCATACAGACCTATCGGTATGGAGGAGACTAACAGTACATACTACATCTTTGGTGAAAAACCCACAGGCGACATTATTCAACGTATGCGTATGAAGTTTGAACATGAAAGTACACCGCAGATTTACGTTTTCAGAACTTATGGTATATTCAATGTAAACGGTGAAGACAAGCGTGTATGGATAAATGAAACAAATTTCCAATATAATGCAGACGGTGCATACAGAATTTATATGCCTGTGCATAACGGTGAAAAAAGCGTAACACTTGAACTTTCAAAGGATTATTTACCCGAAGTGGGTGAATGGGCAGACTTTGAGTGGAGATATTACGCGGATACTTACACCCTTGACCTTTATATAAATGATGTCAAAGTAAATAGCGAACCAATTCCCTTTAACGATACCCTTAACCCCTCACTTGACAGAACTAACTTCGTAGGGTACAACGATTTTGAATTCAATACATTCCGTCAGTACGGTTATGGTAATTTGTGGATTGATGATATAAGCGTTACAAGTAACCCCGAGTGGTACAACAAAAATCCCGAGCTTTTCTACCTTTATAATAATATAGATGAAACTGACTTTACAGATGAGGATAAAGATGCTGTTTCAAAAGACCTTAATTTTGAGAATAATGTAATGGCAGACTATATCGCAGAAAAGGGAATAATGGTAGAATTTACCTCAAGCGATCCCGACGTTATATCGGAAAGCGGTGAGGTAAATCGTGCAAAATACGAAACTCCCGTAACAATAAAGGCTACCTTTAAAAAGAATGGTGCAACGATTGAAAAGGAGTTTCACTTTACAGTTCTTTGTGATGAGGAATACAGTAAGATTTCAAATATTGCAAAAAAAATCACGCCGGAGCTTTTCACAACGGAATCTGTAAAGCATATCACAAAAGACCTTGAATTTGATTACGAAAAGCTTTCGGACATTGATTTTTCTGATGTTGATATAACTTTTGAAAGCTCCAATCCTGCAGTTATTGATGTTAACAGCGTAGCAGGAAAGGGTATTGTTACAAGGCAGAAAGAAAATACGCCTGTTACAATTACCGTTTCAATTATGCAGGACGGGAAAAATGCACTTTTAACAAAAGAACTCTGCTACACAGTTTTCTCAAGTGAGAATGATGTTTATTATTCTGACTCTTTCTATTATCCCGAAAGTGTAGGGAAGGGTATAACACAGATTGAAGATGCACAGCTGGGTGTAACAACAAATAGCGATACTCCTTACAAAAACGCATTAGAGGTTGAGAAAAACAACAACCATTATATGCATACATGGCGTGAAGGAACAAGCGGTGCGCAGAAATTTATTCAGTATAAATTCCCCACCACATCACAGTACAAAGTGGCGTATGAAATGGATGTAAAGTTTAACCATTCAACTACGCCGCAATATTATTTCTTCCACATGTACGGAAATTATCTGCTTCCCGACGGCACTACCGAGAGAGATCAGATAGTGGATATGTGTATATATTATGAAGGCTTCCGTTCATATATGTTCACAAGGCGTCAGGATGAAGCAGGCATATCAAGAGGTGTTACTCTTATGAATACTGCACCGGAACTTGACGAGTGGTTTACTCTGAAGGTTGAAATCAATACCGCAGATAAGACTGCAGACTATTATATTGACGGTGTAAAGCTTAATGAAAAACCGATTGAGCTTTATAAATGTACAGACAGAAAAGACCACGCCCTCTACAATGTTGAGGATATCCGTTTCACAAACTTCAGAACACAGTCGGGCGGACTTTCATTTGATAACTTTGCGGCATATAGAGTTGCAGGTGAGGTTGCTATAGACAGCTCCTTCACCAGTAATGGCAGGGCTGTTACCGCTATTGAAGAGGCACTTAACGGAAAAATTGATGTTGACGTGCGTCTTTACAATCAGACAAATGAACCGAAAAAAGTTACTGTAGCAGTTGGTGAGTATCAGGGAAATAAGCTTACAAATATCAAGCTTAAGAGTATTGAACTTGATACTGACAACAAAACTGTGGAAGAGCTTGTTTTTGAAGACTTCACTCTTTCGGAAAATCCCGAAAATTCTGTAATAAAGGTATTTCTTTTTGACAGCAAAATTGTTAATCCTTATCAGGATACACTTTATTTTGAAAATGAGCTTAACCGTGAAGTTTATACGGGAGAAATTACCTGTGACGTTACAGGAAGAACCTATAACTGGGTAGATTTTAACGGTAAGAATATGATGAGAAGCTACTTTACAATGCAGGGGTGGTCACCTGACGGAACGAAGTTCTATGTTCGTGACGAAGACTTCAGAATTTATGAGTATAATGTAGAAACAAGTTCTGTAAAGTATATTGATACAGGTAAGTATGAGCATACACTTACAACAACTCCTCTTAACGGACTTTTCTACATTAACAGATATAACGAAATCATAAGAATGGATATTGACACCTACGAAAAAAAGGTTGTGGGCGTTATTCCTTCCGAGTATGCCGATAATGCAGGTATGCTTCAGGTAATGGATACCGAGGAAAAGCTTTCTGTTGAGTGGTCGGACAAACAGCTTGCCGAGGGGTCAAGATTCCCGATTCTTGACATTGCAACAGGGGAGTGGGATTTAAGCCACAGCTACGTATTCCCGACAGAGTGGTACGACCCCAATCACGTTTCAATAAATCCCGAAAAGCCAAATCTTCTTATGTTCTGTCACGAAGGTACATCGGTAAACGACAGACTTTGGGTGCTCAACACCGACACGGACGAATATTATAACGTGTTCGTTTCAAGATTTTACTCAAAGGAATCAGCAGGCGAAATTGCCTGCCATGAAATGTGGACACACGATGGTGAGCATATTCTTTTCCACAAATCATCAGGCACATCAGCTATCGGATACCCCGGTATTGTGTCAATAAAGTATGACGGAACAGAGCGTAACTATATTAACAGCGACTATGCTTATAATCATCCGTCAACAAGTCCCGTAAGTGACCGTTGGGCGGTATCTGATACAGGTTACAGCAACGGTGAATATTCGGATATTGTTCTTATTGACTGTTACACAGGCGTAAGCCACCATATAGCAAGAGTAAGACAGACCGGTGTTAACCCCGGTCACTGTCATCCCGGATTCAGCCTTGACGGTAACAAGGTATGGTTTGGTCTTTACGACGAATCAGGAAAGATTATAAGAGTTGGTTGGGCAGATGTTTCGGATATAATCGAAAATGCTCCCGACGGCGGTTGGTACGACCTTTCCGACAGTTGCGACAGCTTCAGCTATGAAGGTTGCGACAGCGAAGTTTCAGTTGAAACACATAACGGACAGACGCTTTACAACCTTCCGTCAGAAAATGTTATGAGAGTTAATGTAAAAACCTCTACCGCATATCAGCCCGAGGGTGATGTTAAGATTAAAATATCATACCTTGACGAGGGTACAGGTGCATTTGACTTTACATACTATACATTTGAAATTGGCGAAACAAGAAACCGCCTTGTTAAAAATACCAAGACGATTAAAAGAACAGGCACAGGTGAGATTAAGACTGCTGTATTTGAACTTAGCGGGGTGTGCCTTGACAACATGGAAAGACTTAAAACAGACTTTACAATAAAAAGTACAACGGGTGTCAAGATTGCATCCGTAACGGCAGAACTTATTAACTGAACTTATGCAGAAGGCAAGAAACGGAGGTATTCATTTTAATTCAATTGGCTTATGAATTACGCTCGTGGATTGCTTTCTGCATTTTTTGTTACAATTATAATTTGGAGGATTTTATTATGCGTTACTGTGAAAAATCAATCAGAGAAGGAAACCGCACAAACGCGGAAATTATCAGAAAAATTTACGACCATATGCTTGAAACCCGTCCCGTAAGCGAGGTTTGCTACCGTCCCTTCACTTATTATAAAGAAATGGATATTATTCATAAAGCAGGTCCGAACTTTGCCGAGATTTTTCCTGAATATGAAGTAGGTGACTATGCTTTTATCAGCGTTGATGCAGACGGCCCCTATGACAGAGAGCTTATTATAAACGTTGCGCAGAATAAAAATGCCGAGGTTTATTTTAACGGTGAAAAAATCCCCACACACGACGGAGATTTAAGAGGTATTCCTGCTGTTGATGCAGATATTCTCTTTAAAAAAGGTAAAAACCGTATAGTAGTAAAGCTTGTTGCAGACGAAGAAGGTTTTGAAGGGTATCTTCGTATCCTTCTCGGCGGACTTCGTATTGGGGTAGGAAGCTACGTTTACTGTTCAAGACAGTATATTGACAACGAAGGCTTTGAAGGTCAGGCTGTTATAAGACATTCACGCCTTTATAAAAAGAGCGAAGTGTTTGAACCTACATACGAAAATATTGATTGGGTTTTCCCCGTAAAACCACAGCAGTCAAATGTAAAGGTGTTTGACTTTAATGATCTTTGTGAAGGCGAAGGTAATGCGGCTTACGTATATACAGAATGTAAGGGTAAGCTTGTTATTGAGCACAAGTCACCTCTTAAGGTTATAAGTGACGGTAAGGTGCTTTATAATGTAAACGCCGCAGGCGTTTATGAAGCAGAATTTTCAGATTTCACACCTCTTCTTATAAAGAGTGGCAGAAAGGGAGAGTGGGGCTTCACCGCAACGGCTTACGGTGAAACTCAGCTTTCATTTGTAACAGGAGATACCTGTCCTGACCTTCAGTGGATATGGTCAGGCCCTTACGGAAGAGAAACAGAACCTTTCAGCTATCCTTATGTTCCCGAAACAAAGCTTGACTTTGCAGAGCCTATGTCATCTGCCTGCGGAAGAACCTGCTACTGGAATTTCTACCGCAAAAATACATATCTTCGTCAGAATGTTGAAACAAGCTTCTGGGGTCAGTGGTTCTACGCTATTATGGTTGGCGTAGAGGGTATGCGACAGACTGCGGCAAAGCTTGATATCGCGGAATTCTATGATTATTATCTTTCCTTCGGTAAAACTATTTCGAAGCACCGTGACTATGCAAAACACGATAACACCGTATTGGGATATTCATCCTATCTTCCTGCATCGGCAAAATTCAATAATCTTGACTCTATCGGTACTTTCGGTATCACACTTTGCGAGTATTATCTTATGAGCGGTGACAACAATGCAAAGCGTCTTATTGAATTGATGGCAAATCAGATGATGACCAATGTTCCCAGATTCCCCGATGGCACATTCCACCGCGGAAGCACTATGTGGACAGACGATATGTATATGTGTCTTCCGTTCCTCGCACGTCTTGGTGCACTCTTTAACGAAGAAAAATACTTTGATGAGGCCGCAAGACAGGTTTTCGGCTTCTGGGAAAGAATGTATATGCACGACCAGAACATATACTCACATATTTATTTCCCGCCGGAAGAATTTGCAAATCGCGTTCCCTGGGGCAGAGGTAACGGCTGGGTGCTTCTTGCAATGAGTGAACTTCTTATGCTTATGCCCGAGGAGCACAAGGACAGAGCAAGAGTTCTTGAAATTTTCCAAAACTTTGCAGGCGGTGTTCTTAACTGCCGTGATAAACGTCAGGGTATCTGGCATCAGGTAATAAATAACCACGACAGCTATGTTGAAACAAGCGGTAGTGCCATGTTTATTACTGCACTTGCACGTGGCGTAAAATTAGGTTGGCTTGATGAAAGTATAAAAGATACAGTTGTTGAGGCATGGAATTCACTTTGTGAAAGATGTGTTGACTCAGATGGTAACGTATACGGCGTATGTCAGGGTTCAGGATGTAATAAAGAAGAAAAATACTACCTTAACCTTGGTACAATCACAAATGACGACCACGGTGTTGGTATCGTTCTCGGTGCCGGTGTGGCGGTTATGAATATGTTAGGAGAGTAAAAATGATTAACGATAAATTATGTCTGCTTATATGCCTTGCTGATAATTGCTGGAATGACTCGGCGGAAGTTCCGTCCTGCACAGGTGACCTTTATCAGCCGGTGCTTCGTGCAGATGTGGATACCTGGCGCGAAATATGCGATACAGCAATAGAAAACGGCTTTGACAGTATTCTTCTTGATATTGCAAACGGAATTAAGTTTAATACTCATCCCGAAATTGCGGTTGAGGGGGCGTGGACACCCGAATTTATGAATTCGGAAGTAAAGCATTATAAGGAAAAGGGGCTTACAATTTACCCACGTCTTAACTTTTCTGCAGGGCACGATGCGTGGCTCGGCGTGTATTCCAGAATGGTTTCAACACCCAAGTATTACAAGGTTGCACGTGATTTAATTCACGAGGTGTGCGATATTTTTGACACTCCCGAAATTTTCTCTCTTGTACTTGATGAAGAAAACGGACTTAATCAGGGCAGACTTCAGTATGTGTGTTACCGTCAGGGCGAGTTAGTCTGGCATGATGTAAACTATCTTTGCGATTGTGTCCGTGAAAAGGGTGTAAGACCCTGCATCGGTGCTGACTACTACTGGTCATATCCTGAAGAATTCCTCGAAAATGTTCCCAAGGATGTACTTGTATGCCCCTGGTATTATCTTAATCTCTATTTTGACGAAGCACACCCAAGACCTACACATCCCTGGAGTGTGAATAGACTAAAATGCTTTGAAGTTCTTACAAAAGCAGGCTACGATATTATGCTTCAGCCGTCAGCAAATGAGAATAACTACAATGTTGAGCAGACAATCCGCTTCGCCCGTGAAAAGCTTGACGAAAATAAAATCAGCGGTATTCTTATGTGCGGAAGCTGGGCAGCACCTATGCGTGAAAGTAAGTATTATTACCTTGATGCAATTTATCAGGCGAGATTTTCCATTGATAAAATGAACGGAGGTAAATAACATGATAAACGACAACTGGTGTCTTATTATGTATCTTGCAGGTAACTGTTGGAACGACTCCGACACAACGCCCTGGTGCAACGGTGAAATCTTTAACACAAAGCTTCTTACAGAGAAGAAGGCGTGGAGAGAAGTTGTGGATATGGCAGCGGAAAACGGAATTGACAGCCTTTACATAAACCTTGCAAACGGTATCCGTTATGAGTCCCATCCCGAAATTGCAATTGAGGGTGCATGGACAACGGATGAACTTAAAGAAGAACTTTCGTATATTTATTCCAAAGGTCTTAAGGCATATCCTCGTCTTAATTTTTCTGCAGGGCACGATGTGTGGCTCGGGATTTATTCCCGTATGGTGTCAACTCCGAAATATTATGAAGTTGTCCGTGATCTGATTTACGAAGTTTGCGACCTTTTTAATACGCCTGAAATGATGGCTATTGAAATGGACGAAGAAAATGGTCTTAATCAGCAAAGAGTGCAGTATGCCTGTTACAGACAGAGCGATCTTAAATGGCAGGATATAAATTATCTGTGCGACTGCATCCGTGAAAAGGGTGTAAGACCAAATATTGACGCGGACTATTACTGGAGCTTTCCCGAGGAATTTCTGGAAAATGTTCCCCGCGACATTATTATAAGTAACTGGTTTTATAACAATCTTTACTTTGATGCGGCTCGTCCGAAGCTTACAGACCCGTGGAGTACAAAGCGTCTTGAAACTTTTAAGGAATTAACGGAAGCCGGGTATGACCTCTGGCTTCAGGGCGGTTCTAACGAAAATACGTTTAACTTTGAACATAATGTAAGATATGCAACAGAAAATGCCGTTCTTGATAAAATTATCGGTATGGCAATCACCGGTTGCTGGTCTCCTATTAACGACAGTTCAAAAAATTACTATTTTGATGCAATTTATCAGGCAAAGTATACAAGAGAACAATTCTTTGGAGGTATATGAGTATGTATAACAAAGATTTATGCTTAATTATAACACTTGGCGACAATACAGGTAACGATTCAAAAACTAAACCCAACTTTGCAGGCAGGGTTTTCAATACAAAAATGATTACGGAAAAGGCGGCTTGGGACCAGATAGTTGACAGAGCAAAGGAAAAGGGGATAACCACCCTTGTAATCGACCTTGCCGACGGTATTAATTATAAGTCGCATCCCGAACTTTGGCTCGAAGAGGGCGGCTGGACTCCCGAATATATGACAGAAGAAGTTAGACGCCTTAAAGCTATGGGATTTAAGGTAATTCCTATGCTTAACTTCTCTGCGGCACACGATGCGTGGCTTGGTATATACGGCAGAATGCTTGGCACACCAGACTACTACGAAGTTGTAAAAGACCTTATTTATGAGGTTTGCGATATATTCGAAACTCCCGAGCTTTTCCACCTTGGAATGAACGAAGAAGGAGAAGAAAGTCAGAGAAATCTTACATACGCTTGTTACAGACAGTTTGCACTTTTGATGCAGGATGTTAACTTTATGCTTCAGTGCGTAAGGGATAAGGGCGTAAGGCCCTGGATATGGGGCGATATTGCGGCAAATGATTTTGACCGCTTTGAAAAGAACATTGCAAAGGATGTTCTTGTAAGTCCTTTTTATCAGCATCATATGTATTCTGACCCCCAGGCACCTCTTATTGATACACCTTCACACGTTAATATGCGTGACAGCTATAAAAAGCTTACAGAGGCCGGTTATGAAATTCTTCCCTGCGGTTCAAACGATTCATACACTCCTTATTCATTTGAGCATAACGTAAGGTTTACAAAGGAAAATGCAGTAGAGGAAAAAGTAAAGGGCTTTATGATTAAATCCGGAAGAAGCACAACCGAAAGAAACAAGTACAGATACTTTGCGGCACTTGAGCACGTAGAGGAAGTAAAAGAAGCATTTCTTGACTGATGAAGGAGAATAAAAATGAAAGATAAAATTTTATGCTTAATGTTATACCTCAGCGATAATATGTGGGAGGACTCTGCTACAAGACCTGCCTGCACAGGTGCAAGATTTTCTCTTAAACTTAATACAGAGAAAAAGGCGTGGGACGAAATCATAGATTTTGCAGTAGCACACGGCTTCAACTCAATCCTTGTTGATGTTGGCGACGGTATTCTTTATAAGTCCCATCCCGAAATCGCAGTTGAGGGTGCGTGGACACCCGAATTTATGAATGCCGAGGTTAAGCGTCTTAAGGCTATGGGACTTAAAGTATTCCCCAAGCTTAATTTCTCTGCAGGTCACGATGCGTGGCTCAAGGATTATTCAAGAATGCTTTCAACATCCATATATTATGAGGTTGTAAAGGACCTTATAAAAGAGGTTTGCGAGATTTTCGATACTCCCGAGCTTTTCCACCTTGGTCTTGACGAGGAAAACGGTCTTAATCAGGCAAAGCTCACTTTTGCGGCATACCGTCAGTTTGAACTTATCTGGCACGACCTTAATTTCTATTTTGACTGTGTTCGTGAGTGTGGTTCACGTCCCTGGATGTGGGCAGACTGGTCATGGTCTCATTATGACGAATTTATTGAAAATGTTCCCAAGGATGTACTTATCAGTCCATGGTACTATAACCATATGTACGAGGATTCTTCTGCACCTCTTCCAAAAGACCCATGGAGCTGTGCAAGACGTGATAACTACAGAAAGCTCTGTGATGAAGGCTATGAACAGCTTCCCTGCGGTTCAAACCACAGCGCTAAATATAATTTTGACCATCAGGTACGTTTCTCAAAAGAGAATATTGATGACGATAAGAACCTTGGACTTCTTGTTGCCCCCTGGTGCGATACTACAGAGCTTGACAAGGAAATTCATTTTTCTGCAATCAAGTATGCAGAAAAAGCCATAAACGATCATCGGAAGGAATGGAAATAAAATGCAAAAGGTTAAAGAGCTTGCGGAAAAATGGTACGAAAAGCTTGACTTCCCAAAGGAAGCAGATGAGAAATTTTATGCACTTCTTGAAGATACAGAGGGGCTCTATGAATGTGATATAAAAACCTACCTTGAAAAAGATTCTGAAAATAAAGAGAAAAACGCAGTTATGTTTCTTTACTTCTGCGAAAATCTTTACCGTCAGTATAAGGAGAGGGGAATCAGCGAGGATATTTTCTATGAATCAATAAAATATCTTCCCGATACACTCCTTAAAGGTGATTTCAAGGTTGATAAAGATGATTGGATAGTTCTTTCTCTTAAATTTGAAATTTTCAGACTGGGAAGACTTCAGTTTCAGATGTCAAAAATGTATCCCGAAGGGAAAGACGGCGGCTTTTCAGGTGATGAAAATGTCATTGATGTGCATATTCCCGCTGACGGTGGCTCAATAAAACCGGAGGTTGTAGATGAAGCTTTTGCCTTTGCAGAAAACTTCTTTAAAAAGCATTTCCCCGAATATGAGTATAAGTACTATACCTGCTTTTCGTGGATGCTTGACGATAATCTTCGTGAATTTCTTGGTGACGATACCAATATAATTAAATTCCAGAGAAGATTCAATATAATCCACAAGCGTGAGCAGGACAGTATAATTCATTTCCTCTTTAAATTCGGTTTTACCGACCGTGAAGAAATAAGGGAAATTGAACCGAAAAGTGAATTTGCAAGAAAAGTTAAAGAAAAAGCACTTTCCGGAGGAAAGTTCTATAATGTTTTAGGTTACTTTGAAAGGCCGTGACAATGATGAAAAATGCGTATTTTTATATAGATGATGTTATATGGATTTTTCGTGATTTAGCAAGAGAAAAACCATCTTCAATTTTTGAAAACAGATATATGAAAGCCCTCAAGGAGGCACACGATAAATACGGTCTTAAAGTTATGCTTAACTCGTTTTACCGTACAGATTATTTTTATGGTGATAATGAATTTACACTTGCCGATATGACAGATATTTATAAAAAAGAGTGGGAGGCAAATTCCGACTGGATAAAAATTGCATTTCACGCAAAGCAGGAATATCCGGATTATCCCCACGTTAATATCAGCTATGACGATATGAAAAATTCTTTTCTCCGTTTTAAAAACGAGGTTATCCGTTTTGCAGGGGAAAAGATTATGTCAATCACCTTCAATCCTCACTGGTCGCCTGTAAGTAAAGCGGGGTGCCGTGCACTTGTAGATCAGGGAATCAAGGTTAGTGCTGCAACAATAGGGGAAAGACATGAGTATAATGGGGACCCGAATTCACTTCCTTACGGACATGCAGGCAGACTTCTCCAGAATAGACAACCCGAAACGATGCTTTTTGCAAGAAATATGGGTGATCCCGATATGGATAATTCCATTTGCGGATATAACCATCTTACGGTGGAAGAAACAGAAAAAACACGCTTTAATATGGAGTTTGTCAAAGACCGAGAAACGGGCATTCTTTTCAAGGAATACTGTAATACATTTTGTATCAATCACGTTAAACTTGAAAACATTGAAAATGCACTTTCTGAATATATCGGGAAAGACTATGTTGGTGTGGCTACACACGAACAGTATGCATACCCCGAATTTTATGCATATCAGCCTGACCATCTTGACAGGATTCTTTCCTTCGCGAAATATATGCATATTAATGGGTATAAGTTTATTCTTATTGATGATATTCTTTAAAAAGAGAACTTAATGAAAAATTGATAAAATGTCAATATATTGGTCTTTTGTCAATATATTGGTCTTGACGGAAAATAAAGGATAAATGTATAATTATAATAGCACTACAGTGTAAAAGGAGAATTTTTATGATTTGGTCTTATTTGATTCATTTAGGTACACATATGTGGGCAGACAAAGACGGTAAGCTTTATGGTCTTGACAGAACACCACGCGGTCTTATGCACAAAGCAGAGGACAAGATGCGTACAGATAAAGAAGAGTGGATTGCACTTACAAATGAGCTTGTTTTAAAAGGTGTAAATACTCTTATCATTGACCTTGGCGAAGGTGTTAAGTACGAAACACATCCCGAGCTTGCAATCGAGGGAAGCTGGAGTGTGGATGAGCTTAAGGCAGAGTTAAAGAGACTTCGCTCAATCGGTCTTAATCCCATTCCCAAGCTTAACTTTGCCACAACTCACGATGAGTGGCTTGGCGAGTATTCAAGAATGGTTTCAACAAGCATTTATTACAGAGTTTGTGCAGACCTCATAAAAGAAGTCTGCGAAATATTTGATACTCCCGATTATTTCCACATCGGTATGGATGAGGAGGCTTATCACCATCAGAAGCCTTACAGCTATGCCGTTGTAAGACACGGTGACCTCTGGTGGCACGACGTTCTTTTCTTTATCAATGAAGTTGAAAAGAATGGCAGCTGTGCATGGATGTGGAGTGATAATGTAATTCTTCAGGATGAAAACGAATATGTAAAGAAAATGCCAAAATCAGTTCTCCAGAGTATATGGTACTATGACAGAGATTTTTCTTTCCCCGGAACACCCAGTTATCCGCTTTGGGATGCGTATAAATATTATTCATTCCTTGACAAACACGGCTATAAGCAGGTACCCACAGGAAGTATATGGATGGCTTATGAGAATATCACCCTTCTTTCAGAATTCTGTAAAGAGCAGATAAGTAAGGAAAATCTTCTCGGCTATATGATGACAACGTGGTATCCCACAATTAAGGACAATCATTCCTATAACGTTGCAGCTGCCGACATTCTCGGGCAGATAAGACGTTATGACTATGACAATAAATGAGGTGAATTTTAATGGCAAACGATCAGTTTATGGACATTGCCGCAGGTGGTATAGGCGGCAGAGCGGAGCTTCTTTATGAGCCTTCTCCAAAGTTTACCGATATTGAAATCTGTGAACTTCAGGATGGCGGAGAAGCAATTAAAACAGAAAAGAAAATGGATACTGCCGAGGAAATGCGTGCAGAGCTTAAGAAAATGAGGGAAGAGTATGCACCTTTCCTTCGCAATCTTGCTCCCAAGCTTCCCGTAATGAATAAAAGAGTTGACATCAAGGAATTTATCCTTGACGGAAAAGAAAAAATCACCATTCCTTATTACGGTGGCCCCGTAGGCTATGCAAAGCAGGTTTACGAAACAAAATTTAATATTGAAGATGCTCCGGGAAAAGAAATCTACATCTGCATCGGTGGTGCCGATTACGAAGCCGCAGTTATGATTAACGGTGAATTCGCAGGTAGGCACGAAGGGTTCTTTGCTCCTTTTGAGTTTAACATCACAGAACTTGTAAATGTGGGCGAAAACGACCTTAAGATTGTTCTTAAGAACGACTTTATATATGGCGGTGTCTGCGACTTTTGTGGCACAGGACAACGACTTGAAGGTGACAAGCTTTATGCCGCAACAGGCATAGGCTGGGACGATGCTCAGATTGGATGGCATCACTGTCCTCCCGGAATGGGTCTTTACGACGATGTTTATATAGAATACAGAAACAAAACTCATATAACGGATGTGTTTGTTCGTCCGCTTCCCTTTGAAAATAAGGCGGAGGTATGGGTTGAGGTTGAAAATACAGAATATGTGATTAAAGACCTTAACTTCACAATTTCTGTTTACGGACAGAACTTTGAAGCAACAGTATTTGAAAAAATGCCCTTTGAGGCAGAAACCATCTACTATGCAGGTATGGGCGACAGCCTTACCCAGGCTGACGTTAAGGATATTATGGGTAAACCCCTTAAAGTTCCTGCAGAAAAAGGTAATAATGTTTATAAATTTATGATTCCCATGGAAAATGCAAAGCTCTGGGAATTAGAAACTCCTTACCTTTATCAGGTGCAGGTAGAACTTCTCTACAATGGTGAAGTAACAGATACACGTAAGCGTCAGTTCGGTATGCGTGATTTCCGTCAGGACCTTGATAACGAAGATATGAAGGGTATGTTTATGCTTAACGGCAAAAAGACCCGTCTTCGCGGTGCAAATACAATGGGTTTTGAACAGCTTGATGTTATGCGCGGTGACTTCGATCAGCTTATTGACGACATTCTTCTTGCAAAGCTTTGTAATATGAGCTATCTCCGTATTACACAGCGTCCCGTTCAGGAAGAATTTTACGATTACTGCGATATGCTCGGTCTTATGATTCAGACAGACCTTCCGCTTTTCGGTTGTATGAGAAGAAATAAGGTTGCTGAAGGTATCCGTCAGGCAGAGGAAATGGAAAAGCTTATAAGAAGCCACGCGTGCTGTGTTGTTGTAACTTATATTAACGAACCTTTCCCCAATGCTAAAAATCAGCCTCACAGACATTTGGAGCGTCCCGACCTTGAAAACTTCTTCACTTCTTGTGACTACATAGTTCGTCTTAATAATCCTGACCGTGTAATCAAGCACGTTGACGGTGACTACGACCCGCCCACAGAGGGTATGCCCGATAACCACTGTTATCCCACTTGGTATAACGGTCACGGTATTGACATCGGTAAACTTCATAAGGGACATTGGATGCAGGTTAAGCCCGGTTGGTATTACGGCTGCGGTGAGTTTGGTACAGAGGGTCTTGAATGTAGCGAAGTAATGCGTAAATACTATCCTGCAGAGTGGATAGTTGAACCTATTGATATTGGTAAAATAGTAGGTGCGCAGACAAAGGACCTTCACAGATTCTTCTATGATACACAGGATAATATTGACGATTGGGTAGAGCACAGTCAGCGTTATCAGGCACTTGCTACAAAGCTTATGGCAGAGGCGTTCCGCCGTGACAGCCGTATGATTTCCTTTGCGATACATCTGTTTATTGATGCATGGCCCAGCGGTTGGATGAAGACTATTATGGACTGTGACAGAAATCCCAAAAAGGCATTCTTTGCATACAGAAATGCACTTGACCCGATTATGGTAAGTCTTCGCACAGACAAGAATACATATTTTGAGGGTGAAGAAGTAAGCGTCGAAGCATTTATCTGTAACGATACAAATATTGAAAGCAAGAATTACAAAATGTGTTATGAGCTTTACGCAGGTGAAGAGCTTGTTATGAGCGCAGAAAGACAGGCAGAAATCAAAAACTGCGATGTTACTGCAATTTCCGATGTCCGCTTCACAATTGACGAGGTTGTTGACAGAGAAATGTTCACACTTAAAGCAATTCTCCTTGATGAAAACGGAAAGGTTGTAAACTACGCAACACAGAACATCGAAATCTTTGAGGACTGCGATATTGAAGTAAATGACGACGTTGTAATCATTGACGACCTTACACCCGGTGAATATGAAATTGCAGGGGAGAAGGTAAAGGTAAAGGCATGCGGTATGCTTCCGCTTCACTTTGTTTCAAGAAAGACAGGTCACCCCATTGTGGAAGAATTCCGTGAAAAGGACTTCTCCTACTGGTATAACGAGGATGAGGATATGATTACCCCCATTCTTTACAATACTTTTGTTGCAGACGGATTTACTCCCGTGCTTACAACAGGTAACAAGGATGACAACGGTCATTGGGACGACGCTCTTGCTTGTGCAGTAAAGGAATACGAGGGTAAGCTCTACGTAATCTGCCTTGCAGAGCTTCGTACGGAAAACCCCGTTGCAAAGAGATTTGTTGCTAACATTTATGATTATGCAAATAAAGGAGAGAACTAAAATGACAATAGCAGAAGTAAATAAAAAGTATAACGTGAATCTTCCTGAAATTCTTATGCCCGATGAAATCGGCAATCCTGGAAAATGGGAAAAAGAGGGAAGAGCGAGGATGAAGGAAATTCTTCAGCGTGAAGAATACGGCAGATTCCCCGAATATGACAAGAAGAACACTACCTTCAAAATTATTGCTGAAACAAAGATTCCCAATAAGGAAATCTTAAGAAGACAGATTGAAATTACCGTAAATAACAACGGCAAATCATTCTCCTTTAATGCATATATGTTCCTTCCTTACGGAAGAAAGAATGTACCTATGTTCCTTCACATCAGCCGTCATCTCTGGATGTCAAGAAGTGTATATCAGGGAATAATTGACGAGAGATTCCCTCTTGAAGAAATTGCAAACCGTGGTTATGGTCTTATCTATTATGATACAGACGAAATTGCTCACGAAGATTATACTGCAGGTATTATCGAGCACGAGCCCGGTTATAAATACACAGATTACAGAAAAGGTCTTTTCGAAACTCTTGAAATCGACCCCGACAGCAAGGAAGACCTTGGTGCAATCGGTCTTTGGTCATTTGCCGCTATGAGAATTATGGACTATCTTGAAAAGGCTCCCGAAGTTGATGAAACAAAGGTTGCAGTTATGGGTCACTCAAGACTCGGTAAGACTGCCCTTGTTACTGCCGCATTTGACGAAAGATTTGCTATCGGTATCCCAAACAGCTCCGGCTGTGGCGGTGCGGCACTTTTCAAGACAAAAATCGGTGAACACGTTGAATATATGGTTGACGTTGTTCCTTACTGGTTCTGTCAGAATTACGCAAAGTATGTAAATAACGAACAGGCTATGGAATTTGACCAGCACTATCTTGCGGCACTTGTTGCACCCCGTGGACTTTATGTACAGAGCTCCGAGCTTGATGAGTGGGCTGACCCCAAGGCTGAATTTACAACAGCTTGCCTCGCTTCCGAAGTTTATGAAAAGGTTTACGGCAAAATCGGTCTTGTTGAAGACGGTTTCCCCGAAGTTGATTTTTCACTTAATAAGGGTAATATAGGCTACCACGTAAGAACAGGCGGTCACAACCTTCTTCTCTTCGACTGGAGAGCATATATGGACTTTGCAGATAAGCAGTTTGGTTTTGATAAATAAGAGGTGAGTTGTATGCTTAAAAAAGAACAGCGTTATGAATTCCGTAAACGCCTTATGGAATTACATAAACCAAATATCAGAAATTACGATATTACCGCAAATGGCAATGAATTTGAAATAAAAGATGGTTTTTCAATCATTCTTCCCGAGAATTATGATGTAATCACAAAAACTGCCGCTTATGACTTTACTGATTATCTTCTCACATCAATGAATGTGTGTGCAGGTATTGCGAAGAAAGCAGACGTAAACTTCATAAAGCTTTCAATCAATGAAGATATTGAAGAAGCAAGTGGTTATATGGGTTACAGAATTACGGTAGCCGATAACGGTATCACTCTTGAAGGATATGATTCAAGAGGTATCGCGCAGGGACTTTATTTCCTGGAAGATTTGATGAACATTAAAAAGGCACCCATTATTTCTTTTGGTACTATCAAGAGAAAGGCAGAATTCAGCATTATGCGTGCCACACAGTCACCTATGGGTACTGCAGAATTCCCCGATGAAATCCTTGCAAGAATTGCCCATCTTGGTATGGATACGCTTGAAATGTGGATGACCGATTTTGACAGTGACCGCAGAGGGTATTATCTTGACCTTGAAAATCTTGCACAGCGCGCCGCAAAGTACGGAATAAAGATTCTTGTTCAGTTCTATATTCCTCACAGCGTTAATGTGTATGCACCCAATGCAGAGGAATTTTACGATAACATCTACGGTAAGCTTTTCAGAGAGTGTCCCAGCGTGTGGGGTGTATCTTTCCTGGGCGAAGCTACCCGTTATGCAACCTCCGACCCCCATATTGCACCTCCGGGCGTGAAAAAGTTTGAAAGAATCGCTCCCCGTGATACCCGCCCCACATCTTCAGGTTGGTGGCCCTGTAACGACTATCCCGACCTTATGAAGCTTATTCTTAAGATTATTAAGGGTATCAAGCCGGAGGCAGAGCTTGTTATAAGTACATACAACTGGCAGGGTGCCCCCGATGAAGAACGTGTAAGACTTATTCACGACCTTCCCAAGGAATGTATCATAATGACAACCTGGGACAACGGCAGAAAATACCGCCTTGGTAAAGAGAGTGTGGAATGTGGCGTTGACTATTCGCTTCGCTTTGCAGACCCCTCTGAAAAATACAAAGTTGAGGCAGAAGCCGTTAAAAAAGCAGGTATGCGTGGTGTTGCAAATGCAAATTCATCAGGATTTACCTGGGATTTTGGTATGATTCCTTACGAGCCAATGCCTTTCCAATGGATGAAAAAGTATAACGAACTCCTTAAAGCGAAGAAGGACTACGGTCTTTCAGGTATGCTTGAAAATATTCACTACGGATTTTATCCTTCAATAATTACAGATATTGAGAAGTGGAAATTCTTCACTCCCGTAAAGGATGATGAAGTGATTATCCGTGACCTTATTGTAAGAGATTACGGCGAAGAAAATGCTGACCTTGTGGAAAATGCTTTCCGCGACTTAAGTGAGGCTATAACTCACTATGTTGCAACTAATGAGGATCAGTACGGCCCTTACAGAATCGGTCCTGCATATCCTATCTGGACAGATATTTATGAGGGATGGCCGAAATCCTTCCCATCACATTCAAAGCACGCGGCACATCCGCTTCCCGGTATGGCTTATTCAAGATATTGGGAAGATCTTTCTATCAAGAATTCGCTTATCGGTATCAGAATTTTTGACGAAATGGACGAATCAAAAATTATGCTTGACCTTGTAAATTCTGCTCTTGAAACGCTTAATAAGTGCACAAATCCCAATGATGAGCTTTTACGCCTTACAAATCTTGTTCATTATATCCGTAACTGCATTATTACAACAAGAAATGTAAAAGAGCATTATATTAACCGTCAGCAGCTTACAATGTGCCGTACAAGAGAAAAAGGTGAGGAGCTTATACGCAATATGGAAGAAATCCTTAAAAACGAGCTCCGTAACGTTAAGGATACAATCCCGCTTGTACAGGTTGACAGCCGCCTTGGTTGGGAGCCCAGTATGGAATATGTAGGCGACGAAAAGGCACTTATCTGGAAAATCGAACAGCTTGAGGTTGAACTCATTCACCTTGACGGATATTTCAGACATGAGCTTTTCTGGGATAACGAAAACATTTAAAAGGAGATAAAATTATGAAAATGACTTTCCGTTGGTACGGAAATGACGATTCAATAACTCTCGATTACATAAGACAGATTCCCTGTATGACAGGTGTAGTGACGGCAGTGTATTCTGTTCCTGTTGGTGAGGTATGGCCGCAGGAAGAAATCGACGCTATGAAAGCTACCGTGAATAGCAAGGGTCTTGAAATGGAA
>JAZRTB010000060.1:0-26387 GCA_045651805.1 Clostridia bacterium
GGCTCACAGAACGACATGGCTACGATCCGACTTATACCCTGACCGATTCTGATGGGACCTGAGCCGAGAACGATGATTTTTTCTTTCTTTTCGTCGATGAGAGGTCTTGCCTCGCATTCGTCGCCGTAGGTTGAGTAGAAGTAGGGTGCGGCTGTGTTGAAGTTCTTTGTGCAGGTGTCAACGATTCTGTAAACAGCTTCTTTGTGAGCGGGAAGCTCCTTAACGCCTGAAAGACGCTTGAGTGCTGGATCGGGGTAGCCGTAATCCTTACCCTGATAATATTTTTCTTCTGTGAGGTTGCCGCCTTCAATTGATTTTTCAAAGTCAGCAAGGTTCTTGAGCTTTTCAAGGAACCACTCTGTAATCTTTGTGATTTCGTGAACCTTTTCAATCGGCATACCGCCCTTGATTGCTTCGAAAACGGAGAAGAGACGCATATCGTCGGTTTCTCTCATTCTTTCTTCAAGGGGAGCGTTTGTCTTGGGCTCTGCGTTGAGAGTGTCAAGCGAAATTTCAGCACCTCTGACAGCCTTCATAATAGCCATCTCGAAAGTGGGTCCGATTGACATAACTTCGCCCGTTGCCTTCATCTGTGTGCCAAGCTTACGGCTTGCGTTAACAAACTTATCGAAGGGCCACTTGGGAAGCTTAACAACGATATATTTAACGTCAGGTTCAAACTTTGCGCAGTTAAGACCTGTTTCGTCATTCTTGATTTCGTCAAGAGTCATGCCGAGAGCAAGCATTGCGGTAACTTTTGCGATGGGATAACCTGTTGCTTTACTTGCAAGAGCAGACGAACGTGAAACTCTGGGGTTAACTTCGATAACTGCATAGTCCATGCTGTTGGGATCAAGTGCAAACTGACAGTTACATCCGCCGATAATTCCGAGAGCGTCAACAATGTCAAGTGAAGCCTTGCGGAGCATCTGGAATTCTTCATCGGTGAGAGAAAGAGCGGGAGCCGCAACAATACTGTCACCTGTATGAATGCCAACGGGGTCGAAGTTTTCCATGCTGCAGACTGCAATGCAGTTACCTGCGCTGTCACGCATTGTTTCAAATTCGATTTCTTTCCAACCGAAGATGTATTTTTCAACAAGTACCTGAGTGATGGGGGAGAGGTCAAGACCTGTTTTTGCGATAACGGCAAGTTCTTCTGCGTTGTTAGCAACACCGCCGCCGCCGCCACCGAGCGTGAATGCGGGACGAATAATGATGGGATAACCGATTCTTTCTGCAATTGCAAGAGCAGTTTCAACATCGTTGGCAATTTCAGAAGGAATAACAGGCTGATTGATTGATTCCATTGTGTCTCTGAACATTTTTCTGTCTTCAGCCTTGTCGATAGCTTCAGCGTTTGTTCCGAGAAGTTTAACACCCATTTTATCAAGATAGCCGTCTTTGCTCAACTGCATTGCAATGGTAAGACCTGTCTGACCGCCGAGTGAAGCAAGAAGACTGTCGGGGCGTTCCTTTTCAATAATTCTTTTTACTGTATCTGTTGTGAGAGGCTCAAGATAAATTTCATCAGCAAGAGCCTTATCTGTCATAATTGTAGCGGGGTTTGAGTTAACAAGAACAATGTTTACCCCTTCGTCACGGAGGACACGGCAAGCCTGTGCGCCTGCATAGTCGAACTCTGCCGCCTGACCGATAACAATCGGACCGGAGCCTATAACGAGTACCTTTTTAATGTCTTTATTCTTAGGCATTTGCTTTTCCTCCAATCATTTCAAAGAATTTGTCAAACAGGAAGCCTGTTTCGTTGGGGCCTTCGCCCTCGCAAGGTCTGAACTGAAGTGAAATTGCGTTCTTTCCATTATATATGATACCTTCAACACTCTTGTCGTTAAGGTTTTCATAAGTAACCTCTGCAAATGAGGGGAGAGTATCTTTTTTCACGATATAGCCGTGATTCTGTGCTGTTATATAAACTCTACCGCTGTCAAGCTTCTTAACGGGCTGATTTGCACCGCGGTGTCCGTAGGGAAGCTTCTCTGTCTTTGCACCCTGACTCATAGCAAGGAGCTGATGACCAAGACCTGTTGCAAAAATGGGGAGCTTGCCGAATACTTCTGCGAGAGTGTCTGAAACTTCCTTGTAATCCTCGGGATTTCCGGGACCGTCTGATACATAAAGTGCATCATAGGAAAGAAGTTCGTCCGCCTTCGTATTATAAGGAAGAACTGTAACCTTTGCACCTCTGTTTGTGAAAGGAAGAGCGGCACTCTTTGTTGTGCCGAGGTCAAGAAGCCCGAGCTTTTTATCGCCTTCGCCTACTGTGTAGCTTTCCTTTGCACTTACAGCACTTACTGCATTTTTAATATCACAGTCACCGATTTTAGCATCGGGGTTTGTTGTAATGATTGCTTTCATTGTGCCTTTTTCACGGAGAATCTTTGTAATCTGTCTTGTATCAATGCCGCTTATTCCCATAATGCCCTCTTCCTTAAGGAAGTCTTCGAGAAGACCTTCACAGCGGAAGTTTGCCGGAGCATCGCACATTTCTCTTACAATGTAGCCTTTAAGGTGAACGTGATTGCTTTCCATATCCTTTTTAATCATACCATAGTTACCGATAAGGGGATATGTCTGAACAAGAATCTGTCCGTAATAGCAGGGGTCTGTAAGAGTTTCCATATAACTACCCATAGTAGTTGTGAAAACAAGCTCGCCTGATTCTTCTGTAACTGCACCGAACTGTGTTCCTTCAAAAACAGTACCGTTTTCCAGAATTAAATATGCTTTCATATAACCATGCCTTTCTGAATTTTAGTATAGTAAATGTAAATAAAAAACAAAGTTTTAAGCCATAAGCTTAACCATAACAGCCTTCTGTGCGTGAAGTCTGTTTTCAGCTTCTTCGAAGATTTCATCAGCGTGCTGCTCGATAATCTCTGCGGTGATTTCTTCGCCACGATGAGCGGGAAGACAATGGAGAACCATTGCACCGTCGTTTGTAACCTTCATAAGTTCTGAATTTATCTGATAGTCACGGAAAACAGCAGCTCTTTCATTGAACTCTTCTTCCTGACCCATAGATGCCCATACGTCTGTGTAAAGAACATCGGCACCCTTTGCAGCCTCTTTAATATCGGGAGTGCAGGTGAACTTACCGTTTTCGGAAGCCCACTTCATAATCTCTGCATCAGGCTTATATCCTTCGGGGCAGGCGATTGATACTTCCATACCCATCTTGATACCGCCAACGATAAGTGAGTTTGCCATGTTGTTGCCGTCACCTACGAAGCAAAGCTTAAGTCCTTCAAGCTTACCCTTCTTTTCACGGATTGTCATAAGGTCTGCAAGTACCTGACAGGGGTGACAGTAGTCTGTAAGACCGTTAATAATCGGAATGTCGCCGTAAGACGCTAAATCTTCAACTTCTTTCTGTTCGAAGGTACGAATCATGATACCGTCAAGGAATCTTGAAAGAACTCTGGCTGTATCCTGGATAACCTCGCCTCTGCCTATCTGAAGGTCGCGGGGGCTGAGGAAAAGTGCAGTACCGCCAAGGTCAAATATACCAACTTCGAAAGATACTCTTGTTCTTGTGGATGATTTCTGGAAAATCATACCCAGAGTCTTTCCTTTAAGAAGGTGGTGTTCAATTCCGTTCTTCTTTTCGTATTTGAGCTTATCCGCAAGGTCGAGAATCTCGATGATTTCTTCCTTTGTAAGATCGCCGAGTTTTAATAAGTGCTTCATAATTTACATACCTCCTTGATTACTTCAAGAGCTTTCACAAGCTCCTCTTTCTTTATGTTAAGCGGGGGAAGAAGTCTTACCTTGTCCTTAGCCGTAAGAACGAGAATGCCCTTATCACGGCAAGCGGCAACAACTTCCTTCGCATCTTTAACTGTTTTAATGCCTATCATAAGACCAAGTCCTGAAAGGCTTTCAATTCCTTCTTGTCCTTCAAGGGTGTCTTTTATAAGAAGTGCCTTTTCCTTAACTTCACCGAGAAATTCATCGGTAAGTCTTGAAAGAACGCTTATTGCACCACTACAGCAAACGGGGTTTCCGCCGAAGGTTGAACCGTTAAGACCGGGTGCGAAAATGTCCTTTACCTTTTCACCCATCATAGTAGCACCCAAGGGAAGACCACCGCCAAGGCCTTTAGCGGTTGAAACAACATCAGGCATTACGCCGTAGTGCATATATGCATAAAGCTCACCCGTTCTGCCGTTACCTGTCTGCACCTCGTCTGCAACAATGAGAAGATTGTTTTCTTCTGCAAGACGGAAAGCCTCGTGAACAAAGTCTTTGTCGAGTGCGTTTACACCGCCTTCACCCTGAACAAATTCCATCATAATCGCACAGCACTTTGTGTTTTTTACGATTTCCTGAAGTGCAGGGATGTCATTTGCAGGTGTATGTACAAATCCGTCAGTCATGGGAAGAAATTCCTTGTGGAAATCATCCTGACCTGTTGCGGAAAGTGTTGTAATAGTTCTTCCGTGGAAGCTCTTTTCAAGGGTGATGATTGTGTAATACTCTTCACCTTTGTTAAGCTTACCATATCTTCTTGCAACCTTGATTGCAGTTTCGTTTGCTTCTGCACCGGAGTTTGAGAAGAATACGTTTTTAAAGCCTGTTCTTTCACAAAGCATCTTTGCAAGAGTTGTGCAAGGTTCTGTGTAGTAGAGGTTTGAAGTGTGGGCGAAGCGGTCAAGCTGTGCCTTTACTGCATTTGTCCATTCTTCGTCGCAGAAACCGAAAGTTCCAACTGCGATACCGCTACCGAGGTCGATGTATTCCTTTCCTTCGGAGTCTTTTACAAGTGCTCCTTTACCGCCCACGATTTCCACAGGAAAACGCCCGTAAGTAGGGGCAACATAGAGCTTATCTTTTTCAAATGTGTTCATTAAAATTCAGTCCTTTTTTTGAGGGTTTCTTTGCAAAATGATGGTGAAATTCCCATCGTCAATATAGCACTCAACCGGATGAGCAGGAAGCACATCCGGTCAGAGGAATTAACTGTTTCTTCCGCCACCGACAAACATAGTACCGATACCCTCGTTTGTGAGAGTTTCGATAAGAATGGAGTGGGGAATACGTCCGTCAATGATAAATACTTTTCTAACACCGCTCTTGATAGCGTCGATACAACATTCCACCTTGGGAATCATACCGCCTGAAATAACGCCGTCTTTAATGAGCTGGGGAGCTTCATCAACGAAAATTTTGGAAATAAGTGTAGAGGGGTCGTCCTTATCACGGAGAATACCCTCGATATCTGTCATTGAAATAAGGCTTTCAGCGCCGAGAAGACCTGCGATTTTTGATGCTGCAGTATCAGCGTTGATATTGTAAACATTACCGTCCTTATCGCAACCAACAGTTGAAATAACGGGAATATAACCCTTTTCAAGAACGTCAAGAATAGGCTGGGTGTTAACCTTTGTGATTTCACCGACATAGCCAAGCTCGGGATTAAGGCAAGCCGCCTCAATCATGTGACCGTCAATACCGCAAAGACCGATTGCACTGCCGCCCTTGTTGTGAAGAAGGTTAACAAGGTTTTTGTTAATCTTACCTGCAAGCACCATCTGCACGATATCAACAGTTTCTTTATCTGTAACACGGAGACCGTTTACAAACTTTGACTCTTTGCCAATCTGCTTAAGCATATTTGTGATTTCGGGACCACCGCCGTGAACAAGCACAACCTTAATGCCGATAAGTGAAAGAAGAACAATATCACCCATAACGGCATCCTTAAGCTCGTCGCTTATCATAGCGTTTCCGCCGTACTTTACAACAACTATTTTATTTGTGTATTTTTGAATGTAGGGAAGTGCGTGTATAAGCACCTGTGCGCGCTGTGCGTTATCCATAGTAGAATCCTCCTGAATGAATGCAAAATGCAAAATGCATAATGCAAAATTTTTGTTAATTATAAACTTCCTCAAGGGATAGGGAAAAAGATTCAGAACGGACAAACTGAACCCCGAAGGGGGTTACCCGAAGCTGTATGTGGATACAGCGAGAGGTGACGTTTGTTCGTAACAAAGGACATATAATCAGAAATTCGCTTGGCGAATTTCCACAACAGCAAATAAAAGGAATGCTGTTGTAATATTAATTAAGAGTAAAATATAAAAATTGTAAGTCCTTTGTGATCTGGATTTTTTTAACATCCCGTATCAAGTACGGTAGTCGCCATTTATCTTTACATAGTCGTAGGTCAGGTCACATCCCCATGCATCTGCAGAGGCATCACCATCGTTAAGTTCTATTATAATATTAATTTCATTTTCAAGCAATATTTTCTTTGCAATTTCTTCTGAAAAATCTATGCCTGCACCGTTCTTACAAACAGGAATTGTTCCTGCAACTGACTTGAAAGCAACATCAATTTTATTTACGTCAACATCTGCACCGCTGTAACCGATTGCACAAAGCACTCTGCCCCAGTTAGCATCAGCACCGAACATAGCCGCCTTTGTAAGAGAAGAGCAGATAACGGATTTTGCAACTGTTTTTGCAATAGCCTCTGTCTTTGCACCTGTTACATTACATTCAAGCATCTTTGTAGCACCCTCACCGTCAGCTGCAATACATTTGCAAAGATAAACTGTAACTGTGTTAAGAGCTTTTGCGAAAACCTCAAAATCTTCGTTTTCTTCTGTAATCATTTCGTTTCCTGCAAGACCGTTTGCAAGAACAGAAACCATATCGTTTGTTGAAGTATCTCCGTCAACGCTTACCATATTGAATGTGTTTTTAATATCTGCAGAAAGAGCCTTCTGAAGCATTTCGGATGAAATAGCTGCATCGGTTGTGATAAATACAAGCATTGTTGCCATGTTGGGATGAATCATACCGCTGCCCTTTGCAATACCGCCAATTTTACATTCCTTACCGCCAACTGTAAAGGAAACTGCAATTTCCTTTTCCTTTGTATCTGTTGTAAGAATAGCTTCGGAAGCAAACTTGCTGTTGTCGCCAAGTCCCTTGTAAAGCTCCGCCATGCCGTTTTCAATAGGTGTAATGTCAAGCGGCTGACCGATAACGCCTGTTGATGCAACTACAACGTCTTTTGCAGCGATGCCTGTTTCTTTTTCAACAAGCTGACACATTTTTTCAGCAATTTCAATACCGTTAGCGTTACAGGTGTTTGCGTTACCGCTGTTACAGATAACTGCCTGTGCATAACCGTCTGCAATATTATTCTTTGTTACAGTAAGGGGAGCGCCCTTAACAAGGTTTGTTGTATATGTAGCTGCCGCAGTTGCACGGACATCACTTACGATAAGTGCAATGTCGCGCTTTGTACGGTTTTTGCGGATTCCGCAATGGATACCGTTTGCCTTAAAGCCCTGTGCGGCACAAATACCGCCGTCTATAATCTTAAACATATCGTTCATCCTTTCATATATCGAGCATGAGCGAAGGCTTTTCGCCCATTGAAATATTCATACATTCAAGTGCCGCACCTGAAGCACCTTTTCCGAGATTGTCATATCTTGCAACGAGGATAATTCTGTCGTCGTTGCCGTATGCGGAAATTTCCATTGAATCCTTAAGGCTCATTGCATTGGCTGAAAGGAAACCGCCCTCATCAGCTTCGTCCTTATAGAAAACAATGTCTGAATTGTATTTTTCTTTATAAACTGCCTTGATATCTTCAAGTGTGTAATTTTTTTCAAGCTGACTCTTGAAAATCGGAACAGTTACTTCCATACCGCTGTAGAAATCTGCAACGATGGGTGAGAAGATAGGCTTATTCTTAATTCCTGTTACAACTGTCATTTCGGGAAGATGCTTGTGCGTTTGTCCGATTCCGTACTGACGGGGTGCACCGAGAAGCGTACATCTTTCATCACCCTCGTATTCCGCAATCATTTTCTTACCGCCGCCGCTGTAGCCTGTGATACTGTGGCAGGTAAGAAGGATATCCTTTGAGATAATACCCTTTTCAACAAGGGGATATGTAAGTGCGATAAATCCGCTTGCGTGACAACCGGGAACTGCTATTCTCTTTGAAGAAGCAACTTTTTCAAAATGCTCCTTTGAAAGCTCCGGAAAACCGTATGCCCAGTCGGGATTTGTACGGTGAGCCGTAGATGTGTCAAGGACAACAGTATTGGGATTATCAATCATACTTACTGCCTCAATGCTTGCCGCATCGGGAAGGCAGAGAAATGCAATATCTGCACTGTTAAGCGCCTCGCGTCTTGCATCGGGGTCCTTACGAAGCTCTTCTGTAAGCTTGATTAATTCAATATCGTTTCTGCTTGATAATCTCTGGGCAATACGAAGACCTGTAGTGCCTGCACTGCCGTCGATAAATACCTTTTTCATAAACAAAACCTCACCATACTAAAAATCTGTCTTGTATATTATAAACTGTTTTGCATAAATATGCAAGTGTTTTGCATAAAAATTCTGAAAAAATTTATAAAATTACGCTTTTATGCATAAAAACTGTGGAAATTATGCATAAATATAAAGAAAATTCACTCTACAGCACAATTCAATATATTATAACATACAATTATAATATAAGTAAAGAAAAAAATTGACAAAATTCGCATTATTATGAAAAAATTTATGTATATATATTACAAACCCGACATTGCTTACAAAATGTCGGGTTTGTAGTGAATTATTTAATTACTGTTTTATATTTAGCCCAGTTGCCGTTGGATGATTTTTCAGCGGTCATATTACCATTTTCATCATACTCTAAGTCGGTGTATGAGCCATCAGAGTATTCTGCACGAATAAAATTACCGTTTACATCGTAGGTATAGGTTGCGGTGTTTCCCGCTGAATCTTCATATCCGGTTTCATTACCATTTTCATCGTAGGTATATTTATACCATTTTCCGGCGGAAGTTTCTTCATAAATCACATTATCGTTTTCATCATAGGTGTATTTGTACCATCTGCCGGTGGAGTCAACCATATAGGTGATGTTGCCGTTTTCATCGTACTCCGTTCTGCGCCAGAAGCCGTTAGCGTCTTCTGAATATGTTTCTTCGTTGTCTGCATTATACTCTGCCTTTGTCCATCCGCCTTCGGAGTTTTCCAGATAGATTAAATTTCCTTTTTCATCGTAGGTGTGCTTTACCCATTTTCCATCTGAATCTTCGGAGTAAATTTCATTGCCTTTATCGTCATATTCTGTACGTGTCCAGTAATCATTGGAATTATAGTATCTGGTAATAAGATTATTTTCATATTCCGCCTTTACCCATGTTCCATCCTTATATTCACAGTAGGTTTCGTTGCCGTTTTTATCATAAACCATACTGTAACCGAATCCGTCAGAATCTTCAAATGATATTAAATTTCCTGCGGTATCATAGGTTGATTTACCGATGTATCCATCACTTTTTTCATAATATGTTTCGTTGTCGTTTTCGTCATAAGCGAATTTTTCCCATGTTCCGTCAGAATTTGAAATAAGAGTCATATTGCCTCTTTCATCATATTCGTATGTGGTAAGAATTCCATCATCTGCCGAGTAGTATTCCGTATAAATCTGAACAGGCATTTTAACAATAGCGGTACGGGTATTGTTATTCCAGTCAACGTCAAGATTGAAAGCCTCGGCACATGCTCGAAGGGGGACAAGTGTGCGATTGTCTTTAATTGTAGCAGGTACATCAATCTCTTTTTCTTCTCCGTTGATAGTCATAATGTTGCTGTCGATAATAAATGTTACAATTGTGTCACCTTTTGTTACAATGATTTTCCTTTCTTCTTTTTCGTAATCAAAGGTTGCACCGATTGCTCCAAAAACATCGCGTGCGGGAAGCAGCGTTCTTCCCTCGATAATTACAGGGGTAACCTCTGCATAGAGATTTTGGCCACCGACCCTAACCTCTATGGGTTTTGCGGCAGATACTGCTGACGAAATGGCGAAGCACATTACGATAGCAGCCACGGTTGTAAAAAAATTTTTCATGATAATTCCTCCTTATTTTCCTCGGAAATATTATATCATCGATGGAAACTGTAAGTAAAGAACAAAAGTATTAAATAAGAATTAAAATTTGTCGAAATTTGTTAAATAAAAAAAACAGAACGTCGCTTCAACGACGTTCTGTAAAATTCAATAATTAACCAAGCTTGTTAAGTGAATCCTGCATAAGTGCATATGCAACGATACCAAGTCCGAAGAATGTCAGAACAAGGTAAACGACACCTCTTGAAGAAGGAGCCTGACCGCGCATCTGTGCAAGTCTGTCAAGCTTTTCACCCTGCTTGTATGCCCAGATTAAAAAGTAGATATCGCAAGTGATAATTCTGTAAAGGAATGCAGTACCACCTGAAGTACCATGTTCACCCAAAGCGTTGTTTGTATCGTCGGTAAGACTGAAGAACCAGATAATAGAATAAATGCCGCAGGTAATAATAGAAAGAAGGATTGCTGTAGCGATATTTCTGTTGGGGACTTTTCTGTAACTTCCCATGGGAGCCGCACCTGTGTGCGAATGTGCAGAAAAATTATAACATTATAGTGAAATTGTCTATGTTAAACAAGTTGCTATATCAGCGGAAAAAATAAATAAATTAACAAAAATATGTCCGATTATCCATTTACAAGCCTCGAAAAATGTGTTAAAATTGCTACAATTAAAAAATGCTTCAGGGAGGAAACTTTTATGTATAAACTTGGTGTAATTGGTCTGGGAACAAGAATTCACAAGGGCGTATTGCCCGCACTTGCAGGATACAGCAGTGAATTCTGCATTACGGCTGCAGCAGATCTCGATGCTGAAAAAGTCCGCAAAAATGCAACAGAAAATCCTGTTGGATATAAGGAGAATTTCCCCATATATTCAGATGCGGATGAAATGCTTGCAAATGAGGATCTTGACGGTATCATTATTGGTACACGATGCTCATTACATACACCGCTTGCAATTAAGGCTATGGAAAGAAATGTTCCGATTTTCCTTGAAAAGCCCGTTTGTATTTCAATGGAACAGATTGAACAGCTTAATGCGGCAAGAAAGAAGTACAATCCCAAAGTTGTAGTGTCATTCCCGCTTCGTTATTCAAGACTTGCCGAGCAGGTAAAGGAAATGATTGATTCAGGTCTTATCGGCGAGGTTGTTCAGGTAAATGCCTTTAACGATGTGCCCTACGGCAGAGTTTACTACCACGACTGGTACCGTGATTATGAAGAAACAGGCGGTTTGTGGCTCCAGAAGGCAACTCACGATTTTGACTATCTTAACTATATTCTCGGCGGACGTGCGACAGAGATTTTTGCACGAAGCACCCATAAAATTTTCACAGGGGATATGCCCGCGGGATTAAAGTGTGCGGACTGCGAAAAGTACAGAACTTGCCCCGAAAGTCCCTATACCGTAAATAAGGTTAACCTTGACCCCGTAAAACTTCCCGAAAACTCATATTGCTGTTTTGCAAAAGACAGCGTTCACGAAGATACGGGCATGGCACTTCAGAAACGTGACAACGGTGCGATTGTAAGCTACGAACAGAACTTCTTTGCACGTATGCAGTCAGGTCGTCGCGGTGCAAGATTTTCAGGTTATAAGGGCACTATTGAATTTGACTGGGTACAGGGTAATATTAAATACTGGCCTCATACTGTGGAAAGAGCCGATGTGTATCAGTTCCCCAAGCTTGGCGGTCATTTCGGTGGCGATGAAAAGCTTGCAGAGCTTTATTATAAAATGATAAGCGGTGAAACAGATGTATCTTTCCTTGAAGAAGGTATTGTAAGTGCGCTTCAGTGCCTTTGTGCGAGAGAGTCCTGCGAAACAGGAAAGAATATTATCGTCCCCGAATTATAAAGATAAAAAACAATCTGCAATAGCTTGCAGATTGTTTTTTTGTATGGTAGAATAAAATCCGTGGAGATGATTTTGATGAAAAAGCAGTGTTATATTGATGTTCTTGAAAAAATAATGGCTGCCTACAGCGATGAAGAAATAAAAGCATATACAGAGGAAGTTCAGAAAAGAAGTATCTGGGAACACGGCTATCCCAGACTTACCGCAAACCTCGGTATGCTTATCGCAAATGGGAAAAAGGCAGACTATAAAGAAGAATTTTGCAAAATGATGGATATTTGCTGCGAAGAAATCCCCGTGGCTTTAGGAAAAAACGACATTGCCGTGGGAAATGAATTTTCCGTGAAAGAAATTGTAATGTGCATTCTTGAATTGGAGAAGAAAAGTCTTTTTGATAAGTGGGTTACAGATAAGTGGAGAGAAAACCTTTCTAAAATCAATCCCCATGAAACATACAGCGTTATTGCATCAAAGCTCATAGAGGAGGGAAAGCACGTCAATAACTGGGCAGCTTTCGGAGGAGCAAGTGAAGTGCTTCGGAAATATGCAGGTATAGGCGACGAAAGTCAGTTTATTGAAGAACAGATAAAGTCGCAGATGGTTTCCTTTGACGAAAACGGAATGTATCGTGATCCTCACGAGCCGATGGTGTATGACTTTGTAACAAGATTGCAGCTTGCTTTGGCTCTGCATTATGGTTATGACGGAGAATGCAGGGAAGAGCTCGAAGAAAATTTTTTGAAAAGCGCAGAACTTACTTTAAAAATGCAGTCTGTAACAGGGGAAATCCCTTATGGTGGACGAAGCGGTCAGTTCCTGCATAATGAAACTTCTTACGCGGCTCTGTGCGAATTTTATGCAAGCTTCTTCAAAAAACGTGGCGACATTGAAATGGCAGGTAAGTTTAAAAGTGCCGCAAGGCTTGCTGTTGAATCCGTAATCCCGTGGCTTTGTGAAGAAAAAATCAGTCACATAAAAAATTATTATGACCCACACGAAAATTTCGGTTGTGAGGCATATGCTTATTTTGATAAATATATGATAACTGCAGGCTCGTGGACATATATGGCGTATCTTTTGGCAGATGACAGCATTGATGACGTTTTATGCCCTGCAATAGCGGAAAACTTCATCTGTGAAACAAGTGAGCATTTTCATAAGATGATGTGTAAATTCGGCGACTATTTCGTAGAATTTGATACGAATGCGGATACTGATTACGATGCAAACGGACTTGGAAGAGTTCATAAAAAAGGTGCACCCTCGGCAATTTGTCTGTCTGTACCTTTTGCGGAAAATCCCCATTACAAAATTTCGGAGAAAAATCCTTCCTTATTTTCCATTTGTACAGGCGTAAAAAATGTGTATACATACAGTCCTTCTGCAGAATACAACCTTATCGAAAAAACTGTGACAGACGGGTTTGTACGCATTAAATTTGAGTGCAAGATAGAAGATGTCACAATAAATCAGACATTCACCGTTTCAGATGACGGCGTTGAATTTGTTGCAGAGGGTGATGGTGAGGTGGAAATCCTTTTCCCGGTATTTGATTTTGACGGAAAAATTTACACCGAAAAACATATATCCGAAAAGGAAATAGACATCTTCTATAAAGGGTATAAATGTGCATATCTGTCGGATGGCATCATTGAAAATAAAAACTTAAAATACGAAAACAGAAACGGATGCTATAACGCGTTCGGAGTAAGAGAAAAAAATAAAGTTTCTCTTAAAATTGAAATAACAGAGATATAAAAAAAAAGACCACTTGATTAAAAGTCAAGTGGTCTTTTTTTATGCATAGAATTGTGTGATTTAATCGCGAGCAACGGTTTAGATATTTGATTTTAGTTCGGACGCGAAATGGGTGAAGCGGCACGCTTCTTTTTTACATTCCCTATCAATACCATCTGTTTTGAAGTTCGCCAACTTCAGGCGATGCCACATCGGGCTGAAGTCCGTTTATGTACTTACACGCTTCAAGGAGAATCTCACCGTGTTTGCCATAAGTTCCGCAAACGTGGTGAATATAAGGCCCTTCAACAAGCTTGTGTTCCCATTTTGCCCAATTGTCAACCTCTATCCATACATAGCTTCCTACATTTTTTGGCCCTTCTGTGGTTTTTGCTTCACCGATAAGAAGCTGATAGTTTCCGTGGTCGCCGTCAAAACGTGCAATGGTAAGTTCACCTTCCATAAGCTCCCATTGGCTGATTCCATAGTTGTTGTCGTGATAACGACTTGCACCAACTGTTGCATTTTTCTTATCCTTTGCAAGGGAGTAGGGGAAGTTACCGCAATGCCACAAAAGCTCCGCATTGTTATTTTCGGGATGTCTTACTGTAATATCTGCAAAGAAAGGTGTCTTTTCGCCAAGTGTTACCGCCTGCATCATAATTGCAGTAATTGCACCGTGAATATCCGTTTCGCAAACTGTGGGAAGCCCCTCGTCTGTAAGCATAGCGTTTGCAAAGCAGGGCATAATTCCCACCATATCCTGAAGTGATGTCCAGCATTGAATTGCAACTGCACGGCAGTTGTATTCCTTTGCAAGTTCTTTAACTGCCGTCTTGAGTGAAGCAACAGTTTCCATTTTGTCTGTGTTTCCCGTCTTATCAAGCGACTTTATAAAATCCAGGGTTTTTATGAAATCCTCACCCTTTTCCTCACGGACTTTCTTCATTCTTACAACTACATCATTAAGTGTAATGGGGTAGAGGTGAATGTTGTATTTTTCAATAAGCTCATTTTCGTTACAGATTACACTGCAGAAAGGCTCGGGTCTTGTAGAAATCTGCAGAATATTAAGGTTTTTAACCGCCTTTACAACACTTACGGTACGGATGAATTTTTCAACGCCCTTTAACCATTCGTCACCGTCAATCCACGAATTTGTAAGATAAGTGAAAGGGATGTTATGACGGCGAAGGACTTTACCCGTTGCGAAAAGACCGCATTGCGAGTCACGGCTTCGGAGACCGCTTTCGTCAGGGGCATCGTCACGGGGCCCCCACAAAAGTACGGGAACATTTAGTGCTCTCGCAACTTGTGCAACACGGTTTTCCGACCCGAAGTTACAATGGGGAAAGAATACCGCATCAACCTTTGCGTTAAGGAATCTTTCAATTACCGTAGGAATATCACAGTCCTGAAAAAGGAGGTTTTCCTCGTTGATTTCATCAAGGTCAATTATTTCTACGGGAAGACCAAGAAGTCTCTCACGGATAAGTTTATTGAATCTGATTGCCTCTTCGCGGCTGAACACATCACGCCTTGTCGGGCAGTACGCAAGTCTTATTTTATTCATATTATAACCCCCATTTCTTAATCATATTTTTTTCAAACTCAAGGAGGAATGCAGCTTCTTTATCGAGAGTTTCCTCGCAAGGGTTATCTACAAGATTTCTCCACACATAAATATCTCTGCCGACTTCACCGCCCGAAACCACAAAAGGCTCGGACACGATTCTGCCTTTGAAGTTTACATCTTTAAGTGCCTTATAAATCTCGTCCCAGTCAAGATGACCTCTGCCCGGTGCGGTGCGGTTGTTTTCTCCCGTATGCATACCGATGAGCTTGTCGCCTGCCGTTCTTATTGCATCGCCCATATTACTCTCCTCAATATTCATATGGTATGTGTCAAGAAGCACGCCTGCATTCGGACTGTCAACCATATTAACATAATTAACGGCTTCCTGTGCCGTGTTGACTATCACACCCTCAAAGCGGTTTACTGCTTCAATTCCGTAGGTAATTCCGCTTGCTTCAGCCTGCTTAATAAGAACCTTCATACAGCTTACGCTGTTTTCTGTAAGCTCACGTCTGTCAAAGTTTGTGTTTTCAGGAACACCCCAACCTGCATAGCTTACGCCTGAAATAATTTTGCCGCCCATATATTCAACACACTTCATAATGTCGGAAAGGTATTTTATACCACCTTCGCGTACTGCTTTATCAGTTGAAGAAATATCGTACTTTTTGTCAAGACCAAGGCTGTATGTAAGCTCAATGTTGTGGTAAGCTGCAGCCGCCTTCAATTCGTCCATACGGCTTCTTGACATTTCAAGAAGTGGCTGTGCCTGAAATTCCAATACGTCAAAACCGATTTTTGCGGCTTTCTCTATATATTTGATGTGGTCAGCCGCCCATGTGTTTTCCCAGAAGTTCATAAAGATACCAAGTTTATTCATTTTCGTTTCCTCCTTTTGTAACTTATAAGTTAATTATTGCATAATGAATGTGCGAAATCTACTTATATATTGACTAATTTCGGAAGAATATTGACATTCAGGACTTGGAATAATATAATGAAAACAGAGGTGATGTGATGTTTCGTGAGCTTGTAAACTATGCTACACAAACTTATCCGTTTCTGATTAAGCATACCGATGTAAGATACATTCCCCATTTTCACGAAGAAACGGAGGTTGTATATGTTACGGAGGGAGAACTGGAATTTACACTTGGAACCAAATACTACCTGATAAAAAAGGGGGATATATGTATTATCCCGTCGGGGCATATACATAATCTTTATACTTATTCCCATAGCAAATCCTTTGTTATGAAGCTGTATCCGATTATTGATTTAAGCGGTATGCAACTTAAAAATTATATAATATCACAGGACTTTCCTCATTATAATCAGGTGCTTGAGTATATAACCGAAATTATCAGCGAAAACGACAGCAAAACTCACGGGTTTGAGCTTGCCGTAAACATAAATGCAGAAAAGCTTTTCCTTTTTATATTAAGAAAAATGGAATATGTTATTCCTGATAAAAAAATCAGGACGAGGCGAAGCAATGAAAATGATTTTCTGTCGGAAGTCAACCTGTTTATTGATGATAATATAAATACTGATTTCAGTCTGAATGATATAGCAGAGTATTTTAACTACACAAAAAGCTATTTTTGTCGTTATTTCAAGAAAATTACGGGAAATACATTCTGGGAATACTACACAATGTTCCGACTTGAAAAATCAGTAGAGCTTATACGAAGTAACACTAAAGAAAATTTTACTGCAATTGCCGTAAAATCGGGATTTAAAAATGTGCGTTCATTTAATCAGTCGTTTAAAGAATATTACAGGTGTACTCCGAGTGAATACAGAAAAATGCTAAAATAAAAAAGTGTGCCGAGGCACACTTTTTTATTTTAACCTATAAGAGCTTCCTGAGAGAATCCAACCTGATTTTTGTCGTTTTCTTTCCATTCTTCGGGAGTATTGAAGCGGAGAATTTTCATTTCTCTGGGATTAAGAGTGATTTCATTCTTGACTTCGCCATTATCACCGTCAATGGTAACTTCTGTGAATGTGCCGTTAAGCTTCACGGTGTCTTTTTCGTCTGAATAGTTTGCAAGTACAATGTACATTTCAAGGTTGATGAATGCAGTTACAACAGTTTCATCTCCCTCGGGCTTGATGAATTTCGGAACATTGATATCAACATACGCCCATGTGCCATAAGTAGTCATCTTCTTATAAAGCTTCAGCCACTTAACCATTCTGTCAAAATCGGGAACCCCTGCATCGGGTGAGCCGATACCCATTTTGTCATCACGAAGTATAGGGAATTGCATAAAGGGTATAGTGTTAAGGTAACGCTCATCATCGTTGGAAACAACGTAGTTGAAGTCCGGCACAACGTAAGCATCATATGCCTTTGAATGTTCGCGGATGTGGTTGATGTTTCTTACCGCTTCGCCAACCCACAGGTAGTCATATACCTTGAAATCGGAATGAACGGTGTCGTAACCCTCTTTGTGGAGCTTGAGGATTTTACCCCTCTTTCTACATTCACCGTAGATAAGACCGAGAAGGTCTTGCATACCACCGTCGTGTTCACGTGATTCTTCAAATGCAAGGATTTCGTCTGCGGCAGTTCTTACCTCATCATCGTAGTAGTGCATATAACCGCTGAAATCGGTAATTCTCTGGTAGCCTGTGTCAATATACACACCGTCAAAATCGTATTTGTCAAGAAGCGTTGCATACTGTCTTACAATTTGTTCGCGCCAACCGGGGCTTAATGCCGAGCAATGTGCAAGGTATGCAAGGTCAAACATCTTGTCCGATGCCCAACCGTCACAGAAACGCTCATCCTTACGGTGGTAGAAGTTTGTTGATGTGTAGGGGATAATCTTCATTCCGTACTTGTGAACTGTGTCAATAAACTTCTTTGCTTTTTCCTTGTCATAAGGGCGGTACATCCAGTCACCGCAGAACTGTGATGTAGGTATTTTCTTACCATTTTCGTCGTTCTTTGCCGCAACGTCAGACCAGGTCTGGATAAGTTCCACACCGTTTTCGGCAAGCTCACGAAGTTTCGGCTCGTATTCTTCGGGATTATCAAATCTTTCATAGGGCCATACATACTGCGCAGGCTCATAATCTGTGATAAGATTCTTTTTAAGGAAGCTTTTCATATTTGTTTCGATAAGACGGATGTTTTCAAGTCTTATACGATGGTCTTCACTTGTGAAATTGTACATAATGTTTTTTTCCATTATTATCACCTCTGTGTGTATATTAACACATTAAAATTGTGTTGTAAATACGAAAACGGACAAATAATATATGAAATCAGACAAAATTTGATTCTTTGGTTTGACAAGTATAATTCAATTTGATACAATTTTAAATAGCGAGGTGTTGTTTATGAAAAAAATACTTATAGTGGTAGATATGCAAAAGGATTTTGTTGACGGTGCACTTGGCTCGAAAGAGGCGGTAGCAATCGTTGACAATGTGGTAAACAAAATAGAAAATTTTGACGGTGATATAATCGTTACATATGATACTCACCCCGAAAATTATATGGAAACACAGGAAGGGAAAAATCTTCCCGTTCCGCATTGTATAAAGGGCACAGACGGATGGAAGCTTGACAGTAAGGTGCAAGCTGCTCTTGACAAAAGGGAGTATAAGGCTATTGAAAAACCAACATTCGGGTCAACAGAACTTCCGTTATATATAAAGGAAAACTACAATCTCGATGAAATCGAGATTGAGTTAATCGGGCTTTGCACAGATATTTGTGTTGTGTCAAATGCACTTTTGATGAAGGCAAATTTCCTTGAAACAAAGGTGTCTGTTGATTCTGCTTGCTGTGCAGGCGTAACTCCCGAAAGTCACAATGCAGCGCTCACAACAATGAAAATGTGTCAGGTAAACGTAATCGGGGAATAATTGATTGAGGTGATTAAAATGTTTGATGCAAAAAAAGTAAAAGACGAATGTGTAGCGTGGATAAAAAACTTCTTTGAGGAAAACGGTCACGGCTGTAATGCCGTTGTTGGAATTTCAGGCGGTAAGGACAGCTCTGTTGCGGCAGCTCTTTGTGTGGAGGCCCTGGGTAAGGACAGAGTTATAGGTGTGCTTATGCCCAAAGGGGAGCAACACGACATTGATATGGCGTATTTGCTTGTAAACCACCTTGGAATAAAGCACTACGAAATAAATATCAAGGACGCGGTTGACGGAATTATCAATAATCTGCCCGAAGGTATGGAAATAACACCCCAGACAATCCAGAACATTCCTCCCAGAATAAGAATGTCCACTCTGTACGCAGTTTCACAGAGTAATAACGGCAGAGTATGTAATACCTGCAACCTTTCCGAAGACTGGGTTGGTTATTCAACACGTTACGGCGATTCCGTCGGGGACTTTTCACCTATGTCTTTCCTTACGGTGACAGAAGTGAAGGCGATAGGAAGAGAACTCGGACTTCCTGATGTGCTTGTTGACAAAACTCCCATTGACGGACTTTGCGGAAAGACTGACGAGGAAAACCTCGGCTTCACTTATGCAGAACTTGACGTGTATATCCGCACGGGAAAAATTGAGGATGAAGAAAAGAAAGCAAATATTGACAGACGCCACAAACTGAACCTTTTCAAGCTTCAGTTGATGCCATCTTTCAAGCCTGAAAATATATGAAAAAAGACATTTTTATATGAAAACGGGCAATATTTACGAAAAATTTTCGAAATAGAAAAATAGTGTTGAAATCCCCTTTTTTATAGTGTATACTCGACTATAAAGGAGGGGATTTTATGATGACACTTTCAAAAATTGCGGCACTTGCTCACGTGTCTGTGCCTACTGTGTCAAAGGCGTTTTCAATGAGCAGTGAAGTTAATGAAAAGACCCGCGAAATAATTTTTGATATTGCAAAAGAACACGGTTGCTTCCGTAAATACTACAATGCAAAATATCCCAAGCACGTGATTGCCGTCATCTGTCCCGAATTTAAGAGCAGATATTATGCAGGTCTGTTGTCACGTATTCAGGAAAAATTCTTTGAATTAAACTGCGAGGTAAGCGTTGCTTCGACGGAGTTTTCAAAGTCCACGGAGGAGGCACTTTTTGAGTATTACAGTAAGTATGCCCCCGTTGACGGAATAATTATGATTGACGGCTCGGCAGAGCTTGACAGTAATATTGACATTCCCGTGGGTGCGATAAATTCATCAAGACTTAAAAATACAAGTGTTACAGTGAAAATACAGTACAGAGAAGTCCTTTCCGATGCACTTGATTATTTTATCGGAAGCGGTGCAGAATCAATCGGCTTTATAGGTGAATGTAAAACCACAAAAAAGGCGGAGCTATTTAAAGAGCTTCTCACGGAAAAGACAGGTGAATGTGACAGCCGTTATATAAGCATTTCCTCCGAACGCTTTGAAAAAGGCGGTTACGAGGCGATGAAGCAACTGATAGATACAAATTGTGTTCCCCGTGCAGTAGTATGTGCGTATGACCAGGTGGCAATCGGTGCTATAAGCTGTGCTGTGGAAAACGGACTAAGGGTGCCGGAGGATGTTGCCATAATCGGCTACAATGACATTCCCGAAGCACAGTATCTTAATCCGCCTCTTGCGTCAATGGACACAAACGTGGAGGGGGCAGTTGAAAAACTGGCAGAGTCACTTATCAGAGGCTTGAACGGTGAACCTGTAAAAGAGCAGATATATATAGAAGCATCACTTAAACTACGTAAAAGTGCACATATAGAAGAGAGGTAGTAATTATGAAACTTATGCAAAGACTTGGCGGAGCGGCAACAAGTAAATATAACGATGAATACATCGAAATGATTACTAAAAACCCCGGCTCCTGCGATGATATATGGATTGCCACAAAATACGGCTATCCGAAAAACGAAACACATAAAGAGTTTGCACAGTTCTGGAAGGTAGAGGCAGAAAAGTTCAGAAAGAACGGAATCAGCGTATCTATGCAGATTTCAAATACCCTCGGTCACGGTAAATATATGATGTCAAGCGACTGCAGTGGTCTTGTTTTTGAAGGCTCACCGGCAAGAAAACTTGTAGGTCATGACGGCAGTGTAGCTGACTACTGCTTCTGCTGGAGAGATGAATTTTTCCGCGATTACCTTTGCGAGCATCTTCGTTACTATGCTGAAATCAAGCCTGAGAGAATATGGTTTGACGACGACTTCCGTCCCTCAAACCACGCACCTGTTGAATACGGCTGTTACTGTGATGACTGTATAAAAACATTTAACGAAAAACACGGAGCATCCTTTACCCGTGAAACTCTTGTCAATGAATTCCTCTACGGCGATAAGACTTGGAGAGAAAAGTATATAGCCTTCATCCGTGAGGGTATGGCAAGCCTTATGCGTGATATGTGTGAGGCTATTCACGAAGTTTCTCCTGAAACTGCATTTGCATATCAGCATGGTGCATACGGTGCGTATGCAGGATTTGGCTATGACCATATTTATGACGTAATGAAAGAGGTATCGGGTCAGGCACCTGCAACACGTCCCGGTGGCGGCAGCTACAACGACCATAACCCCAACGACTTCCTTTATAAGTCACTTCTTATTAACTGGCAGAACTCAATGGTGCCCGACTATGTCAAGATGAAAGCACCCGAAATTGAAAACCTGCCCTTTGTTGCATTCGGTAAATCTCCTGCAGGCACAGCCTTTGAAACATCTTTCTATATGGCAAACGGTAACACCGATATGTCATATTCAATGCTTATGACAAGAAAAGAGCCTGTTGAGTATCATATGCAGGAATTCCGCCTTTTCTCCGAGCATAGAAAGTATTGGGAGAAAATGTCCGAATACAACGTGGATTCCTATCAGGCAGGTCTTCGTTATTATTACAGCGACAAAATATGGAAAAAAGACCTTCTCCCCGGGGAAGATATGGAGAAAATCAATGAGCAGCCTTATCTTGAGCCTCTTGATATGCTCCGTACTGCAATTCCGATTGTTTATGACAGAAAAGACAATGATATTATTATTCTTCATCCCGAAAGTGCAAAACTTCTTCAGCCTGAAGATGTGGAATTCCTTAAGGGTAAGAATATTGTAATCGATGGTGAGTCTATACATATTCTTAAAGAGAAAGGCTATGACTTCGGTATTGAAACAAGGGAAATCACCCCTGACGAAGCTCTTGTGATAAACGAAAAATTTGTTGAGCATCCCACTCATCCCGGTGTGGAAGCTTTTAAGGTGTCATTCTTCTCAGGTGGCAGAGCGGCGGCGTATGCTATGGACCCCGTGAACACAGATTGTGAAATTGTTGCTCACTATAATGCAACAAAACCTCTCGAGCCTTACTTTGAAAATACAGATTTGCCTCACGGTGTTTCTGAAATGGTAATCACAACAGATAAGGGCGGAAAGTGGGCAATTCTCGGCTACTGTCCGTGGAAGAATATCATTCCTTCAAATATCCGTGACCACATTCTTGACCTTGCAGACTATGTTAGTGATAACGGTGTCTGTGCAAGACTTCTTACCCCTGTTCAGGCAGTGCTTAACCCCCGTAAGAAAGACGGCAAGGTTTGCTGTGTGTCAATCACCAACTGCACAATCGGTAAAAGCGGTGAAATGGAGCTTCTTGTCCGTAATCCCGCAGGTGAAAGCTTCTTCTTTATGAGCCAGTATAACGGTGAGTGTGACCTTTCTTATGAAAAACGCGGTGATGATTATATTATAAAAGTGCCTTCACTTGAACCCTGGTCTGTTGGTACAGTATTTGTAAAATAAGTTAAATTAAATGCAGGAGGATGTAAAAAACAATTTTACATCCTCTTTTGTATTGAAAAATTTTCTTAAATGGTGTAAAATAACATTGTGGAATACATGAGCGAGTACAAGGAGTGATATATATGAAGAAACTAATTTCGGTAATTCTTGCAATGATTATGCTGATAATACCTTTCGGGGTGTTGGCAGACACAAGCACCTCACAGGGGATTGAAAAGGCGCTTATTGCCGTAAAAATGAAAATAACTGTGCCTGCCGAACTTACAGAGTTTTCAAACTATGTGTCGGAGCGTAATGACAAAGTTTTCTACAACTTTGACTGGTCGGATAAAGAATATAACCAAAGTATGTCCGTTTCCTGCGACAGTGAGGGCAGAATTACAAGCTATAATTATTACAAAAACTCATCTTCAGACAAGAAAATATCTTCGTTTTCAAGAGATGAAATCGTGAGATTTGCTTCTCTCTTTATTCAGAAAACTCTCCCCGAAACTGTTCGTGGTGAGAGTGACGTGCTTGTCTATGATGAAAATTCCTACGATGCACAGGGAAATATGCGATATTCAATGCAGTTTAACAGGATGAAAGAGGGCGTTAAAGTAAAGGATAATTATGCAAATGTTACCGTGTGCGAAGCAGATGGGGAACTTTATGTCCGCAATATGTATGTATCGTATAACTATGACACAGAGTTTGAACTTAACGGAGAAACCATAAGTGACTATGAAACATTATATAAGGTAGCATTTCCTGCAGAGCTTATATACAGAAACGAATATGACTTTGATACAAAAACAAACAAAAGTAAAACTATTCCCGTGCTTGTTTATCGCATAAAGGATAATAAAATCGGATATATTGATGCCGTAACAGGTGAAGTCAGAGAAGAGGACAAAGGGGAAGATTATCTTCTTAAAGGCGAAAATTCCGTTGTGGAGGACAGCCTGGCAAGCGGTGGGGCAAACCGCAACGAAATCCTTACCCCGGAGGAAATTGCAGAGCTTGGCGTTGTTGAAGGCCTTTTGAGTGTAGCCGAAATTGAAGAGTCGGTAAAAAAGCTTCCTCACGTTGATTTTACAAAAGATTTAACGCTTTCAAACAGCGAACTTTCAAAAAATAACGAAGGTAAGTATATTTACAGACTTAGTTATAAAAATAATGAATATAAGTATGCCAATATAACTGCAGAGGCAAAAACCGGGAAAATTTTATCTCTTTCTGTAAGTTCAGATTACTATGATAAAGAAGTGACACTTACTGAAAGCCAGAAATCATCCGCAAATAAAAAAATCGGGGAATTTCTCAATGCGGTTGCAGGTAATGAATTTTCACAATGCAGAGAAAATTCAGAGCATATTTACCGTTATGATGTAAGCAAAAATTATATGCGTGTTGTAAACGGTGTTGACTACATTGACAACGGAATATCGGTGTCTTACAATGCAAAAAATGACTGTATTACATACTTCAATCTGAATTTTACAGAGGGTGAATTTGAAAATCCCGAAAATGCAATCGGATTTGATAAAGCATATGAAAAAATCCTTGAATATGCACCGATTGTACCTTTATATATTGTGAGCAATGGCATATACCAAAGAGTGTTTACGCTTGACTGTAACAGCATACAAATTGATGCCGTAACAGGTGAAATAAAAGATGGTTACAAGAGTGAAAGTAAAAATTATTCCTATTCTGATATGGAAGGTCATTGGGCACAGGAAGCGGCAGAAAAACTTGCGGAAATTCAGGTAGGCTTTGAAGGTGGCGTGCTTAATCCAAAGCAGACAGTAACGCAGAAAGAGTTGTTAAGATTCTTGGCATCGGGAATATTCGGCAAATACTACGCTGAATATACGGATGAAGAAATTTATGAAATTCTTATAGATAACGAAATTGTTACGGAAGAGGAAAAATCCCCCGATGCACTTGTTACAAGAGAAGATGCATTTGTGCTTCTTATCCGTTTTGCAGGACTTGAAAAAGTGGCACAGCTTTCGGATATTTACAAAGTAAGCTACGCCGACGGGCATCTGCTTTCAACCGGCAAAATCGGCTATGCCGCAATTCTTTCAGGTATGGGAATCGTATGCGGAAACGGTGGTAAATTAAGACCGACAGATAATGTAACCCGTGCAGAGGCTATAACGATGCTTTATAAATATCTTGTTAATGAATAAAATTTCAAAAAAATCGCAAGATATGAAAAAAAAGTATTGAAAAATGACTAAAAAAGTGATAAAGTAAATTGTCGGTAACAAATCTATTAGGATGGAAGGGATTACAATGGCAAATAATGAAAGAAGAGTTGGTACAGTATCGAGAGGTATTCGTTGCCCTATAATCCGTGAAGGAGATAATCTTGCAGAAATCGTTTCAACAAGCGTTATTGAAGCGGCAGAATGTGAAGGGTTCGAGCTTCGTGACAGAGATGTTATTTCTATAACAGAGTCTATCGTTGCACGTTCACAGGGAAACTACGCTTCTGTTGATAATATTGCAGCAGACGTTAAGGCAAAGCTTGGTGATGGTACAATCGGTGTTATTTTCCCGATTTTGTCAAGAAACCGTTTTGCAATCTGCCTTCGTGGTATTGCAAAGGCTGCAAAGAAAATTGTTCTTATGCTCAGCTATCCTTCTGACGAGGTTGGTAATCAGCTTATAACAATGGATCAGATTGACGAAGCCGGTGTTAATCCTTATTCAGATGTTCTTTCTCTTGAAAAGTATCGTGAGCTTTTCGGTGAAAATAAGCACGAATTCACAGGCGTTGACTATGTAGAATACTACGGCAACCTTATCCGTGAATGCGGTGCAGATGTTGAAATCGTTTTTGCAAATCAGGCAAAGACTATTCTTAACTACACAGACACAGTTCTTAACTGCGATATCCACACTCGTAAGAGAACAAAGAGAATTCTTAAAGACGCAGGTGGAAAAGCAGTTTGCGGTCTTGATGATATTATGACTTCTTCCATTAACGGAAGCGGTTACAATGAAAAGTACGGTCTTCTCGGTTCAAACAAATCTACAGAGGACAGCATCAAGCTTTTCCCCAAGGAATGTAAGGATCTTGTGCTTGACATTCAGAAGAGAGTTCTTGACGCTACAGGTAAGCATGTTGAAGTTATGGTTTACGGCGACGGTGCATTTAAAGACCCCCAGGGTAAAATCTGGGAGCTTGCTGACCCCGTAGTTTCACCTGCATTCACAGATGGTCTTATCGGTACTCCTAATGAGCTTAAGCTTAAGTACCTTGCAGATAACGACTTTAAGGACCTTTCAGGTGATGCACTTAAAGAAGCTATTTCAAAGAGCATCAAGGAAAAGGACGGTAACCTTGTAGGTAATATGGCTTCACAGGGTACAACCCCCCGTCAGCTTACAGACCTTATCGGTTCACTTTGTGACCTTACAAGCGGTTCAGGCGACAAGGGTACACCTGTAATCTTAATTCAGGGTTACTTCGACAACTACACAAACTAATTTAAGTAAATTTAAGCCTCGGAATATTCCGGGGCTTTTTTTTATGCGTTGACATATACAAAAT
>JAZRTB010000061.1:0-63371 GCA_045651805.1 Clostridia bacterium
GGTGCGGCAAACCTTGTTGAGCCTTATGCGTGCAAAAACATTATCGAGGATCTTCCCCGTGTAATGGATAAATATAAAATAGATAGTTTAGAAAATATAATCGGAGGTGCTCACTAATGGGTAAGAATGTAATCGTAGCATGTGACTTTGCGTCAAAGGGCGCACTTGTAGAATTTCTTGATAAATTCTCAAATGCAGGCAGAAAGCCGTTTGTAAAAATCGGTATGGAGCTTTTCTATGCGGAAGGTCCCGAAATCGTTAAGGCAGTAAAGGACAGAGGACATAAGATTTTCCTCGACCTTAAGCTTTGCGATATTCCCAATACAGTTAAAAAATCAATGAAGGTTCTTTCAAACCTTGATGTTGATATGACAAACCTTCACGCTTTCGGCACAAAGGAAATGATGAAAGCGGCTATCGAAGGTCTTACACGTGAAGACGGTACTCGTCCCATTCTTATCGCTGTAACACAGCTTACAAGCACAAGCGAAGAAAGAATGAGAGATGACCTTCTTATCAATGCTCCTCTTGCAGAGGTTGTTGAGCATTACGCGAAATGTGCCGCAGACAGCGGACTTGACGGTGTTGTATGCTCACCTCACGAGGCATCAAGAGTTAAAGAAGTTTGCGGAAAGAACTTCGTAACAGTAACACCCGGTATCCGTTTTGCAGACAGTGCGGCAGATGACCAGGTAAGAATTATGACACCTGAAAAGGCAAAGAGTGTAGGCAGTGACTATATCGTTGTAGGTCGCCCCATTACTGCGGCTGACGACCCCGTAGCGGCTTACGAAAGATGTGTAGCAGAATTTGTTGACTAATAATAACAGAGTATAAGAAAGGAAAATAACAATGAAAGAATTAATTGCAAAAGACTTACTTAAAATCAAAGCGGTATTTTTAAGCCCCGACGAGCCTTTCACATGGGCAAGCGGTATCAAGAGCCCTATCTACTGTGACAACCGTCTTACACTTACAGCTCCCGAAGTAAGAAACGACGTTGAAAAATCTCTTGCAGAAGTTGTAAAGACATACTATCCCGAAGCAGAAGTTCTTATGGGTACTTCTACTGCAGGTATTGCACACGCGGCTATCACAGCGCACCTTCTTGATATGCCTATGGGTTATGTAAGAAGCGGTGCAAAGGACCACGGCAGACAGAATCAGATTGAAGGTAAGCTCAATCCCGGAGATAAGGTTGTAGTTATTGAGGACCTTATTTCAACAGGTGGCAGCGTTATCGAAGTTGTTGACGCTCTTCGTGAAGTAGGTGCAGAAGTTCTCGGTATTGCTTCAATCTTCACTTACGGTATGAAAAAGGGCCTTGACAGAATGGCTGAAGCTAATGTAAAGAACATCAGCCTTACAGACTTTGATACAATCGTTGAAGTTGCCGCAAAGGAAAACTATATTAAGGAAGAAGATAAGGAAAGACTTATTAAGTTCAGAAATAACCCTTCTGACGAAAGCTGGATTAAATAATAGGAATGTTAAAAATGCCCAGAGCACAAAGGACAAAATAGACTTAGGTTTACTCGTTAAATAAGAGTTGCAACATAGTTACATTTCTTGTCTGTTGTAGAAATTTGCAAAGCAAATTTCAGATTATATGTCCTTTGTTACGAACAAACTTCACCTCTCGCTGTATCCACATACAGCTTCGGGCAAGCCCCTTCGGGGTTCAGTTTGTCCGTTCTGAACATTTTTCACTATTCCTTATTAAGATATATAAAAATACGAAAGGATGATTGAAGTGAAAGATCTTATAGATATTCTCGACTTGTCAATAGAAGAAATTGACGAGCTTATAGATGTTGCAAACGATATTATTGCAAATCCGCAGAATTACAGAGAAAAATGCAAATATAAAAAGCTTGCTACACTCTTTTTTGAACCCTCTACACGTACCAGACTCAGTTTTGAGGCTGCTATGTACGAACTTGGCGGTAATGTTCTCGGATTTTCAGAGGCACAGTCAAGCTCTGCGGCAAAGGGTGAAAGCGTTGCCGATACTGTAAGAACAGTTCAGTGCTATGCCGATATTATCGCTATGCGTCACCCCAAGGAGGGTGCACCGACAGTTGCCGCTATGAAAACAGATATTCCCATAATTAATGCAGGCGACGGCGGTCATAATCATCCTACACAGACACTTACCGACCTTCTTACAATCAAGCGTGAACTTGGTCATCTTGACAATCTTACAATCGGTTTCTGCGGTGACCTTAAGTTCGGCAGAACAGTACATTCTCTCATCCAGGCAATGGTGAGATATCCGAATGTCAAGTTCGTTATGATTTCACCCAAGGAGCTTAAGCTTCCCGAGTATCTCGTTAACGAAGTTCTTATCAGAAAAAATGTGGAATTTATTGAAACAGAAAGCCTTGAAGATTCAATCGCTGACCTTGACATTCTTTATATGACAAGAGTGCAGAAGGAAAGATTCTTTAACGAAGCGGATTATATCAGACTTAAGGATACTTATGTTCTTACTCCCGATAAGCTTGAATGTGCAAAGAGTACAATGCGAGTGCTTCATCCTCTTCCAAGAGTTAATGAAATCTCTGTTGAAATTGACAAGGATGAGCGTGCTTGCTATTTCCGTCAGGCGTTGAATGGTAAGTTTATAAGAATGGCACTCATTCTTAAGCTTCTCGGTATTGAATAAGGAGGTAGAGTTATGCATATAGATGAAATAACAAACGGTATTGTAATTGACCATATTGCCGCAGGCAAAAGTATGGAAATATACAAGCTTCTTAATCTTGATGCTCTTGAGTGTTCTGTGGCTATTATAAAGAATGTTCCCAGCAAAAAAATGGGAAAGAAGGATATAATTAAGATTGACGAGGCTCTTGATGTTGATCTTGCGGCTCTCGGTTATATTGATAACGGCATTACTATCAATATTATCGAAAACGGAGTTAAAACAAAGAAAATGCATCTTGAACTTCCCGAAAAAATAGTAAATATAGTAAAGTGTAAGAATCCCAGATGTATTACATCTGTTGAGCAGGAAATTGACCATATTTTCAGACTTACAGATAAGGAAAATAAGGTTTACAGATGTCTTTACTGTGAGATGAAGGCTAAGGAGTAATAATATGAGTATGCGTTTTATGCGCTTTAGGGACGGCAGGGAAAAGGCACTTACCTTAAGCTATGACGATGGCGTGCATCAGGATAAACGACTTGTGGAAATTCTGGATAAATATGGTGTAAAGGGTACTTTTAACATCAGCAGTAATATGATTGGCAAGACAGGTGCCGCAAGTCGCGCGATGAGTGCGGAGGATATTATAAAAACTTACAAAAAAGGCGGTCACGAGGTTGCCATTCACGGTCATACGCACCCGTATCTTGAAGAGCTTGACTCAAATCACGCAGTTTATGAGATTATTGAGAACAGACGTGTCCTTGAAAAAATATGGGGCGGTATGGTGAGAGGGTGTGCGTATCCCTTTGGTACGTACAACGATCAGGTTGTGGAAATACTGAAGCTTTGCGGAATCAAGTATGCAAGAACTGTCGAATCAACTCATAGATTTGATTTGCCTGCGGACTGGCTTCGTATGCCGGCAACCTGCCACCATAACGATGAAAAGCTTTTTGACCTTGCCGATGAATTCATAAACCATAAAAAGCAAATCCGTAAACCCTGGCTTTTCTATCTGTGGGGACACAGCTATGAGTTTGACAATGACAACAACTGGGACAGAATTGAAAAATTCTGCGAAACTATCGGAAACCGCGACGATATCTGGTATGCCACGAATATTGAAATCTATGATTATGCAGATGCTTATCGGTCGCTTCAGACTTCTGCCGACGGGACTATGATACATAATCCTACAAGGACAGATGTGTGGTTTTACGATGACACGGTAGGCGGTTCGTATAATGGTGATGTCTACTGTGTAAAAGCAGGCGAAACTATTGTTATTGAATAAAAGGAAAATGTTATGAATAAAAAAGTAATAGGTATTATAGGCGGTATGGGGCCTCTTGCTACGGCAGACCTTTTCCGAAAAATCGTCCTTAATACAAAGGCGGAAAAAGATCAGGACCATATAAGAGTGCTTGTGGATAACAATACAAATATCCCTGACCGTACGGGAGCAATTCTCCACGGCGGTAAAGACCCTGTGCCTGAACTTACAAAAAGTGCTAAAGCTCTTTCGGATATGGGTGCGGACCTTCTTATTATGCCGTGTAATACTGCACATTATTTTCACGGGAAAGTTCAGGAAGCGGTGGAAATACCGGTGCTTCATATGATTGAAATTACTTGTAATGCACTTAAAAAGCAGGGCATTAAAAAAGCAGGTCTACTTGCGACAGACGGTACTATACAAAGCGGAATATATCAAAAAATATTTGATAACAACGGTATAGAACTTATAAAGCCCGACGAAAAGGGGCAGAGTGCCGTTATGAGTCTTATTTATGACGGCGTAAAAGCAAGCAAGTGGGATTTTGACACAACAGAAGTTAAAAAAGCTATGGAAAGCCTTATTGAAAATGGCGCAGAGGTACTTATTTTAGGCTGTACAGAGCTTCCTCTTGCAAAAGAAATGTATAATCTTGACTATCCGTCCGTTGACCCGACCCTTGAACTTGCAAAAGGGGCGATAATTGCGGCAGGCGGAGAAATAGTATAATCTTTAAAATCACTGAATAACCAATTTGGTTATTCAGTGATTGCAGTTTTAATATGTGAAAGGAGACGTCTTTATATGAAATTCAAAAGAATACTTGCGATGCTCATTTCAATATGCATTATTTTCAGCGGCATTGCATTTGCAAATGAAGACTATGCCACCCGTGGCGAAGTGGCTGAATATCTTTTGAATGCAGCAGATTTCTATAATCCGGGTGTTAAGAAAAGTGACATAATTAAAGGATATGAAGATGGCTCGCTTCACGAAGATTGGAGCATAACACGTGCGGAAGCACTCGTTATGCTTAAAAGAGCTTTCGGAGAATTGCCCGAGCCTGTCGGGCACAATAGCCGTACGGCACTTACTGCCGAGGATTTCACAGATATTCCCTCATGGGCAAAAGGTGAACTTCAGAACGTGTTTGACAGCGGAATCGTGGCAGGAACGGGAAACGGAAAATTTTCTCCGAATCAGAATGTAACAATGAAACAGATGGAGCTTTTTGTGGATAGAGTTTTTTCTCTTCTCGGAGAAAACTATTGCGATGATTTTTATGCAACTGCAAACAAGGATGCTCTTGAAAATATGAGAATTCCCTACGGGGAATATATTCAGGGAACCATATATGAAATGCAGACACAGGCATCAACACAGCTTGATGAAATTATTATGCAGATTGTAAATGGCTCACACAAATATGGAACTTCCAAACAGAAAATCCAGTCTCTTTATCAATGTATTACAGATACAAAATCAATAGAAGAAACCTCGGTTGCACCGGTGCAGGAGTATTTTGATGCTATTGATGATGTGAAAAATATAGGAGAACTGTCAATGCTTGATGCACGTATGGCAGAAGAACTGTGTGTAAATTCTTTTGTAGGATTTTCGCTTACAGTTGATTTTGAGGACAGTTCAAAATATATCCTTTGCTTTAATTCTATGAGACCTCTTATGAATAAAGAGTTCTATTTTGAAGGTAGTGAAGAGGAACACAGACTTTACCTTAATTACCTTGAAACTATGCTTGAAATAAGCGGTGAAGACGAGAAAACTGCAAAAGCTAACGCCAAAGCGTATTTTGAATTTGAAAAGCTTCTTGCAGAAAATATGCTCAGCGCGGAGGAGCAAAGTAACGTAGAAGAAATTTATAACGTTTATAAGTATAACAAGATTGAAGCAATGTTTCCTGATTTCAACCTTGATGAAATGCTTGAAGCGGACAGCCTTTCAAAGAATGACCGTGTAATTGTTCTTGACACAAATCTTACATATAAGTTTTCGGAACTTTATAATCAGTCAAATCTTGATGTGCTTAAAACTACCGCGAAAATTTCTGTTCTTGCAATCTGGGGTGAATGCCTTGACTTAAAAATCGGGGAGGCATATCAGAAACTTGAAAATAAGATTTTCGGAACAGAGGGTGAGTACACGGTTGAGCAGAAAGCTATCCTTGTATTGCAGAATACCGTTCCGGAATATCTTGGTGAAATTTACGTTAAAAAGCATTTTGATGAAAAATCAAAAAAAGATGTTCTTAAAATGGCAAATGATATAAAGAACGTTTTTAAAGAAAGAATCAATTCCCTTTCGTGGATGAGTGACGAAACAAAGGTGAAAGCCATAAGAAAACTTGATTCGATGCAAATCAACATTGGCTATCCTGACAGTTTCAGCTCATTTATAGATGATGTTGATATAAAATCTCCCGAAAAGGGCGGAACATATTTTGGTAATATGCTTGCAGTAGCAAAGGCTTATAAGAATTATTGTGCCGCACTTCAGAATGTTGAGGTAGACAATTCTTCGTGGTCAATATATCCGTATACTGCAAATGCAGGATATGACCTTACTGCGAATTCCATCACATTCCCTGCGGCTATACTTCAGGCGCCGCTTTATGATAAGAATGCATCGTATGAAGAAAATCTCGGTGGTATCGGTTATATTATGGCACACGAGATGACTCATGCCTTTGACAGTAACGGTGCCTTGTTTGATGAGAACGGGAATATGTCAGACTGGTGGAATCAGACTGATTATAATGAGTTTGAATCGCTTTGCGGAAAGGTTGTGGATTTTTACGACGGGTACGAATTTATTCCCGGGGTGAAGACCAATGGAGTCCTTACTTTGAGTGAAAACGTTGCGGACATGGGTGCAGCGGCGTGCATCACGGAGCTTGCAGGAAAGAAAAAGAATGTAGATTACAAGTCGCTTTTCGTTTCTATGGCAAACACCTTTGCAACTACTTATACTCGGGAATATGCAGAGTATCTTTCGAAATACGATCCTCACGCAGACAGTAAGGCAAGAGTGAATAGTGTTCTCTGCCATATTGACGAATTTTATGATGCCTTCGGCATAAAATCGGGCGATGGTATGTACATTCCGCCTGAGGAAAGAATAGTAATATGGTAATAATAAAAGTAATTGATCTGCCGGCATCATAACTGGTGTCAGAACATATACAAACCGTGAAGAATTATTAATAAAAATAAAACAGTAAAGACTTTTGAATTGCTCCATTCTGTGCAGTTCAAAGTTCTTTACTGTTTTTTTATTGCATAGGAAATTGCGTAATTTAATTGCGAGCAACACTCCGCAGAATTGATTTTAGCGGGACGCAAAATGGGAGAAGCGGCACGCTTCTTTTTTATAATGTCAGAGTATTTGCAAGTTTCTCCGTTTCTTCTTTTATATAGAAGTTTTCCTCAAGTGAAAATTCGGGGTCGTTTTCAAGAAGCTTTTCTGCGGCAATACCGCTATCTTTCAGTACGGAAAGGTCGTTGGCAAGGTCTGCAATCTTAAACTGCAGTGCACCGTGCTGTCTTGTTCCGAAAAAGTCGCCCGGTCCACGGAGAGAAAGGTCTTTTTCCGAAATTTTAAAGCCGTCATTGCTTTTTGTCATAATCTGCATACGTTCTTTAATTTCCTCGGAATACGAAGAACAGAAAAGCACACAGTAGCTTTTTTCTTTTCCTCGTCCTACACGACCGCGTAACTGATGAAGCTGACTGAGCCCGAATCTTTCAGCGTTTTCAATTACCATAAGTGTCGCTTCCGGCACGTTGACGCCAACCTCTATAACCGTTGTGGAAACAAGAATTTTAGTCTTGCCTGACACAAAATCAGACATTGCATTTTCTTTATCGGCAGGCCTCATTTTGCCGTGTACGATTCCCATAGGAATATCGGGGAAAATAGTTTTTGAAAGTGTATCGTAATGCTCTGTAACTGATTTCAGAGGCATTTCCTCATTTTCTTCCACGCTTGGGCAGACAATGTAACAGCGATTACCTTTATCAATTTCCTTGCGGATAAAAGCGTATATTCTCTGTCGCATATCTTCGCCCACAGAGTAAGTGTCAATTACTTGCCTGTTCGGAGGGAGCTCATCAATTACGGAAATATCCATATCACCGTAAATAATAAGGGCAAGAGTACGGGGAATGGGAGTGGCTGTCATTACGAGAGTATGAACTTTTTCACCTTTTTCACTTAACTTCATTCTCTGCCTTACGCCGAAACGATGTTGTTCGTCAGTAATTGCAAGAGCAAGATTTTTAAAGCTTACTTTATCTGTAATCAAGGCGTGAGTTCCGAAAATTGCAGAAATTTCACCGCTTTCAAGCTTGTCGTAAATTTCTTTTTTCTCCTTCTGTTTTGTGCTTCCCGTAAGAAGAGCACAACTTATACCCAGATTTTCCAGCATAGGAGAGAGGTCAAGGTAATGCTGACGTGCAAGTACCTCCGTAGGCGCCATCATTGCCGACTGAAAACCATTTTTAGCGCATCCATATATGGAAAGAGCCGCAACGACTGTTTTACCGCTACCTACGTCACCCTGAACAAGTCTTGTCATAACATTACCGCTTTGAAGGTCTCGGAAAATATCATTAACGACTTTTTTCTGTGCGTTTGTAAGACTGAAGGGAAGAGAAGAAGTAAACGGTGTAAGGTCAACCGGTGCAAGCTTTATACCGCTTTCCTTCTTTTCGGATGTTTTCATTTTACGCAGAGTTGCCTGCAGAATGAAAAACTCTTCAAAAACAAGTCTCTTTTTAGCTATTTCTAGTGATGCAATATCTGTGGGAAAATGTATGTTTTTTATTGCAAAGTCTATGGGACAAAGTGAATATTCTTTCAAAATCTGCGGAGGAATGGCATCACGCAGATAACTGTGATACAAATCGTAAGCATCGCTTATTGCTTTGCGGAGAAATTTCTGGGTAATTCCGTTTGTAAGCGCATATACAGGGACGATACTCTTTGTAGAAGCTGTAGCAGATGCACTTTCAAATTCAGGAGCAATTATCTCACGGATTCCTCTGCGAATACTGACTTTTCCGTAGAATGTGTAATCGTAACCGCGGTGCAGAATTGTCTTAAGATATTTGTTGTTGAAAAATGTGCAGACGGCAATACCGCTGTCATCCCTTACCTGAACTTTGTATAAGGTAAGACCTTTTCTTACGTGTTGCTCCGTTATTTCGGAAAAGACTTTTGCCGTAAAGCAAGCTGTTTCATCATGCTGAAGCTCGCAGATTTTTGATGTGTGGGTTCTGTCCTCAAATCTTACGGGGAAATATGTAAGTAAGTCCCAGATTGTAAAAACGCAAAGGCGAAGCAATTGGTTCGCCTTGGCGTCGCCTATTCCTTTAAGTGATCTTATATCTGTAATCTTAGGATTAATCATATAACAACAACCCTTAAATTTTTACTCTACGGAAATGATATAGTAGTAAACACTCTGTCCGCCGTTTGCAACAGTTACTTCAACATCGGCAAACTCTTCCTCAATTGCATCGGCAATTTTCTGTGCATTTTCTTCGGTTTCGTCTTCACCGTAGTAGAGTGTTATAAATTCGCTGTCCTCATCTGCAATCTCTTTGATGAGAGCTACAGTAGCTGTAAATATGTCCTTGTCGGCGGATAAAATATGACCGCCTGACACGCCGATTATGTCACCCTCGTGAATTGCAAGTCCGTCTATTTCTGTGTCCTTTACAGCGTGAGTAACGTTACCGCTTGTTACTTTGCCGAGAGCCTTTACCATTTTCTTTGTGTTTGTTTCAACAGATTCTGCAGGGGAGTATGCCATCATAGCACTTATGCCCTGTGGAATAGTTTTTGACTCGATAACAACCACCTTACAGGGTGCAATTTCTGCCGCCTGCTGTGCTGCAAGAACAATGTTTTTGTTGTTGGGAAGTACAAAAACGGTGTCGGCATTAGCCTCCTCAATGCAAGTGAGAATATCATCTGTACTGGGGTTCATTGTCTGACCACCGGGAACGATGTTTGTAACACCGAGCTCGGTAAATGCCTTTATAAGTCCCACGCCATTGGCAACTGCAACAACTGCAACATCTTTATGCTCTGCCTTGGCAGGTTTTTCTTCTGCTTTTTCAATGAGTTCCGTATGCTGTTCACGCATATTCTCAATCTTGATATTTACCATTTCACCAAGCTTGACTGCCTGCTCAAGCACATATCCGGGATGATTTGTATGAATGTGAACTTTTACAATATCATCCTCATCAATAACGATCATACAGTCACCCTTTGGCTCGATAGCCTTACGCATCTTCTCTGCAGATGTTTCGGGATTGTACTTATTTATAATAAATTCTGTGCAGTATGCAAATTTAATATCCTTTGAATCAACAGTTCCGGGAGCAGACTTTGGTGCAGCTGTGGAAATTGACTTGTCAGAAAGCTCGATTTCCTTACCGTTAAGTGCAGATACAAAGCCTTCAAAAATGAATACAAGTCCCTGACCGCCGGCATCAACAACGCCTGCCTGGCTTAACTGAGGAAGCATTTCCTGAGTGCGGGCGAGAGCCTTCTGCATACCGTCCAGAACAAAGTTGAAGAATTCGTTTACATCAGTTCCGTCAAAATCCTCTGCAGTCTCTGCCGCTGCACGGATAACTGTAAGAATAGTACCCTCGGTAGGCTTCATAACTGCTCTGTAAGCAGTATCACATCCACTACGAAGAGCCTTTTCCAATGTGGGAACATCCAGGTCATTTCCGGAAGTAATTCCTTTGGAAAAACCGCGGAAAATCTGTGAAAGGATAACACCGGAGTTTCCTCTTGCACCACGGAGAGTAGCTTTCGCAACTGCGTTTGCCACATCCTGACAGGTAGGAGAAGAATCCTCTACGCTGCGTGCCGCACTGATGAAAGTAAGCGACATATTAGTACCCGTATCACCATCGGGAACGGGGAATACGTTAAGAGCGTCAACAAGTTCTCTGTTGTTACTCAAGTTGTATGCGCCTGATATTACCATTTTGGTCAACATCGAAGCATCTATAAATTTAGTCATAAAATATCCTCCGAAAAAAACACGTGTTGCTGTAAAAAATCAGTTTGTCACACGTATACTTTCTACAAATACATTTACGGCCTTTACGTCCATGCCGATAATTTCAGACAGACGGTATTTTACACCATGGATAATGCTTTCACAAATCGCATTGATGTTTACTCCGTACTGAACAACAATATAAAGGTCAACAGTAATTTCGTTATCTTCTATCGAAACTTTTATTCCTTTTGCAAGATTCGAGGGCTTGAGCAGACTTACAATACCGTCCTTGGTACTGCGGATAGCCATACCAACCACGCCGTAACAGCTTGTAGCAATTCTGCCTGCCGCATTGGCGATGACGTTATTTGAAATATTAATTGTACCGTATTTGGTTTCTGTTTTTGCTGCCATAGTAAAACCTCCTTGATATATCTTTTTCTATTATACCTCAAAACAGAGCATTATGTCAACAATTCTGTGTTTTTATTGTCTGAAAAATCTTTTTCATCTGCGGTAAACAGAATAATCTGTCTTTCGGGAGAAAGACTTTTTAAAAGTGATATTGCATTTTCTGTACGGATTTTGTCATACTGAAGGAAAGGCTGGTCAAGAAGTATGAATGTGGAAGAATCCCCAAAAAGCATATCAATAAGCGCAAGTCTTAATGAAAGATACAACTGATCAACGGTGCCACCTGAGAAAAACTCGCTTTCTCTTGGAATATCCGCCTCGATGCGAAGGTTGAATTCCTCATCGCAGAATATTTTTGTATATTTGCTTCCTGTCAGCTTTTCAAAATATTCAGATGCCTTTTTATTGACTGCAGGCGTAAAGTTTTTCTGCATCTTTGAGTGAGATGCAGAAAGTGCATCCAGCACCTTTGTGAGCATAGTGTAGTCTGCTTCAAGCTTTTCTCTCTTTTTGTAAAGGTCGGGAAGAGAGGATGTGTCCGTAAATACCATACGAGACTTTAATGTTGTGATTCTGATATTAAGCTCTTCAAGAGCTCTTCTTGCGGAGACTGCATTGGACTTGAACGTTGCAGTCTTGTTTTCGTGTAATACCTTTTTCTTTTCGAGTGATAAGAGTTCGTTTTTCAGGTTTTCAAGATTTTTGATTTCCTCTGTGTCAGGCTCGGGCTTCTTTTCGAAAAATGCCAGAGCACCCAAAGCTATTGCCGCAATAAGCGGTGCAAACCAGAAAGCTGAACTGATAATAAGAAGAACAATGGTAAGCACGGAAAGAATGCCTGCGGCAATCAGATAAACTTTTTTGTGGGAATGTTTTTCTTCAAGGGATTTTTCAATAAATGCCTCTTTTTCCGTTATTCTGCCTTTTAAATTTGCTATTTGTGCATCAAAATTGGTTGTGAGAGCAGTTTCATATTCGTTTTCGGCTTTTTTTACGGCATTTTCTGCATAGGAAAGCTCCGAAGAATATTTGTCAAGACTGCTTTTTGTTTCCTTCTGGTCAAGAGATGCACGTTCAAGAGTTGAAATTTCATTATTAAGTGCAGGAAGAGCACCACCACTTCCGCGAAGGGGGCGGATTTCCTTGCGTGCTGTTTCAAGCAATTTAAGAGCCTTTTCATAGCTTGCACTTTCGTCACCGCTTGTAGCAATGTTGGCAAGCCTTGTGACAATTTCGCTGCTTCCGCCGTCAAAAGAGGTGGAAAGCTGCCTTATACAAAGTGTCTTTAGGAATGTGTCGCTGTTGACGCCTGACATATCCTCCGGATTAAGTGAAAGCTGCTCTGCAGTATCAGTATTATATACCTTGCAGACATCATATTTTTTAACACTTCCCGCTTTGCGGTAAACAGTCACGGGAATGTTATCATCTGTAACAAGATTAATCTTTCCTTCACATTCGCCGCCTTGCCACGGAGTATATTTTTCGCGCATGGAAATACCTTTTCCGCGGTTGTCACCAAAACCGTAAAACATAGCATAAATAAAGCTTATTACGGTGCTTTTTCCGCTTTCGTTGTTTCCTGCAATTATATTGAAATCGCTGTTAAACTCTATCGTTTTATTTTTGAATTTTCCGAAGGAGATAATTTCTATGCTTTTAATTATCATAACGCACCTCCTAAATCGGGAACGCGTCCGCCGAGAGCATCAAGCCCTGTTTTTGCCGCACGGACAAACTCTTCTTCGCTGCTTGTTATTTCACGAAGCTCACGAAGGAATGCCCCGCGGAGACTTTCTTCTTTTTCTATTGAGTCAAGGTCGTATCCGGGGAAGGAGTCGTCGGTGATGTCTATGTAATGCAAGCTTTCGGAAAGAATATTTTTTATGTATGGTACATCCGGAGAAGCACTTTCGGGATATTCACCTGTAAGAGTGAAACTGAAAAAGTCTTCACGATTTGTAAGTGCTTTTATTCCGCTGATAATTTCTTCTTCCGTTTTTCCCGTTATATCAAAATCAAGCGTGCGGTATTTTCTTAATGAAAAATCAACCTGTGTAAGTTTTGTTTCACCGTCTGAAATTTCCGCACATATTATTCCAGTCGTGTTATTATCCTTGAAGGAATGTCCCTCGGGAGTACCGCAGTAGGCGCATTTTACGTTACCAATATTGAAAATTTCCCCTGCGTGAATGTGTCCGAATGCCGCATAGCATACGGGAAGTACTGAAAGAGTTTCCTTCGAAATTATATTGAATGAAGAACCGGCAACCATATCTCCGTGAAGAAGCAGAATGTTGGTTTTGCTCTCATCAAATACACAGTTGTCAAAAGACGGAGAAATTGAAGCTTCGCTGTAAGATTTACCCCATAACACAACATCTGTTCCCGGAATGTCAAAAGAAGCTTCATAGCAAGGGAAAATATGTACATTATCCGAAAAATAATTTTCTTTTGAAAAAGGTGATTCGGGGCACATATAATCGTGATTTCCGCAGATAATATAAACATTGAGAGGAGATAATGACGACAGTGTATTTCTGACAAATTCGGAATCTGCTTTGGTAGGTTTTGGATTGTCAAATAAATCTCCCGTTATAATAAGGGCGTCTGCTTCGTTTTCCATGCAGAAATCTGCTACTCTTACAAGGGATTGACGGATTTCATCGCCACGCATCTTTGCAAGACTTGTTCCGAGATGGGAAAGAGAAGTGCCGATATGAAAATCTCCTGTATGCACAATTTTTATGCTCATGAAATCTTCCTCCAAAAAAATGTTGAAATATAAGTGTAATGGTGATATAATCTCATTATAGAAATTACAGAGGTGATAATAAGTGATAGCACACGTTGTCGGTTTTAAAATGAAGCCTTTCGCAAATGGTAAAAATCAGGACAGAAATCTTGATGAACTTATTGAAAAGCTTGAAATACTCAAGACTATTCCTGTTGTACGCGCAATGTATGTTGAACGTAACAAAAAAGGAAGCGAGTATGCTGCTGTTCTTACAGAGTTGTTTTCCGACGAAGCAGCTCTTGATGAATACGAAAACAATCCTACACATCTGGGGATTAAAGATTATATCTTCGAAATATGCGAGGATATGTTTGTAGAAAATATAGAATTTTAAATTTCTTTAACTTTTGCAACCAGACGGCATATGGGGACGCCCTCATCGGAGAAGCGTTTTTCGTACTCTGTCATAACGTTGCCCTCAAATCCGCTGTTATGCAGGTCGAAGGTAACGTCGGAGAGTTCAAAGCCGTTTTCAGGAAAGCTTTCAAGTGAATAATCAAAAAGAGTGCGGTTGTCTGTTTTGAAACAGATTTCACCGCCTTTTTTGAGTATTCTTTTATATAATTCAAGGAATCCGCCGTGAGTAAGGCGGCGTTTTGCATAGCCTTTTTTAGGCCACGGGTCGCTGAAATTAAGGTATATTCTGTCAACGCATCCGTCAGGAAAGGATTCTGCGAGCATCTGGAAATTACCGCGGATAAAGCGTACATTCTGAAGCTCTGCCTCCTTGACTTTTTCCATTGCAAGGATGATGACATTTGATACCTTTTCAATTGCAATGTAGCATATGTCGGGGTTACGGCGTGCAGTTTCGGTAATGAAATTACCTTTTCCGCAACCGATTTCAATATGTAACGGCTTACCGCCTATGAATTCACGGGCGGTATCGTTAAAGTTTTCAAGTGTAATGTCTTTGCAGTCAGTAAGTCTTTCATCAAGATGACCGCGGGCTCTCATTCTCATTTGTGTTAGTCCTTTCTTGCGGATTTATATATTTTGTCACGGCCGCTTAATCTGCCGCAAAACTCTACTATTTTAAATTTGATTTCAAAGGGGAGACTACCGCTTTTTGCAGCGGTTATAATATCATAGCTTTCTCCGTCAAGCGTTGCGGATAACTTCTCTTCGGCGTAAGCGGAGTCTGTAGTTCCGTTTACAAAACAAAGAGGCGGAAACATTACACACCACCAATTTTCACCCTCGGCCTTGCCAAGCTTGATTCTGACGGCGTCGTATTGTCCTGCGGGAAGAGAAATGTTGTTATAATGCTTTGTCGGGAAATGGAAATTTCCATATTCTACATCAACGCTGTAGTCGTATCCGTTTTCATATATTACCTTCTGTGCGATTTTCCTGTAGGTATCAAGCTCGTGTTCAACATCGGATTTTTGCGTAAACTCACTTTGAGAATGGGACAAAATTGCATCTCTTACCTTGAGCTTAAGTGCCTGGTCTTCATCTGAATCGCTGTTTGCAATAACGTGAAGTCTTACAATGTTCTGCGACAGATTTGAATTGACGTTTGTTGAATATCCTAAAAGAAACAGAAGGACAAAGATTGCAGAAACTGCTAATGCTATAAATTTTTTCATACGGCAACACCTCGTATGTAAGTATTACCGCCATAAAGAAATTTTATACAGGTGTGCAGATATATACTGTTTTGTATTTTCCCCACAGTTTGTTTTTTGCATTCTGTGCTTCTTCCTGGGTTCTGAAAATTCCGAATACTGTAGGACCGCTTCCGCTCATCTGGGCACCGATTGCACCAAGCTCCTTAAGCTCATCTTTTACTCTGGAAAGAATAGGATGGTCGGAAAGACTTACTTCTTCAAGAACATTTCCCATTGAAGATGCAATTTTATCAATATTTCCTTCGTGAAGTCCGTCAATGATTGCCTGTGTATCGGGGTGACGATAGTCTGATACGGAATCGATTTTTTCATATACTGTCTTTGTGCTGATTGAAAAAGCAGGCTTTACAAGGAGTATGTGGCACGGCGGAATTTTAGGGAGAGGGGAAAGCTTCTCACCGATACCTTCTGCAAGGCGTGTGCCCCCAAGAATACAGTAGGGCACATCCGCACCGAGGTTAACACCTATGTTGCAAAGCTCTTTCAGGGAAAGTCTTGTATTGAAAAGCTTATTCATAGCCTTAAGCACCGCAGATGCGTTGCTTGAACCGCCTGCAAGACCTGCACCTACAGGTATTCGCTTTGAAATGTCTATGTGTACACCGGATTTGATTCCCGTATATTCAAAAAACGCCTCTGCCGCCTTGAAAGCGATATTGTTTTTGTCTTTCGGCAAAAATGGGAGGTTTGTGGAAATAGTAATACCCTCTTTTGTCTGCGTAACTGTCACAAGGTCAAAAACAGATACTGTCTGCATAACCATTTGTACTTCGTGATAGCCGTTTTCAAACCTGCCGAGAACATCAAGGGACAGATTAATTTTTGCATATGCTCTTGTAACAGTTTTTTTCATGGTGCACCCCTCATTTTAAGTAATATAATTATTATACTTCATAAAAAGAAAAAAAGCAATATTTAAGGAGTGAATTTTATGTTTTATATAGGATGTCATCTTTCTGCATCAAAAGGCTTTCTTCATATGGCGAAGGAAGCGGTTTCAATCGGTGCGAATACGTTTCAGTTTTTCACCCGTAACCCCCGTGGATTTGCTGCAAAGGATATTGATGAAAGGGATGTAGCAGAATTTCTCCGGTTTGCAAAGGAGCATAACTTCGGGAAAATTCTTGCTCACGCGCCTTATACCCTCAATCCTTCCTCTGCAGATGAAAATGTGCGCGAACTTGCACTTCGTATTATGAAAGATGATATGGAAAGAATGGAGTATGTACCGGGTAATCTCTATAATTTCCATCCCGGCAGCCACGTAGGTCAGGGTCCGGAAAAGGGAATAGAGCTTACAGCCTATCTTCTTAACAGTACCCTTACCCCCGATATGACAACTACCGTTTTGCTTGAAACAATGTCAGGAAAAGGAAGTGAAATCGGCAGAAATTTCGAGGAAATCCGTTCAATTATCGATAAAACGGAATTGAATGAAAAAGTGGGCGTATGCCTTGATACCTGCCACGTTTATGATGCAGGATACGACATTGTGGGAGATTTTGATAAAGTTCTTGATGAATTCGATAATATAATCGGTCTAGAAAGGCTTTGTGCACTTCATATCAACGACTCTAAAAATCCGTATGAAAGCCATAAGGACAGACACGAAAAAATAGGTGAGGGTTATATCGGAACTGATGCAATGGCGAATATTATAAACAATCCCAGAATAAAACACCTTCCGTTTCTTCTCGAAACTCCCAACGAGCTTGACGGCTATCAGGCAGAAATAGAGCTTTTGAAGAGTAAACGCATCCTGTAAACAAAAAAAGGTGTGGATTTAGCGGTGTTCACATAGGGATGAATTGGTTTTAGAATGCTCTTTTCGGTTAATACTTCACAAAAAAATCGCATAATACGTCAGTATTACGCGATTTTTATTGCTATGTCTTAACTCAAAAATATCTATTCTAAAACTGCTTTCCACACCTTTTTATTCATTCTATGATGTTATTCGGACAGTTTATATCAAACAGTCTGTCGCAGAGATTATATGCCATTCCGACTACGGTTGCATCATCGTTTAATGTGACAAGCTCCGTTTCAAGGTTTTTTATAAGCACGGGGAAAGCTCTTTTTGAAAGCTCCTTTTGTGCAATTGCAAACAATGACGGACAATCTGTAAAATCTCCCGTGTTTATTACAAGAACTGACGGGTTAAAGAGGTTTATAAGATTCGCAAGACCGATTCCGAGATATTTAGCACATTCTTCAACTGCAAATACAGCAGAGGGGTCACCGTCGCCATAAGCTTTTTCGATTTCAAAAAGAGAGTCGCAACGCTTTCCGCTTGCAGATTCATAAAGGGCAAGAACTCTTTTTTTGCTGCACATTGCCTCTAAACAACCACGGTTTCCGCAGAAGCAAGGCTCACCGTCCTTTTCGACGGTTGTATGACCGATTTCGCCAAGTGCCGAGGTGTTTATCTGACCATCCGAGAACCATACTGCACCGATACCGTTTTCAAGGTCTGCAAAAAGCATATTTTCGCTTTTAAAATTGCTTTTGAGGTTAAAGTAGCAGGATGCACGTACGGGGGAGATGTTATCAACGAAAACGGGTATACCTGTTGCATCTTCAAGAATTGATTTTATGTCAAAAGACTTCCATTTGAGCTTTGATGAAAAAATGAAACGACTGTTTTCAAGTACAAGACCTGAAATTGCGACTTCAATACCGAGAACAGAGTTTTTGTTGATTTTTTCGGTAAGTTCCGTAATTGCTTTTTTAATCAGTTCAATTACCCCGTCAGAAGAAAGTCCCTTTGTAGGATGCTTTAACTTTTTCGACGGATTCCCCGTAAGGTCGGTTATATAAATATTTATGTGTTCTTCGGACAAAAATACGCAGATAAGGTTATAGGCATCGCTTGAAAATCTTAAAAGAGTGCTTTTTCTTCCGACTCTTCCGACATCCTCCGTACCATTTTCGGTAAGGATACCTATATCAAGCAGATATGAAGTTATATTTGTGATTGATGCAAGGGAGAGCCCCGTTTCTTTTGAAATTACGGGACGGGAACAGTCGGGATGAAACCTTACATAATTAAGCACCTTAAGTCTGTTCATTTTCTGCATCAACTGTACATTTGCAACTTGTTTATTCATATGGTGAAACCTCAGCTTACATATTTTATAAAAAAAGTATAACATTAAATTAAAAAAATGTCAACTGACAGAAGTATTTGTGTTGACATAAAAGCTGATATGTGATAAAATTAATTCAAGCAATAAATTAATTGCTTTTTTCCTGGAGGCGTATTTATGAACATTAAACTCAGAAGAGAGGAAAAAGCGAGTATTCTGCTTTTTGCGGCGTGCTGGCTTATGTATGCAATAATCAGTATGACCAAGAATGCTTTCGGGGCATCTATTGCATCAATTGTAGAGGAGGGACTTTTTACAAAATCCCTTGCAGGAACAATCAATGCAGGTTACTACATATTTTATGGCGGTGCGCAGCTTCTGCTTGTGAAGTTGGTGGATAAGGTTTCTCCTGTCAAGCTTATAAATATGTCACTTCTCGGTGCTCTCATTTCAATGGTGGGCTTTGCTCTTGCCAAAGACTTCTGGACAATGCTTATTTTGTGGAGCTTGACAGGTCTTTTGCAGTTTGCAATATGGCCCGGTGTAATAAGAATTATCGCACAGTACCTTCTCCCTGCACATAGGGGTAAGGCAATGGTTTATATAGCATTTGCATATTGCAGCGGTATGCTCCTTAACTATGCGATTGCATCAATTGTGCTTAGTGTTGCAAACTGGAGAATGCTTTTCTGGATATTCCTTGGCGTTATTATTGTCACAATGTTAATGTGGCTTGTAATGACCAAGAAAACAATTCCCATTCTTGAAAAAATCGAACATAAAGAAGAAGTTCCCGTGAAAAAGCAGGAAACAAAAGAAAAACCGGATAATACTTGGAAAGTTTTCTGGGCAAGCGGAATTGTATTTATGCTTGTGCCTTCATTTGCCCGTACGATGCTTGATATGGGACTTAAATCATGGGTTCCCACTATGATTACCGAAAGTTATGAAGGGGTTTCTCCCGGATTTGCAAGTCTTATGACAACAATACTTCTTCTGGTGAATTTAAGCGGTATATACATTGTAAATGCAGTTTATCCGAAAAAGATAAAGAGCGAGGCACTCTGTTTTGCACTGTGCTTTGCTACGGCACTTCCGTTTACACTTTTACTTCTTCTTACAGGCAAGGTTCCCGTAGGCGTGGTAGTTGTGCTTCTTACGCTTCTCACAACGGTTATGTATTCGGGACATCAGATGATAAATGTTATTATTCCGTCAAAGTTTGCATCAATGAATATGTCGGGCGGTGTTGCTTCAATTCTTAATGCGATAGCATCCTTCGGTGCCGTTGCGGCAAACTTCGGATTCGGATTTCTTGCAGATAATTTCGGATGGACGGCAACGATTATGTCATGGAACATAATGGCAGTGCTTGCGACAATATTCGGGCTTCTTGCTGTAGGAAAATGGAATAAATTCAGGAAACAGAACGGTGATTGATTATGAACGATATTAAATTATTATGGAAAAAGGTTTTATGGGATAAATCCCCCGTGCTTCTTAAATATTCTCCCGGGGATGACTGGAAAGAGTATTGGGATGTAAAGTCAGGTAACTGGTCTTGCGAGGACGGCTGGCTTATAGGCGACGAACCGGGTAATTTCGGAGGTATCCTTTTCAGTAAGGATTATTATGAGGAGGACGTTATGATGTCCTTCACCATAAAGACTGCACTTCCTGCAACCCGTGACCTTAACGGTGTATTCTGTGCCCATTGGGATGAAGAAACAGACTACCTTGGCACATCTTACGTTTGCGGTCTTAACGGATGGTATGAGCATAAGAGTGGTATCGAGCGTAACGAAGTTGGCTGTGAATCGGCACTTTATTCAACAACTTCACTTTATAAATACGAACCGGGCACAGAGGTAAGAATGACATTCGGTGCTATTAACGGTCACAGTTTTATGGTGGTTGACGATGTGCTTATTACAGAATTAATAGACCCCAATCCCATAAAGGGTGGTCATATCGGGTTTTCTGCATATTGCACAAAGCTTATGATTAAAGATATTGAAATAAGAAAAATCGAATGGGAAGACTTCATTCAGAAATATGAACCGGAGTATTGATTATGAGTAAAAAAGTACAGTTTTTTATAGATGACGTATTGTGGGTTTTCCGTGATTTAACAAGGGAAAAACCTCAGTCGCTTTTTGATAATTCCTATATGGCAATTCTCAAAAAGGCACATGATGAATTTGGCGTGAAAGTTCAGCTCAACGCTTTTTACAGAGCGTCTTTCTGGTATGGTGACGATGATTTCTCGCTTTCCGATATGACGGATGCATACAAAAAAGAGTGGGAAGGAGCGTCAGACTGGCTCAAAATCGGTTTCCATTCCAAAGAGGAATGGCCCGATTACCCCTACATAAATGCAGATTACAGTCTTGTTGACAGTAACTTTAAGCTTATAAAGGGCGAAATTGTGAGGTTTGCAGGGGAGAATTCTTTTGCAAACAGCGTTGTTCCTCATTGGGCACCTATCAGCCGTGAGGGTATTCAGGCACTTTATGACAATGGCATCCGCGTGTGCTACGCTACTTACGGAGAAAAAGTACCATACGAAGGAAACGGGGCATCGCTTCCCTACGGACACGAATTCAGACTACTGCACAACAGAAAACCCGAAACAGGTATATATAATAAAGTAACCCGCGACCTTGCTATTGCAAGAGCACTTTGTTCCTATAACCACGTACCCGAAGATGAGTATATGGATTGTATGGGCAAGTTTAAAACGGTTAAGGACAAGGAAACCGGTATGTGCTACACAACTGCGGCACAGGCGGTACTTAATCTTATTCCCCTTGATATTCTTGAAGAAGAACTTTCAAAGTTCACAGAACAGGAATATTTAAGCATAGGCAATCACGAGCAGTACTATTATTCCGATTATTATGCTTATCAGCCCGATTATGCAGAGAAAATCTACACAATGGGCAGAATTATGAAAGAAAATGGTTTTGAATTTATTTTTGCGGAACAACTTCCGCAGTGAAAATAACAAATATTTTTTAAAAATAAAAGGAGGATTTTATTATGGGAAAATCAACAGACTTCAGGTATAATACAGGTGCTACAAGAGTACCGTGGGCAGCAGTAGGTGAGAACTACAACGCACATGACTTAATGGAAATTATTCGTTTCCTTATGCAGGGTGAAGGTAAGGAGTACGATGATGCTCTTAATGCAGTTTGGGAGCAGGTTAAGAAGCTTGATGCACTCGCTACACCTCCCGGAAAGCTTTCTCTCGGCAGTCAGGTAGAAGCAGCTGAAAAGGCTTGTAACGACTACCTCGGCACAACAACTTCTACATTCGTAACAAATGCAACAGCAGGTTTTGAAATTGCATACAAGTATGCAAACCTTAAAGCAGGTGACGAAGTTATCGTTCCCGCAATCACATTCGTTGCAACAATGGCATATCCTCTTGCAATCGGCTGTAAGCTTGTTTTTGCAGACGTAGATCCCAAGACTATCAATATGGATCCTGCAGACGTTGCAAGAAAGATTACAGATAAGACAAAGATGATCGTTCCCGTACATATCGGCGGTTACCCTGTTGACCTTGATCCTATTATGGAGCTTGCAAAGAAACACAACATCCTCGTTCTTGAAGATGCTGCACACGCTTTCGGTGCAATGTACAAGGGCAGAAAAATTGGTACAATCGGTGACTTTGCGGCATTCAGTATGCACGAAGTTAAGAATATCACTTCATTCGGTGAAGGTGGTATTGCTACAACAAATATTCCTAATTTCGGTGACGAAATGAAGAGAGCGAGATTCCTCGGTCTTGACTTCACTTGCCCCATCAAGGATTGGCTCTACAACATTACTCCTATTCAGGGTAAGGAAAAGCCCTTCGTTGCAGGTAACTATTCTACAACTGAAATTCAGGGTCTCGGTCTTAAGCTTCAGGTAGAAAGAAACGAAGAAATCATCGAAATCAGAAGAAAGGCTGCAGAATATCTTACAAACCGTTTCAAGGAAAATGATGCAATTATTGCACAGGACCTCGGTAATGACGATATTAAGCCTACATTCCATCTTTACCTTCTTCAGATTGATCCCCAGAAGGCAGGCGGAGATGTTCAGATTCTTAAGAAGAAGCTTGAGGAAAAGGGCGTAACACAGATTGCACACTTCGGACCTCTTTACAGATTCCAGGTTGTTCAGGATATGGGTTATAACTCTGACGAAATTGCAAAAACTTGCCCCAACTGTGAAGAAGTATTCTATAAGAGATTTACACATCTTCCTCTTTACGGCCTTTCTGATGAACAGCTTGAGTATATGGCTGACGCTGTTCTTGAATCTGTTAAGGAAATGCAGGAAGGAAGATAATCGTGGCATATTTTATAGATAATCTTACTGTAAGAGAGCTTGAGGAAGCTCTCACAAAAACAAAAACTGTTATTATTCCTATCGGCGTAGTTGAACAGCACGGTTTTCATCTGCCCCTTGTAACAGATATTATAAGTGCAGTTGAAATTCCACGCCTTGCAGGTGACAGAATTAATGCAGTTGTTGCACCCTCTGTTAACTACTGCTTTTCAGGTGGCGAGCTTACAGGTACAATAAATGTAAATCCCAACATCTTTGGTCTTTACATCTGCGATATCTGTGAGGAATTTTTCAAGATTGGTTTTCTTGATGTAATTCTGTTCCTCGGCCACGGCGGTACAGAGAATACAAATGCTCTTAAAAGTAGTGTCCAGTCACTTCTTCGCCGCGACCACGAAAAGGCAAGTAAGGTTACAGTTTCAATTTTTGACTGTATAGACTGCTCTCCCACTGCCATGGAATTGATTTTCGGTGGTGAGGGTGAGCACGACTTCCACGCAGGTATGGTTGAAACATCACTTATTAAGTACTGGAAGCCTGAAGTTGTACGCGATGAAATCGTAATGGATGAAGAGGAAATTGCACGTTCTATGCGTACAGACTGTGATTGGTTTGAAATCAAGGAAAAGACCATTGACACACCTTATGTTATTCCTCACGCTATGCAGAGAAAGGAAATCAAGGTTGGTGTTATGGGCTTCCCCGAAAAGGCAAATGTTGAACTTGGCAAGCGCATTAGTGACGAAATGGTTGATGGTCTCGTGAACTACGTTAATGAGATTGCCGAAAAACGTTCACAGATGTGAGAAAGGAAAAAACTATGAAAGTTAAATGGGGCGTAATCGGTTGTGGCGGTATTGCAGACAGAAGAACACTTCCCGGTATGATGCTTTCCGACGAGGTTGAGCTTATTGCCGTGATGGATGCAAACAAAGAAGCCGCAGACCGTTGTAAAGAAAAATATAACGCAAAATATGCTTTTGACAATATCGAGGAGCTTCTTGCGCTCGACGAAATTGAGGCGGTTTATATTGCTTCTCCCGTGTTCTGTCATAAGGAACAGGCATATAAGGCTGCAGATGCGAAAAAGCATATTCTTATTGAAAAGCCTGTTGGTCTTACATCAAGCGAGGCGGAAGAAATTGCCGCATACTGCGAAAACAAAGGTGTAAAATTAGGCGTAGGATTTATGATGCGTTTCCACGCTTATCATCAGAAAATGCGTGAGATTATACAGTCAGGAAAGCTTGGCGAGATTGTTTCTGCAAGAGCACAGCTTACCTGCTGGTATCCCGAAATGGAAAACTGCTGGCGTCAGGATATGAAGCTTTCAGGCGGTGGCGCTATGATGGATATGGGTGTACATTGTGTTGACCTTATCCGTTATATCACAGGCCTTGAAGTGACTGAAGCTGCAGGATTTTCAGGAAATCAGGTATTTAACTACAGCGTTGAAGATGCAGGTTGTGTGATTTTCAGACTTAATAACGGTGCTACCGCTTATGTTGATGCAAACTTCAACATTCCCGATGCAGCGGCAAAGTGCAAGATTGAATTCTACGGAACAAAGGGAAGCATTTTTGCACAGGGCACAATTTCACAGGTTGAAGGCGGAGAAATCGAAGTTCTTTGTGCTGATGATAGTGTCGGATACGATGCTAATCAGGAAAGAGGAGAGGTTAAACCTCTTGATATCGAAGTTGAGTTCGGTAATATGTACACAAAGGAAATTGAAGCCTTTGGTAAAGCTGTAAAGGGCGAGGGTGAAATCCCCGTAACAGCCGCAGATGCTATTATGTCACAGAAGGTTATTGAAGCATCTTACGAAAGTAATAAGTCAAAGAACTACGTTACATTCTGATAATTAAAACAAAAAAAGACCTGAAAACTACTACGGTTTTCAGGTCTTTTTTTATATAAGTATCTTTTTTCTGTATTCTCTTGGAGAAACACCGAAATGCTCTTTAAAACGCCTTGAAAAGTAGAACTGATCGGTAAAGCCGTATTGTTCGCTGATTTCAAGAATAGGCATTGTTGTTGATATTAAAAGACATTCCGCTTCAAACATAATTTTCTGTAATATGTAATCGTTGACAGAGCATCCGAGTTCTTTTCTGAAATGCTTCGTAAGAGTGCTTTTTGACACAAATGCATTTTCGGCAATTTCCGATATTGAAAGATTCATACTGAGCTGTCTTTTAATATAATTAATTGCAGAAAATACGCAGGAAGAATAATTTTCGCGGTAGATATTGATGTTGTGTTTTTCAATAATACCGAGAAGTAAATCGTAAATAATCCGGCGAAGTTTAAGTCCGTCAAGCAGGTCGGAGCTTCCGGCGCAATGCTTTAAAAAATCATAATCTATAGCAGAATGTTCGTAGCAGACGATATCGTTGCATGATGAAAGCAGATCGTTTTCGGCAATATCACACAATTTAAGATGGAAACTGAACTGGTCCATCTCTTCAACACATTCAAAGTCAAATGAACATCCTGCAGGGAGAAGATACCATTTTCCGGGGATAAGTCGCGTGCGGACACCGTTCATTGTAATGTACGATTTTCCTCTTGAAACGTAGTACAGGCGTGAACAGTCGGGCGAAACAATTCTGCCTGTCCATTCGTTGTCTATGATGGAATGACCAAAATAAACAAGGTTAAGCCGTATGCGGTTTGTTTGTTTGCAGAGGGGGATGTTTACTTGATGATTATACATATTAAACCTCCGATACGTAAATTAATAACCTTTAATCATATTCATCATAATGGCGTTAAGTTTCCATTTATAACCCGGTATGGTGGAAAGTTTTATTCTGATAACCCCGTCATCCTCGTGAATTACGGGAATAATGTCGCACTGATATGTTCCTTTTTGAGTAACTTTGCCACCAATTCTGCGACTGTTTTCAACCTCGGCAACAGTAACGCAATCCTCATCGCAGTCGCCTGAAATAAGGAGAATTTCGTACTGACCGCGGGGTGCTTCGATTAAAAATTCTGCTTCTTCATTACTTTCAGCAAAGTCGCGACGGACAAGGTCGGGACCTGTTCTGTTTATAATTTCTATATTTGATGCATCCTTAAAACCGTATCCTCTGAAATAGCTGAATTCCTCTGCTCCTATATGCCTGAATTTCGCTCCTTCTGCAATCAGACCGCAGTTGTTAGTCATAAACTGAACGGGGATGTTATCCATATATTCATCTTTTTCGGGTTCTTTGTCGGTAATATTGATTTTGTAAATAGTGTTATTTTCCATTCTGTTGTTGGCAACGTACCAGTCACGGAGGAAATAGTCGAGCTTCTTCTGATAGAGTGTTTCACCGGTTTCGCCGATTGAAAGGGTACGCTTTGTATAGGTGAAATGAGTTGAAATACCGCTATCGGAACTGCTGTTGTCTGCAACATTATCTGCCGGATATTCTGTGGCAAATACGTAGGTTTTTCCGGGAATGGTGTCAAGTGAATATATACCGTTTTCAAAAGTGAAATCAATTTTTACTCCATCCTCAAATACAATGACGTCAGGAGTAAAGAAACCGGATGTAACACAAAGCTTTCCGCCTTTTTTGCTAAGGATTTTAACGTAGGTAAGCTTTCCGTCTTTAAGTGATGCACTGACCTCAAATGCACCCTTTGCAAGAAGCTTATCAAAGCTTACGTCGTTCCATGCAGGGTATTCGTTGTAATAACCCTCAAAGTCGTGGATTGAATAGCCGTCACGGATTGTGCGGAAGTACTCTTTATCACCATCGGGAATAGCGGGGAATATACGGATAATTCCGTTTTGCGACTGCATAAGCATTTCGTTCACTGCCGCAAGCATTTCGCCGGAGAATTCCATCATACAGGGAAGGTATAACGGGTTCCTTCCGAGAATGCAGTAATTTACAAAGCGATCAGTTTCCTCTGCAGTAAGTCCGTTCGAGCGAAGCATATGGTCAATGCCTCTTTCGTAAAGAAGTCTGATTGCCGCCTGACCGCGTCCGATACGTGCTGCTGCTGCCGCAAGCCAGCTTCCGCCGAAAATACCGATTTCGCAGTTGTCGGTGAGATATTCCACAGTATTTGAAATAATATCAACCATTTCCTTGCCACTTGAAATGTCAAATTCTCCAATGGGAAAAACGGGCATAAGCATACTGGGATGGCGGAGCCAGAGATTGTCGGGGGCATCCTCGGAATCGTTAAAATGCACACCGTATTTGCCCGGCTTACTGAAAGTATAGTCGGGCATTTTGGGGAGAATTTCTCTGCACTTTGAAAGAATGGGGGCATTGTCGCCCAGAATTTCTGCCGCTTTAAGAGTAAACTCCATAAGGTATTTTGCGCAGGCAACGGTTATTGTTGTGTTATGTGCAAGGGGACCCTGCTCGGGAGAAATGTCGGGATATACAAAGTATCTGTCTTTTTCCTTGTCATATTCAAATATGCCTGCCGTAAATTCACAAAGCTCAAGGAAAAGGGGGTAAGCTTCGTCCTTAAGATAATCTTTGTCAAGGCTGTATTCGTACTGATACCAAAGGTACTGCGCACACCACATCCAGCAACAATAGTAATGGCTGAAAGGATAGTCGCTTGCACATCCCTTAAGATTATACACCTCTTTTGCCCAATGGCGGCTCACTCCCATATAAGAACGCAAACCGTCTGAAAATACCTTGCCAAGGTCAAGGCGGTTACTGGAAAATACACCTGCAAATGCCGCCTGAATATTGACATCCCAGTACCACATACTGTTCCATATACCGGGGAAACGTATCTGCCACAAACCGTTAAGTCCGCAGGCCTGATGTTTCATGACACCGTCTTTTCCGCTGCAGCAGTCAAGGGCGTACTGATTTATAAAATATACCTTTTCAAGGAATTTGTCGGGAAGTGTAATAGAAGAACGGTTAAAGAATTCTGTCCAGTATTCCTTGTGACATACAAGCATTTCACCGAGTTCTTTTTCATATCCGTTCATATTTTCGATGGCGGATTTTTCTGTGTCATCAAATCTCCAGTCGGTGGCAATTCCTGTAAGAATGGTGATTTCTTTTTCGTTTTTTTCTATCTTTACAGATACACAGCCGTCAGTACTCTTTTCCATAGTAACCGTTGCACCGATAAAGCGGACAATTCCCGAAAATACAAATGTGTAATTATCGGAGAATTTTCTTTTTGCGGTGTAAAGAATGGTGCGGTCATCAACCTGCTTATATTCCACGTCAGGGGTTTTTATGTCACGGTAGTTGCGGAATACTATCTCTACGGAATCAAGAAGATTTTCCTCTGACTGTGTGATGCGGTTTACAATGCAGTCCTTGCGGGAAACAAGTGTTTCGACAGAGATTGTCTTTTTGTCTTTTGTGAGTGTGAGGTTACCTTTTGCATCCTCAAGATTAAGGCAAAGCTTACTTTCTGCACCTTTAAGACTTTCTGCAAAATTAAACACCAGCTCACCTGTCTGTGGGTTTGACCAACCCCAGTCGCTCGTTCCGTAGGGCAGGTCTTTCTTTGTTTTGTCACGGTCGGTACGGTAATAACAGAAAGGCTCCCCTTCAGACGGGATGTTGTTATCTGCACGTTTTATGTAGTTTTCGTGCTTGCTTCCAGGATTAACAATTTCAGGAAGACTTTTTTCAATATCACGGGGAAGAACTTCTTCGCTGATGTTGTAATAAACCTCATAGTGAGTATATGGCATAAAAAGCTTACCCTTTTCGTAAAAGGTCATACATCCCATAGTGCCGTTTCCGAAAGGCAGGGCGTTGTCCCAATGGTTTTCGCAGTTGTCAAAAAGTATGGTATGTTTCATAAAATTTCTGTCCTTTCTTTTTCGTGAGATTCTTTTCTGTACTTGCTGGGTGAAATACCCATATTTTCTTTAAAGAAAACCGAGAAGTGACTCACAGACGAAAAATTCATTTTTTCTGTAATTTCGGCAGGAGAGAGACCTTCTTCAAGCATTTTTATTGTTTCAATAAGTCTTAACCGCGAATAGTATTTTTTTGGGGAGATTCCCGAATATTTATAAAAAAGATTTTTAACATAGCTGACGCTTATGTTGAACTTGCCGGAAAGCTCTGTAAGAGTAATGTTGTTATGTACATTTTCATTCATTTCGCTTGCTAATGTTTTAAAAAGCTTTGCACCACTACTGTCTGAAACTTTATCGTTTGCTGTTTTATTCAGGCAAAGTCTTAAAATAAATGATGATAATTCGTCAGCAAGAAGCTGCGTTTCAAAAGCTGACGGAACATCTTTATTAAGTGCGTTGTGGGCGCTGTCAACAAATTTCATAAAAAACGTTTTTTCTTCTGAATTAAGACTGAAAACACCATCAAAGAGATTTGAGGGAACACGCCCCTTGATAACACAGGAAACACGGTATATTGTCGGTGGGGTGTTACCGACTGATTTCATTTTATGAAATTCCATTGGTGCGTGAAAGATCATATCTCCCGGGTGGAGGGTATATATGTTTTCGTTTTCTGTTTCTTCAATCCTTCCTTTAACGAGAAGTGCCATTTCAATAAAGTCATGGTATTCTCCATCATACACGAAATTTTTTTCGTGACGTTGCTTGAGAATATTGCCAATCCACTCAATGCTGAATTGCCTGTTTACCTGCCGTAGCATAAATAAACCACCTTTGTGTCTAAAAATATAAAAAAATTGTCTGTTTATGAATTGAAATATATAAACCGATGATTTAAAATTAAAGTAGCATATAATGCGTTCAAAGTCAATACCAAGGAGAGGATTTTATGAGGAAAATTATTTTTTCGTTTGATGACGGTGGAGAGGATTTTTACAGAGTGGTATATCCCACCCTTAAAAAATACAATCTTACGGGCGTGGCAAATATTATAAGTCAATATATAAAGCCTGAGGCAGAATGCGAAGAAGGGCATAGGTATATGTCTGTCGAAAACCTTGTTGAGCTTCAGCAAAACGGCATTGAAATTGCCTGCCACGGCCATAGTCACAAAAACACCGTAGAGGATATCGAAAAAAATCTTGATGATTTTGCAAAAATGGGATTAAACCTTGAAAATATGGGGTTTGCAAGTCCCGGATCGGGTCTTACTCCTGAAAAGATGAGTATAATAGAGCCTCTTATTAAAGATAAAAGAATTTCTTATGTAAGAAGTGCCTACACGCCTTATATATACGGCAAATATATGGTTTACCTGACACAGCTTATGGAAAACAGCCGTTCAAAGCATCTTTTCTATCTTCTTAACAAGAAGAACTTTATCAGAAAATCGGACAGTCTTTGGTTTCCGTCGGTTGTTGTTATAAGCAAAACTACGATGAAGCAAATGAGATATTTTCTTGAAAAAATGCCCGATAATACATCTGTTATCATTATGTTTCATAACGTCTATAAAAAGACGGATGCAAGGTATGGAAAAGGTGTGTGGCATTGGGATGCAGACCTTTTTGAAGAATTGTGTGAGTATATAAGCGGTAATGAAAATTTCGTGTGTGTAAACAACGTGGATTTAGTTAAAAACTGATGTGTTGAAAAATAAAGATTTACTCAAAAGTCCATATATTTTATTTGTTTTTCACTTGTTTTATATTGCATATTAAGATAAAATATAAATGGTATAGGAGTGCTGTGCACTTTTTATGCTATTTTGGCTTTAAAGGAATGAATTTAAATGAAGGTATCATTTTTCGGATATTACGCTTTACAGCATACCCGTGAAGGAAGATTTGCTACTGATGAAGAGTCCTTCCGTCACTTTAAAAAGCTTGGCACAGACTACTGTGATATTTTTACAAGCTGTCTTAGTAAATATCCTCTTACATATTATTTGGAATCTGCAAGAAATGCAGGTGTGGATGCAGGGTGTCTTATATCCTTTGAAAACATTGCGGACAAGAATCCTGTTGAGCGTAAAAAATACATAATGCGCACGAAAGAGCAGATTGATTTAATGCATAAGCACTCTATCCCTATGATGATGCTTGCACCCCAGACGGGGGAGGCGGAAAACTCTTGTGAGTTTGAGGCGATGCGTGAGTATCTTGTGGAAGGCTTTTCTGAAATTGTGAATTATGCGAAAGATTCGGGCATTTGCGTTGCCCTTGAAAATCAGTCCCTTTACAGACGACCCGATTCAAAAATAGCAGATATAAGATACATACTTGACAACGTGGAAGGTCTTGGCTATGTCCTTGACACGGGTAACTTCTACTGCGTTAACGAGGATGTTCTTGAAGCCTATAATGCACTTAAGGACAGACTTGTTCACGTGCACTGCAAGGATTGGAAAAAAGACCCCTTTGGCGATTTTGTAAGGGAACATATTCCGCGGTTCCGCGGATGTGCTCTCGGACAAGGCGAAGTTCCCCTTGCACAGTTAATAGCACAGTTAAAGAAAGACGGCTATAAAGGGCTTCTTACAGCGGAGGTCAATTCGCCTATTACTTGGGAAGAAATGGACTCCTGTATTGAATTTTTAAAAACTGAAATTGAAAGATAAACGGAGGAAAATATTATGATGGAAATTGGTGTAAGAGTAACATACGGCGGAGAATTTGGTGAAGAATATGAAGACCTTATGAAAGGTTTCGGTAAAGTCCTTGATATGGGAATTACTTCCTGCCAGCTTTCTGTGTGGGACGAGGAACATATCACAGATGAAAAAGCCGCTTATGTAAAAGAATGTATTGATAAAACAGGTATCAAGGTTTCAAGCGTATGGGCAGGCTGGGGAAGCGGTCCCACTGCCGAGTGGAACTTCCGTTTCGGACCCGATACCCTTGGCATTGTTCCCCCTGCGTACCGTGGTGCAAGACTTGAATTTCTTAAAAAGGCAAGCAGATTTACACAGCTTATCGGTGTTGAAAATATGATAACACACGTGGGCTTTATTCCCGAAAATATGACAGACCCCAACTTTGCAGGGGTTGTAGGTGCCCTCCGTAACCTTTGTCGTGTTATGAAAGCACGCGGACAATATTTCCTCTTTGAAACAGGTCAGGAAACACCCGTAACACTTCTTCGTACAATTGAGGCAATCGGTATGGATAACGTCGGTATAAATCTTGATACCGCAAACCTTATCCTTTACGGAAAGGCAAACCCTGTAGATGCACTTGAGGTATTCGGTAAATATGTCCGTGATACACACTGTAAAGATGGTCTTTATCCCACCTCGGGAACAGAGCTTGGTAAGGAAACAAGAATGGGCGACGGTAAGGTTGATTTCTACGGCGTTGTAAAAGGTCTTTATGAGCTTGGTTATACCGGTCCTCTTACAATTGAGCGTGAAATTACAGGTGATGAGCAGGTAGCAGATATTATCCACGCAAGAAAAATGCTCGAAGATATCAAAGAAAAGCTCGGTATAAAATAAAAAAAGGAACGTGAATGTTATGAAAAAATTCGGAAAAATTCTCTCTTTTATTCTCAGCTTGATAATGATTACGGCAGTTTGTCCGTCTTTTGCCATGGGGGCGGTAACTGCAGAAGACGTTGCAGCGGGCATAAATCTTGACCTTATGACGACAGAGTCAGGTTATGCGATTACAAAAGACCTTGATTTTTCTGCCGTGATGTCCATGGTGGAAAATGAGGGTGCAACGCTTAAGCTTACCTCATCAAACAGCTCCGTTGTTAAAATTTCGGGTAATTCAGGTCTTGTAACAAGACCACAGAGTGAAAATGCTGAAATCACTCTTACAGCGGAAGTTTCAAAAAACGGTGAGACAGCACAAAAAAACATAACATTCACAGTTCTTCCACTTTCAGTATATGTGCTTGAGTCCGAAGGCTTCGGAAGACCCGAAGCAGTCGGTAAAGATATAAGCACCATCGGAACCTCTTGGGGAAAGAGTACCGTAACAGCGGCAGAGAAAAACTACTTGTCCGCTTCCATAGCAAGTCACGCAGACGGTTATTCTCTTGATTTTGCAAAATCAGCATATTCCGCAACTATGACACCCTATGCAAGATATGATTTTGCAAACACTCCCGAAAGTAACGCAGTACGCGTTTCCTTTACTGTAATACCAAATGAAATCACAGTAGAGGACGGGACAGGCGATACAATTTACGAATTTCAGTTCTACGGCACTGATGAAAACGGCGGTGCTATCACAAATAGTATGAACTTTATCCGAATTTTCGGCGGCAAATCACAGGTAATTTCCAAAACCTTAAGAGTTCGTTACCAGATGGCAAATAATGAATATTTCTACGGAGCAAATGTTGCTTTTGGTGATTCTGTACGTTTTGACCTTGACTACAACTTCAAGGGAAAAGAGCTTACAATCTATGCAAACGGCACAAAGGTGAATACTGTTGAACTTATGAAGGGTCAGACAGGCACAGCGGCAGGTCTTTCCAGAATGACATTCAACATTCTCCGTAACGGTGTTACAGGTTCATATTCATTTGACGATTTTACTGTTACTGCGAAAAAGAGCGACCTTATCGTTGACGAATTCACAGTTAATGATGGTGGTGCTTTAACCGCAGAAGTAAACGGAAGCAAAAAGCAGATTTCCGTTACATCAAAATACAACAGCGAAAATACACTTACACAGACCTTTGGCGTATATACCTCTTCAAATCAGCATATTGAATACTACGATGCATACCTTACAAACAAAGGCGGTAACGTTACATATTTGTGGGAGCAGGGTCAGGGTCGTACAAGCTATGTTTCCGACGAATCTGCACCCCTTAACGTAAACGGTGTGTTTATGGGCGGTAACCATGCGGCATCCTGTGTAAGACTTACAATAAATAACCACGGCAAAACTGTTGCCGATGTAGGCACTCTGTGGAGGGACTCTGCAGGTAAAGATTGGGTGCTTACTAATATTGTAGATAAAAACAGAATCAAGGTTATGGCAACAGAACACGGTTCGGGCAGTCAGCTTTGGGTATTCTCAAGAGCTATTTCGGGTGATACTCTTACCCGTATTGAAAATGGTACAGCTACGGACGAAATCCTTACCTTTACAGCTAAAACAAACGACCAGCAGTTCCCATCGGTAAGAAATTCCGTGCAGACAGTTACTGCATATCTTCCAGACGGCACAACAAAGGTGCTTGACCTTGCAACTTCACAGTCTGTCAAGGCAGACAAGATTGAGATTGTGGATACTTATGAAATTACAGACCCCACACTTCTTGCGGAGGAACTTCAAAGAGGTCATAAGGAAGGCTATTCCGAAACAAATCTTCCCAACTACAACCCGGGCGACACGGTAATTACATACAAGCAGATTATCACAATTATGGACGACGGTACCGTTCTTACGGAGTTTGACCATAAGCTTGAACAGAAAATAAACTACCTTGCATATTACGGCTATCAGTACCTTATGAAGGGTAACCTTGGCGGCGGTGTAAAGAGGCTTATGCCCGGCACAATTGCGTTTGAGGCAAATCCTGCAGTATTCACCGCACGTGACAGTGCAACTGCAGATACTTCAAAAACAGTAACCTTTGACTTTTCAGAGCCAAGACAGCTTTACCGTCTTGATACAGGTCTTGAATATAATACATTCGACCTTCCCGCACCGCATCATCAGTTCAATAAAAACAGCTGGCTTGACCAGAATACCGTTCCCAACAGACTTATTGACTTTATGTGCTATGCGGACGGAACGAGTGACATAGCCTTTGCAAGCGGATTTTTGCCCATAGGTGACGGCACAAAGGAAGCAAGACTCAAAAATACATATTATTCTTTCTATATGCCTGCAACGGCAAAGGCGTACCCCTATCTTATAAATCAGAACAAGACTGCACAGGGTGCTACAATCAAAGCCGTAGCGTACAGAAAGTTCGAGGATGCAGACCGCTTTGACGGACAGGCATCGGTATATTCCGTACCGCTCAATGATACGGTTTACTATAATGTGGACCTTCTTAAAGACGGTTCTGTAACCTTCGATATTCCCGGTGTAACCGCGGAAAATATCGTTATGGAGGAAAACAGCGGTGAAGCCGTTGTAACGGTTGCAAACGGAAAAGTTACCGTTTCAGGCGATAAAAAGGACTTTGTTGTATTTACCGTACCGAGAAGCGGTATTGAAATCAGAGAGGTTTCACGTAATATTTACGGTACCGTTTCTGTTGCGGTAAGTAACCTCGGTGCAGATTATGACGATGCATCTGTAATCTGTGCAGGCTATAAAAACAGCAAACTTACTGTTATAGAGAAAAAGACTGTTAACGTTATAAACGGCAATATTGCTGTTACGTTTGATAGTGATTTTTCGGGTGCGGAGTCTTACCGCGTATACTTATTTGACAAAAATAACAAACTTCAGCCTTTGTGCTAAAGGAGATAAATAATAATGGGAATTTATTGCGAACACTCAATTTTGGAAAAATGCCAATCAAACCGCGAATTTCTGGAAAAGCTTTTTGACGCTGTTCTTGAAAAAAGACCTCAGTCGGAAATTGTGTATAATCCTTACACAAAACGCCCGGGGGAGGATGTTGACTGGCCTGATGCAGACCTTACAAAGCTGTATCCCGACTATGAAGAAGGGGATTATGCATTTTTCGGCGGTTTCCTTAACGGTGAATTTGAAAGGGAAATGCTCATCAATATCCGTAATTGCGAGGGTGATGCAGAGCTTTGGTTTAACGGTGAAAAGACCGCAATTAAAGAAGCACCGTCCTTTAACGGAAGGGATGAAGGCTCTTTTGATGCGGAGGTAACTTTTAAAAAAGGTCAGAACAGTCTGCTTTTGAAGGTTTATGCAAAAAAAGACCTTTTCGGGGGAAAGGTTATTCCCCTTATTCCCGGTGTACGCAAGAATCCCGATAACTACGAATACTGTAGCTGGCTTTATATGGATATGGACGGCTTTAATGGTCAGCGTGGTATTAAGATTTCAAGACTCTATAAAAAGGACGAGCCTTGCCCGACTGCAGAAAATATTGAGTGGAAATATCCCCAAAAACCTCTCCAGAGCAATGAAAAGGATTTTGATTTTAATTCCTTCTGCGACAGAGGATGCGTGGCATACAGCTACACCTATGTGAAAGGTGAAATTAAATTAACACACAATGCACCCATAACCGTTTTTGAAAACGGAAAAGAGGTTTACTGTGAAGAAAACGGTGAATTTACCGCCAACTACGAAGAAGAAACAAAGCTTTTAATCCGTTCGCGAAAAGATAAAAACGGATGGGGATTCAAGGCTGTTACAAACGGTGAAAATAGTCTGCCATTCGTAATCGGTGCCGACTGTCCCGACCTTCAATGGATGTGGATTGGTCCTTTCGGTCTTACTACCGACGGAAAATCACAGCCTTACGGACCGGAGTGTAATCTGCAGTTTGATTCTCCCTACAGCAGCATACACGGACCAGTATATTGGAATTTTTACAGAAAAGATACTACCCTTGTTCAGTCGGTAACAAGTGCGTTTTTCGGTCAGTGGTGCTATCCCCAGATGCTTGGTCTTCGCGGAATAAAGAGTGCGGCTGACAAACTCGGCAGAGAAAAAGAGATATTCCCCTATTTTTCAGAATGGATGAAAATATTCTCAAAATGTATAGATTACGGCAGGTATGAGCGTGTGCAGAACGGCTCATGGGCACGTTTTATGACCCCTGCAGGAAGGCTTGATAACCTTGATTCCATAGGAACAATAGGTATCAATCTTGCAGACTACTGTATGATGTCAGGCGATAAAGAGGCGAAATATCTTCTTCAGCTTCTTTCTGAAAGAATAAGCCACAATGTTCCAAGATTTCCCGATGGTACCTTCCACCGCATCAAGACAATGTGGACGGACGACACCTTTATGTGTATGCCGTTTCTTGTAAGGCTTGGTGCAATGACGGGAGATGCACGCTATTTTGACGACATTCTCAATCAGGTGCGGGGATTTTCAAAAAGAATGTGGATGGAAGATCAGGAGCTTTTCTCACACATTTTCTTTGTGGAAAAAGAAACTCCTAACCGTATCCCCTGGGGCAGAGGCAACGGCTGGGTGCTTCTTGCACTTTCAGAAGTGCTTCTTATGATGCCCAAGGAATACCATGGCTATGACGAAATTCTTGAGGCTTATAAAAAGTTTGCCAAAGGTGTGCTCCGTCATTGGAATAAAGAAACGGGTCTTTGGCATCAGGTGGTGAATAACCACACAAGCTACGCTGAAACAAGCGGAAGTGCAATGTTTATTACCGGTCTTGCTCGTGGTATAAGAATGGGCTGGATTGATAAATCTGCACAAGCTATCGTGGAAAAGGCGTGGAACTCTCTTCTTTCTAACTGCATTGACGATAAGTGCAACGTATTCGGCGTTTGTATGGGTTCAGGTTGCAGTATGGATGAGGAATATTATATAAAACTCGGAACAATCACTAACGATGACCACGGTGTGGGAATTATACTCAGCACTTGTGTTGAAGTTATGAATATGATGGAGGAGAACTAAAATGAAAAAGTTTACTTCAATAGTATGTATTTTTTCGATGCTTCTGTCACTTTGCACCTTCGGTGTAATGGCAGAGGAATCGGTGCTTTCGGGCATTACGGCAGAAAAGCTTGCAATATCGGGCGGTGTGAATCAGATTCCGTCAAGTATTGTAGAGAGCCTGACACTTCCCGTTATTGAGGGCGTTACGTGGGAAAGCAGTAACACAGCCGTTCTCGGAAATGACGGTACTGTTACAAGACCGATGATTGAGGATGAAAATGTTACTCTTACCGCAAAGGCAGGTACAGAGGAAAAGACATTTAACTACACCATTAAGGCAAGAACTACAGATGTTCTTCATCAGGACAGCTTTGCTTATGCTAACAGAACAGCGCTGTTCCCAAGCACAAGCTCGGGAACAAGGTGGAATATCACAAGCGGAACAGATACAACAAGCACAATTGTGGCTGACAGTAACGGCAATCAGTATGGTGCATTTGACTTTGAAAGCAATTCTGCTGTAAAGAGAAAAATCCTGACAGTAGCTACAGGCGAAGTACTTTACTTAAGCTTTGATGTTATGCCTGATGTTACTAAGGCTCCCTATGTGGCGGTGCGTGTTGACGGTAAAAATAAAAGCGGCGGTAATATAACATATAACCTTCGTCTTGTTAATTTCAACAAAGGAACAGCAAGAGCTGCAAATTACGAAAACAGTATTGCAAACTATGGCAGATATGACGGAACAAAGTTTGTAAATATATGTGCAAAGCTTGATTTAAAAAATCAGACATTCTTTGTTTCCTTTGACGGCGGTGCCGAAATAGGACCCTTTACATTTACAAATCAGCGTGATTCAGGCTCGACTATTGATAGCCTTAATGTGGACACTTTTACAAGCATAGGCGTAGTCAGCTTTATGGGCTCGTCAGCCGGAATATTAAATGTAGATAATTTCAGTATAAGCACAAAGACTGAGGTGGACGATTTGATTTCTTCCTTGGAAAATGCTGAAAAAGTTCAGTATGTAAAAAATCAGATTAAGGAATCCGTATTGACAACTGAAACAGCAGGCGGTATTACACAGAATATAAATCTTGGCGAATACAGTAGCGTAGCTGACGTTGTATGGACATCAACTAATCCTGCAATTACAATCAGTGCAGACGGGAAAACTGCCGTTGTTACCCAAGGGGTAATGCCTTCTGCAGGTATTCTTACTGCTAGCATTACATCGGGTGATGTAACAGATACGGTTAAATTCCCCCTTACTGTAGCACCTCGCGGAACACACAGAATAAGAAACGGTGCGCTTGAAGAAGATTTTGAAAATTATACAGAGGGTGCAACCCTTTCCTGGGCACCCCAATATACAACAGATAAAGGAACAGTTGTACGTGATAGCGAAACAGGAAGTTTAGCAGGTCAGTTTGTCCGTCAGGGTACTGCAGATGCAAATAAGGTCTATGCGTGGAGACTTTATAACACACAAGGTAACCACAAATGGACAGAAAGATATATTTTAAGTCTTGACATTAAGTACGCTCCCGGTGCAGAAAACAGCAAGGTTTATATCCGTCAGATGGGTGTACTCGGTTTTAACTACATCGGTCTTGACTACACAAGAAAAGAAGCAATTTTAGGTAATGTAGGCTATGGTCACGGTACTGATAAACGCTATATTCTCCGTGATGATGCCGCTATGAACTATTCTTCTGATGAATGGGTGCATATTGATATTGATTTCAACGCCGCAAAGCGTCAGACAATGATGTATGTAAACGGAGTAGCTGTAACGGAAGCACCCATGGAAATTGCCGATAACTATATAAATCCCGACTATTCAATGCCTATGCGCGGATTTGACGTAGGTCTTGACGGTGAAGGAACTGTACTTGTTGACAATGTTTCAATCCGTGCGTTTGACGAGGCGGAAGTCTTTGACGAAAACAGCGACTTCACAGTACAGAAATTTACAATAACAAATCAGAAGGGTGAAACAATCCGTAACATCGGAAAAACCACCACTTCCGTAAAGGCAACTCTCCGCGTTAATAAAAACAGAGATGCATCTATGGGCGACGCAAAGATGTTCCTTGCTCTTTATGACACAAAAGGAAAGCTTGTTGAAATAACATCTGCAAATGTGTCAGAGGGAACATACGGCTACAGTATAGTAAATGCAGAAATCGCCCTCAAAGGTGATTGTACAGGTTACAATGCAAAGGCGTTCCTTCTTTACGAAGAAAAGCTTATGGCACTTACGGAAAATCAGGATATGAATAAGGAAATCGTGTTTGATGAAGCACTTTTTGGTAAAGAAGTAAACTATGCTCTTGCATCAGAACTTGGCTACAGCGAATTTGAATCAACATATGACCCGAATATAGATGCAATATTCTTTGACGGTGAGGACTACCTCGGAAATCCTACAAAGCATTTTGCATATTTCGGTGTTCCCGAGGGTGCAAGTGCATCCTCTCCCGTTCCTGCAGTTGTGCTTGTACACGGCGGTGGCGGAACAGCCTTTGACGAATGGGTTAAAATCTGGAATGACCGTGGCTATGCGGCAATCGCAATGGATATGAACGGTAAGCTTCCCAATCAGGGAAGAATAAATCACGCCTGGGCAGGTGCTGAAAATGAATACTTCGGCTCAAGAAAAGCCGTTGATGCGTCTAAAGATTTATGGATGTATCAGTGCGTGACCGAGGTTATTCTTGCACACAATCTTCTTATGCAGGATGAACGAATTGACTCCGATAAAATCGGTATTACAGGAATTTCCTGGGGTGGTATCATAACAAGCACAGCAATAGGCGTTGACAAGCGTTTTCAGTTTGCAGTTCCCGTTTACGGATGCGGATACCTTTATGAAATGGATTCATATATGGGTAAAACCGTACTTGACGACGAAATGACAGACTGGGATCCTTCAAACTTTATTGCAAAAGCAGATAAGGATATGCCCACACTCTGGATTAACGGTGACCTTGACGGTAATTTTGCAATCGACGGATTTTCAAAGTCGGCAGAACTTATGGGCGACAATATGAATATTGTCATTAAACCCAATATGTCACACGGCCATCAGGCAGGCTACTGGGAAGCAAGAGTGCCCGAAATCTACAGCTTTGCGGATTCTGTTGTAAATGGCACAGATTCGCTTATGCAGGTAAGTGACCCCGTAATTGACGGAAATACCGTAACTGTGACAGTATCGGGTGATGCAACACTTGGAAATCTTTACTATACAGAATCGGAAGCACTTTTATATGACGATGCTACCGGTACAGTTCCCGAATACTCCTTCACATCGGTTGCAGGAAGCGGTAACGGTACGGAGTGGACATTCACTCTTCCCGAGGGTGCAAAGAAATTCTACGTTACATTTGACTATACACTTAACGGAAAAACACACAAAGCCTCAACAAAATTTATTTCACTTAACTGAAATTTCTGAAAGGAGAGTACTGCGTGCTTTATACATCATTATCACTTAACGGAACGTGGGAAATGGATTACCGTGAAGATAAATATATTTCCGACAAATCACCGTTTTCAGGCATACATAAATTTGTGGATGCGGCAGGAACAGAGCCGGAAGATATAACAAACAACTTAATAAGAGACGCAGTTCCCGGATACTGGGAGGATATGGTTGAAAAGTTTCAGTACACTTCTTTTTTCAGTAAACTCAAAGTGCATCCCGGGTATGGTGTTCAGAATTATCCGATTGTAGGGCGTGCTCCTGATATGGCACTTCCGAACATTACGGGAACATTTTTCTATCGCCGTAAATTTGATTTTAACGGCAATGGTAAATATACCGAGATTTATTTCGGTGGCGTGCAGAACAGCGTGTCGGTGTGGGTGAATGACGTGTATATCGGAACTCACGAAGGGTACAGCACACCTTTTGCTATGAAAATTCCTGACGGAATTTTAAAGAATGGTGAGAATGAAATTTCTCTTTCTGTTTCAAATGAAATTCTGAAAGGGATATATGAATATCCCATATCGGGTCTCACATCAAGAGCGGTGAATGAAAATACCGGCGGAATTACGGGAAATGTTGAAATAAGAGTGTATAATTCCCCGATAAAGCATGCCTCGGTTCTCATTTCAAAAGATTTAAAAACTGCAAATGTCCACCTTGACGGGGCTTGTGACTTGGAATGGGAGATATGGGATAACAAAAATGCAGTTAAGTGCGGAAAAGCATATGGCGATTTTTCTTTTGATACAGAGGGATTGACTTGCTGGAGCCCTGAAAATCCCAAACTTTATACTCTTAAAATTAAATGTGCAGACGCTGAAGAAGTCATCTCTTTCGGCGTACGCTCGTTTGTTGCAGATGGAATAAAATTCAGACTTAATAATATTCCTTACTACCTTCGTGGCGTGTGCGAACATTGTTATTATCCCCAAACAGTTCATCCATCTTGCGACATTACATATTACAGAAACGTAATTAAGAAACTGAAATCTTTAGGCTTCAATTTCATTCGCTTCCATACCTACGTTCCTGCAGAGGAATATATGCAGGCGGCGGATGAACTGGGAATGCTTGTGCAGGTGGAGTGCCCGAATAATTCTACCGTTTCCCAATGGGAGGAAATCGTGGGATTCTGCAAAAAGCACCCCTCGGTAGTTATTTACTGCTGCGGAAATGAGCTTCTGGTTGATGAGCCGTTTATAGAATATCTCAATGAATGTGCAGATTACGTTCATAAAAATACAGATGCACTCTTTTCACCTATGAGTGCGTTGAGGGGAATAGAATATTTCTGGGATGAGCCGGGAATAGACGAAAAAACTGCAAGTGTGCCTCTTAAACACCATCCCGAAAGACTTGGAAAGCTTAGTCGCTTCAGCGACCTTTATTCAAGCTATACAAACGGTCAGCACAGCTACTTTTCCTTTGATTCCGATCCCGAAACTGTTGACAGTTGGAATAATGCCTATAATAAACCGCGGGTAAGCCACGAAATTTGTATTGACGGCACATACACGGATTTAAGTCTTAAAGACAGATACAAAGGGCTTCGCATAGGTGAAACGAAGATGTTTTCATCACTTGAAAAGCATCTTGAAAGCAAAGGACTTCTTAAAAATGCCCCTTTGTATTTCCAAAATTCGTCACAATGGCAGAGGCGTGTCCGTAAATTCTGTTTTGAAAAGATGCGTAAGTGCAGAAATATGGCGGGTTACGACTTCCTCGGACCTATCGACACTCATTGGCATACCTTTGGCTACGATGTAGGTATGATGAATGAGTTTTACGAGCTGAAACCCGGTGAAACGGTGAGAAATGTTCTGATGTACAATTCACCGACGGTTATTCTTAATTCCCTTGATAAAAAGGTCAATTTCGCATCGGGCGAGGTTTTGTGTGCCGGTATTTCTGTTTCCCATTTTGGTGAAGCGGATTTAACAAATGCGGAATTTAATGTTCGTCTTTCTTCGGACGGCAAGGTTATAGAACGAAAGAAAGTATATGTTGAAAATATAAAAAATGGCGATGTTTCGGAAGTCTTTACTTTCAAATGCGTGCTTCCCGAAGTAAAAACGCCTGAAAAAATGAAGCTTTATATAACCCTTGATTGTGGCAATACGTTTTGTGAAAATGAGTGGGAGTTATATCTTTTCCCAAGTGCAGAAGTATCTGAAACTGCTGTTGCAGTATCACGCGGAATGGATATTGATGAGCTTATCTCACGTATGGAGAAGGGCGAAAATGTACTTTTACTTGGAGCAAAGCCATTTGTAAGTCTTCCCACTACATTCCGTATTGCACTTGCAGGCAGAGCATCGGGGAACCTTGCAACTGTAGTAAATGACCATCCTGCACTTAAAAATCTTCCTCACGATGGATTCTGCTCGTGGCAGTTTGCAAAAATGATGGAAAACGGTAGTGCAGTTTGTTTTGAAACAGACAGCGTTCCCTTTGACCCGATTATTGAGGTTGTTTCTTCTCATAAGTATGCAATCCGTCAGGCGGCGCTTTTTGAATTCAATGCAGAAAAGGGAAAGCTGCTTGTATGCTCATACGATTTCAAGAAAGACGATCCTTGTGCAGACTGGCTTTTAAGTCAGCTTATCGGGTATATGGAAAGTGACGAGTTTGTACCGAAAAACTCAATTAATAAAAAGCAGCTTTACGACCTTGCAAATTGTAAAATTGTAAAGCCGATGGAAAACAAGAATCTTGCATTCAATGCAAACGACACAGCTATCGGAGGCAGAAATTAAAATGCATAGTACCGACTTTGATCCTTTGAAATTGAAAAATTTTGATAATGAATATTGTCCTGCCTATTCGTGGATATGGAATGACGTTATTACGGAGGATGGCATCAGGCAGGGGCTTGATGATATGCTTCGGGCGAATATAAGAAATATTTACGTAATTCCCGAATCGAAAAGCTTCAGACCCGGCTATATGCCGACATATATGGAGCCTGACTACCTTACAGAGGAATATTTCCGTCTTTTCGCCTTTGCTTCCAAAGAGGCGGAGAAAAGGGGAATGCAGGTCTGGATTTATGATGAGGACGGCTGGCCTTCAGGCAGTGCAGGTGGTAAGACGGCGGAAAATGACCCTTCTATCCGTATTCATAACCTCACTTATGAAAAGGACGGCGACGGCAACATAACCTTCGGCACAAAGGATGCAAGCGGTGAAAAGTATTTCCCGAATCTTATGCTCGGTGAATCAACAGATGCCTTTATAAAAACAACTCACGAAGAATATAAAAAATATCTTGGTGACCTTTTCGGCAAAACCGTGAAAGCGGTGTTTACCGATGAACCTCATATGAGCCTTATCAGCTATGACGAAAAGCTTTATGAAGGATTTTACGAAAAATACGGCTACCGTATAGACGATTATAAAGAAGCACTTTTTGAAGAACTTGACCGTAATGACGAACAAAGCAAGAAAGCACGTGTGGATTTTTACGAATACTGCACAGAGTTATTTGCCGAGAACTATTTCGGAAAAGTAAGAAAATGGTGTAATGATAACAATCTTCTTTTCACAGGTCACGTAAACGGTGACGATTCTGTGAATTTTTCCAAATGCAACGGAAATATTCTCCGTGTCCTGCGTGAAATGGACATTCCAGGTGTGGACGTAATTTACAGACAGGTTTTTCCGAAGGAATATTCTGTGGAAATGTATTCTCTCGCAGGGGAAACATACCCTGTTGACACCTGCAAAAATATGTTTTTCCCAAGGTTTGCGTCAAGTGTTGCACACACAATGAAAAGAAACCGTGTTCTTGCGGAGTGCTTTGCGGTGTATGGCGGTGGAATGACCTTTGACGAAATGCGCTATGTGATTAACTTCCTTGCGGTACGCGGGATCAATCTCTTTAACCTTATGAGTATTTCCTACGGCTCTCGCGGTCACGTTACGGGTTGTATGCGACCTTGTTTTTCACCCGATATGCCTGCATACGACGCACTTCGCGGCTTTAACAACTATATGTCAACCGTGTCCTATGTGTTAAGCACAGGCACGCCCGACGTAAGTCAGGCAGTTTATATGCCCGTCAGGGCGTGGTGGTCATCGCGGGAAGAGCAGGAAAAAGGCGGAAAAGAGTTTGAAATCGTGGGCAGAAGTATTGAAAAATACGGTGCCGATTTTGACATAATTGACGATGATGATATTCTTTCTTATGACAGAATTTCAGCATATAAAAAGATTTTTGTTCCCGGCTGGCTTTACAGCAAGGACGGTGTAAAAGAAAATCTTGAAAAGTTTATAAATAACGGCGGTAAAGTTTATTCTTCCGTTAAAACGGATATTTCCGGTGCGGAATTGATAAACACTTCAGATGCAGGAAAATATGCAGATGTACCTGTGAAAATTTCCCCCGAAGGCGACATCCGCACAACGGTCCGCATACTTCATGACGGTGCAAAAATTGTATTTTTGTATAACGAAGGCTTCGGCAGAACTTCTGCGGATATTGACCTTTTGGAGGATACTGTTTTCGAAATTGATTTACATAGCGGATGCATTAAAAAGGCATCACGCAAGGTTCACCTTGACCTTGTATCGGGTCAGGAAAAGGTTTATATACTGGGAAGAAACTTTGAGTATCAGGAAGAAACAGTATTTGAAAACGAAATTACCCTTACGGATTTTGAGGTGAAGAAAGTAAGTCAGTTTAAAATTGACGGTGCTTTAAGGCGTAAGGAAATAATTGACGAGACGTTTGCACCCGTAAAACAGGGCGAAACCGTATTTGACGGTAAATTTTCGGGAACTGCGATTTACAGAACGAAGTTTAATCTTGCTGCAAAAAAGGCAAAGCTTGTGCTTGATGATGTGAAGATTTCTGCAAGCATTACTCTTAACGGAAAGACAGTTACGGAAAACCCCGTTATATTCACACCTTTTGAAGCAGATATTTCGGATTATCTTAATAACGGTGAAAATGTTCTTGAAATAACCGTGTCAAACACAGTTTCCGATGAATTATGCAATATCGCATTGCCTGACGAGTATGATCAGGGTCCGTATCACCATATGGTGCTTCCCTTTGAAGAAAAGGCAAGAGGCGGTGGAATTTCAGGGCAAGTAAAAATATCTTTTAATTGACAAACCATCTGAAAAAATGGTATAATAGATTAAATACACAGGAGTGAGTAAAAATGTCAGATATTTTCAGAAATAATAATGCAAAAGCAATCTGGATTGACAATGAAAAACAGCCGAATCACTACGTTAAATTTCAGACAGAGTTTGAAGCAGATGGGAAAGAGGTTCTCTTTTACATCAGCGCAGACACACAGTATGAGCTTTACATAAACGGAAAATTTGCAGGCTTTGGTCAGTATGGTGACTATCCCGATAAAAAGGTTTATGACTGTATTGATATTTCAAAGCTTGTAAAAGTGGGTAAAAACCTTGTTTCAGTCCTTGCATTTTCAAACGGTGTTCATTCCCTCAGTCACTATTCAGGGCTTCCTATGGTGATTTTTACAGCAACGGAAAACGGAAAATGCATTCTTAAGAGCGACGAAATGGTGAAATGCTCCGACGATACAGAATTTACAAGCGGTGAGTTTGAAAATGTCACAAGTCAGCTTTCCTACAATTTTGGTTTTGATTTGAGAAAGGACGACTTTTTCAGAGAAAAGCTTGTAAGTGAAAACTGGCAGAATGCCACTATTCTTGATGATGGTGATATTTCATATTTACCCCGACCCCTTAAAAAGACGGTCCTTAAGGACGTGTGCGAGGGTGAGATAATTACCCAGGGCGAATTTAAGCTTTCAGACGGTGAAACCGTTGCACAGAAAATGCAGAATGCATTTCTTGCAATGCGTCTTGAAAAAGATGTGTTTGACAGAGAAGACGGTGCCCTTGTTCCTAGAAAAGACAACCTTTACTGGATAATTGACATGGGCGAGGAAATGGCAGGTCACATCGTTATTGATGTTGAGGCAGAGGACGGTGCAATACTTGACATTGCCTATGGTGAGCATCTTAAGGATATGCGTGTCCGTAGTGCTATTAACGGAAGAAACTTTGCATTCCGTACCGTCTGCAGAGAGGGCAGACAGCAGTTTGCTTTCTATATCCGCCGTCTTGCGGGAAGATATCTTGAAGTTTTTTCCCACAGCGGAATAAAGAAGGTACATACAATTGCTCTTCACAGAGTTGAATATCCCCTTGATTATAATGAACTTAAGCTGAATGACAGTCTTTACAATAAAATTTACGAAGCAAGTCAGCGTACTCTTATGCTCTGTATGCACGAGCATTATGAGGATTGCCCCTGGCGTGAGCAGGCACTTTACGGAATGGACAGCCGTAATCAGATGATTGCAGGCTATTATGCGTTTGGTGAAACGGATATGCCCCGTGAATCCCTCCGTCTTTTAGCCGATTCGCAGAAAGAATCTGGTCTTCTGGAGCTTACGGCACCGTCACAATTCCATAAAACTATCCCCACGTTCTCCCTCGCTTGGATAAACTCTCTTTCGGAGTATGTACTTTTCAGCGGAGATAAGGATTTCGGAAAAGAAATGCTCCCCGTTGCAAAGAGGATTATTGAATTTTTCAAAATAGATGCAGATAAAAACCTTGTTATAACACCCTCTGATCCTGAAAGCTGGAATCTTTACGAATGGAACGCAGGTATGAATTTATGGGACCTTTTCGGCAGACTTCGCTATGATGCGCCCCTTAACGCATACTATGTGCTTACGCTTCGCAAGTATCAGCAGATTTGTGATGCTATTAATAATAAAGAAGAAACTGCTTGGGCACAGAAGTTGATTGATACAATCTGCGGTAGTTTCCACAACGCTTTCTACTCGGAAGAAAAGAAAGCCTACACCACATACCTCAGCGGTGGCAAGCCTTCTGTAAAGATAGAAAAAACAGGCGAAGGAATGTATTACGATGGTGATGAAGATTCCGAGAAAGATGTCTTTGCACAGCTTACCCAGGCGTGGGCTCTTTGCGGCGGATGTGTTCCGAAGGAATATGAAGACATTATCCGTGCAAGTGTTGTGAGTGACGAGCTTATTGAGTGTACTATAAGCCATTCTGTTTATAAGTATGACGCACTTATGCAGGATGCGGAAAAATATGCAAGTATTGTCCTTTCTGAAATCAGCGACAAGTGGGGCTATATGCTTTACGACGGTGCAACAACCTTCTGGGAAACAATTCTTGGTGATAAAGACTTTGATCGTGCAGGAAGTCTTTGCCACGGATGGTCAGCTACACCTGCATATATATTCTGGCGTTACATCCTCGGTATTTATCCCGATGCACCCGGTTTTGAAAAGATTGCGGTAAATCCCTGCTGTGGTGACGATTTCAGCGGTGAGGGAATACTTAAAACACCAAAAGGCACCTATAAGGCAACACATAAACACGGCAAGACAGAAATAAATCTTATCTGAAGGAGAATAACAGGATGAATATTATTGAAAAAATTAAAGCAAAACAGAAAGACCTCAATGCAAATGCTCCCGTTACAATCGCATTTTTCGGCGATAGTGTAACACAAGGCTGTTTTGAACTTTATAAAACAAGTGAAAAGAGCTTCCTCCCCGAAGTAAGAGTGGAGGAGGGGTATCATAACAAGCTTCGTCAGATACTTCAGATGCTTTATCCCATGGTTCCCATCAATATGATTTACGGCGGTATCAGCGGTGGTAATACAGAAGTTGCATTAGGACGTGTTGAAAGAGATATATGTGCATTCAATCCCGATCTTACAATTGTGTGCTTTGGTCTTAATGACTGCTGTGCAGGTGCAGATAAGGTTAACGGCTATGTGAATTCCCTTAAAGGCATTTTTGAAAAGCTTAGGGCGTGCGGCAGTGAAATTATCTTTATGACACCCAACATCATTCCAAACGAAGTAAGCCCCGATATTGTTGATGAATACACAAAAAGCGTGTACGAAAGTATCGTTGAGATGAATGCAATGGATGTGTATGTTGAAGCCGCAAGAGAGCTTTGTGCAAAGGAAAATATTCCCCTTTGCGACTGCTACAAAATCTGGAAAAGACTTGATGAGTGTGAGGTTAATACTACAAGACTTCTTTCAAACAGAATTAATCACCCCACACACGATATGCATTGGCTTTTCGCATTTAAGCTTGCGGAAATGATTTTTATGTCAGAAAACTGATTTGAAATACTTTTTTATAAAATTTGAAGCAGAAAGAGATCCTTCGCTATGCTCAGGATAACAGGCTAAAGTGCGTTATGTGTCATTCTGAGGGAGTTTATGACCGAAGAATCTTACCACAACAAACGTTATAAAATATTTGAAATTAATTTAATTAAATATATAATAAAAAGGAGGAAAATGCTATGAAAACAATCAAAGACAAAGAGCTTCTTGTTGGTGCGGACTTTGCAGGCTTCCCTCTTAAAGAGGCAGTTTGTGAGCATCTTCGCGCAAAGGGCTGGAAAATCACAGACGTGGGTGTTAAGGTTGACTCCGATCCTGATGATACAGACCTTATGTTCCACAGAGTTGGTCTTCGTGCAGGTGCAATGATTTCCGAAGGCGAATTCGAAAGAGCTCTTCTCTTCTGCGGTACAGGTATGGGTATCCACATTGCTGCAAGCAAGTGCCCTCACGTACACGCAGGCGTTGTTGAAAGCGTACCCGCAGCACGTCGTGCAATCACAGGTAACGGTGTAAACGTTCTTGCAATGGGTGCATTCTATGTAGCTCCCAAAATGGGTTGCGACATTGCCGATGCATACCTTTCTGCAGAACTTGGCACAGATTACGAATGGTGGCACAACTTCTACGAGTTCCACAAGCTTTCAATTGATGAGCTTGAAGCATTCGATTATGAAGAGTACAAGAAGAACGGCTTCAAGGTAAACAAGCTTGGCGACTATCCCTTAAAGCTTGAAACAAAACCCGAATAAACGGGCGTGTGAAAGTTCAGAACGGAAAATTGCAGGGCAGTATTAAGCCTTCCCCTTGAGGGGAAGGTGTCAGCGATAGCTGACGGATGAGGTGTGAATTTGTAGGGAACAGCCTTTAAGATGTTCCGTACAAACAATATATCCGGTTCGTCGGACTGAATCCCTCAGCCGAACCCTACGGACACCTTACCACCGCCTGTGGCGGAGCCTCTCCTCAAGGAGAAGCCTTTTGCCGGCTATGTATTTCAGTTGTCCGGTCCGAATTTCCAAGACCCTTTTATTAAAAAATTTCCGAAAGGAGTAATGAAAAATGAGAAAAACCATGGCAAAATTCTTATCAGTGGTTTGCGTTATAGCTCTTGCTTTTTCTGTTTGCACATTCAGTGTAATGGCAGAAGAATCAGTGCTTGGTGCTCTTACTGCTGAAAAACTGGCAGTGTCAAACGGTGTAAATCAGGTTCCCACATGCATCGTAAATAACCTGACACTTCCCGAAATCGATGGCGTTACATGGTCAAGCAGCAATCCTGCCGTTTTAGCAAACGACGGTACTGTTACAAGACCTGTTGCAGAAGACGCCAACGTAACTCTTACTGCAACTGCAGGGGAGGAAACAAAGTCCTTTAACTATACAGTTAAGGCAAAAACAACAGAGGTGCATTTCCAGGATAGCTTTGCTTATGCAACAAGAAATGACTTTATTTCAACATCCAGCGGTACACACACAAAATGGTACTCATATGGCGCTGACAGCACAACACAGCTTGGAGTTGAGGCAGACGGCAATCAGTTCGCTGCATTTGACTTTATTGAATCAAATATCAATAAGAGAGCCAGTTTTGATATAACCGGCGATATGATCTATGTTGAGTTTGATGCAAAGGCTGACCCGTCAAAAATGATAGATCTGGCATTTACTCTCAAGGGTAAAAATACAGTTGACGATAGTGATGTAACTTATGCGTTTTATCCTATGAGATTCCATACAGGAACAATAAGACTGGTTACACAGTATACAGGTGCAGCGTATAACTTCGGCTCATGCAGTCTTGAAAATTATGTACACCTTGGTGTAAGAATTGACCTTAAGAATAAGGTGTTCTATGTAACAGGAACAAACGGAACAGAGTATGGACCTGTTCTCTGGTCAAAAGAGAGACAGACCGGACTTTCTGCAGATTTAGTAGAAGCTGAAAATTACGTGTTTGATAAATTAACAATGTTTGAAGTAAAAAGAGCTTCAAGCGGTACACCGGCAGGTACATTCTCTATTGACAACTTTGTTGTATATACAAAGGCAGACGTAGATGAACTTCTTCCCACATTGCCTGCAAATGAGCAGTTTGCTTATGTAGTAAGCGACCTTGAGGAGAAGTTCCCTCTTACAGACAATGCAGCTCTTACTGCAGCTAAAACAGTTGCACTTCCTACATACGGCGGTCTTGTAAGCTGGACTGATGCAAACGGTAACGCTCTTGGTGAAAGTGTAACTCTTACACAGAATCAGACAACATTTAACACAGGTAAGCTTATCGCTACAATCACACCGGTTGGTGGCGACGCAAAGACATATACCTATGCTTACTCTGTTCTTCCTCTTGAAACTTCTGTAAGAACAAGAACCAATAACAAGGCTGCTTACAGCTTTGATGGTGACTGGGTTGCATCCACAATAATGAATGGTGGATTTAACACCAACAATACAATATCACTTAATGTTTTAGGTACAACCAATGCGGCAGTTACTGAAGGCGTTACATGGACATCTGTATTTGAATCAGAAACAGAAATTGCGAACAAAGTAGGTAAGCTTACAAACGCTACAGAGGAAAATCAGGCTGTTGCAATCGACGTAGGTGGCGGTACTCAGGTTAATACACGCTTCCAGGCAGGTGCATCCTTCAAGGTTACAGAAGGAAACCAGGCAAATATAGAAGTATATGGCCCCGGTGCTAACCCCGTTGCAAGTGCATCTTTCGACTTTGAAGCAGGCACACTTTCTGCAATCGACGGCTCTAACGACGTTGTTGCAGGTAACACACCCTTCAGCTGGGTAACATATGACCTTGCTTCTCTTGGCGTAACAAAGGATGCATGGACACGTGTTGAATTTGACTACAATACAATCGGTTTTGTATATGATGTATATGTTAACGGAGCAAAGGTTAACGACGTTCCCCTTAACTTCGGTTGTATAAACGGTAACGGAAGATACTGGTCAAACACATTCCGTTCCTTCAGGGCTACAATACCTGCAGGCGGTGAAGTTCTTCTTGACAACGTAGTTGTTGCAGAAACTTTAACTTCAGCAAATAACGTTAATGCAGTAGTTAAAGGTGCTATGGACAGAGTTGTGAAAAACCTTTCAACAGAAGCAGTATTTGCTAACGGTGAAACCCTTTACAACGACTTTAAGGACAAAGGTGCATTCCCCGGAACAGCATATGTTGATGCAACAGATAACTCAAGCAACATTCCTGCCATCACAGTTGATTGGAAGCTTGACGGTGTAGCACTTCCTGAAGTTGACGGCAGAGATGTACTTTCATTCGCAGGTATGGGTACACATACTCTTGAGGCAACAGTAACATATAAGGGAGTATCTGCTACAAAGACATTTGAAATCACAGGCGCACCTGTTGCACTTCGTGTGTCTGAAACACTTGTTCCCGAAGTTAAGCTCGGCAGTGATATTTCAGGTAAGCTTATCGTTGCTAAATATACAGACGAAACAATGAAAACACTTGACAGTGTGAAAATCTATAACTACACAAACGGTGTAAATGAAAAAGGTGAATTTTCTTTCACTTATGGTGTGGAAAATGACACAGTTGAATACAATTCAAGACTTTTCTTCATCAGCAACAATTTTGCACCTATTGCTTTTGATGTAGCAAAATAAAAATTTAACTTTATGGTACACAACCGAAGAAAATGCTTCTTCGGTTGTGGTACCTCTTTATAATCGGTTGTTTTAAAAAGCAGCTTACAAAAGGAGAGATCTTAATGAAAAATATATTCCGTGTAGCATTAATAACTGCGGTTTTATGTATGTGCATGGCAGTTCTGTCCGTTTCTGCAAAGGTGCAGTACGGTAATGTCAATGTTACATCTGACGCAGGAACTACTGTTACATACGAACTGACAAGCGCACCCGAAGGCGAAGGTGCCGTTCTGGTAGCTGCTTTGGTAAATGTAGTTACAAACGAAGTTCTTGAAATTAACTGGACAAAGTGCGACGATGTAAGCACTCTTACAGGCACACCAAAAACTCTTTCCGTATCCCTTGAAGGAACAAGAGGGGGAAATACAGAACTTAAACATTATTTATGGAATAACCTTACAGATATGCAGTCAATGAAAAACTTTGAACCGGCTTCCCCCGAAGCAGGCGTTGCAACAGGTGACATCACCACGGCAAATATTTCATGGTCTGCACCCGACGACGACTATGACAGTCAGGATGAATTAAGATATAATATTTATGACGACGGTTTACTTGTAACAGAAACCCCCGTCAGCGGACTTGAATATAATGCAGAAAATCTTGCACCCGGTGCAAACTTCAAATTTGAAGTAAAGGCACTCGATAGCAAAGGTGCAGAATCTTCTGCCAGCGATATAATGGCGGCATCTACATATATGCCCAGCACTTTAATAACAAACTCAAAACCAAGAACAGACGACGACCCCATCGGTATCACTTCAAAGGACGGCAACGTTATATACGGCCCCAAGGCAACAGTTGGCGATACTACCTATTACACATTTAAGCAGGACAATGTAGGTGGACTTAACTGCCTCAGCACAACTGTTGTTTACCGTGCAACATCGGGTAACGACCCCAACTACACACGTGCAATTTCACGTCTTGGCTTTAAGCTCAAGAATCCCATTGAAGACGACAATGCCTGGTATGCCTATGAGGTAACATACTTTGACCGTTACGAAGAAGCAAACGGCACTGCAAAACTTCAACTGCAGTACTATATGAAAGATGGTAACGACGCTAACGAAATTTATGATTCTGCAAGTACAGATGTTAATCTTGAAAACGACAATGCATGGAAAACAGTAAAGGGTACTTTCAAGGCATATACACAGCTGAACGGAATACCGATTTCAGGAACAGGTGCAGATGCGGCCGCAAACGGCTCAATGATGGCTCTTTGGAATTCACGCGGTTGGAACCTTGATTGGCAGGAAAACAGAAATCCTGCAGGTCTTGAAAAAGAACATCTTTATGAAAACGACTACCTTAAAGTATATAAGGTAACACTTATGCCTCTTGATGAAACTTACGAAACCTACAAGAAGCTTGCAGGTGCAAGTCTTGTGATTGAAAACCCCACAGAAACAGAGGCGGCAACAATCATTTCAGGTCTTGACTCAAATGCGAAGGGATTCTCAATTGACGGAGAAAAGCTTCTCACAGAAAAGGGCGGCAGACTTGCTGTTGCACTTTCAGACATAGACAGCACACTGACCTTTACAGTAAAAGATACAGAAATCAAAGGTCAGGCAGGTAATATAGAAATCTGCTGTTATGCAGAAGAGGAAACAAACGTTGTATTAAGCGACGGACAGAGTGCGGTAATTCCCGCAAACACATGGAGAAAATTAAGATTCAGTCAGGATTCCGTTTCAGAAAACGAATATTCTGTAACTGCAAATAATGACCTCTATGTTTCTTCTCTTCGTGTAACTGCAAACTAAAAGGAGGGAGCAACGTGAAAAAGAATAATTTTCCGGGGTTGCTCATAATAGTATTGTTTGCACTTATGGCAGTATCGTTTGCTTCTGTGCCTATGGTAGCAAAGGCGGGCGAGGCTGACAGTTATGCTTCAAATCAGTATCAGATAACAGAAAACGACATCATTTCGGACACAAGTGCATACCTTTTCCTTAAAGAAACAGATCAGGCACGCGGTATGAGCTACGTTCCCGCAAAAAACAATGACGAGAACGATGTGAATTACAACAAGCTTGTAACTTTTTCAGGTATGCAGGGTAGGCAGTACAAAGCGTCAAACGTTCTTACAATGAAGTTTGACAAAGGCTTTGCCGATGAAACCGACAGCATGTTCGTTGTAAACATTGACTACTACGACTACGGTGGCGCCGGTTATTTCAATGTGGAATATCTGCCCCGCGGTCAGGAAGAACCCGTAAAGCTTGCCGTACTTAAACAGGGTGACGGCAGCGGTGGTACTTTTGAGTACCCGGGCGGTAAGTGGTGGCGTGTTTCAATGCTTATTGAAGATGCAAACTTTACAGGAAAACTCCCCGGCGGTGCGGATATCCGTATCTATACAAGTGCATGGAACGCCTTTGCAAAGGTGGAAGTGCTCAATATCAGTAAAAACACCGACCCCAAGGCACATCTTGGTACATTCAATATGTCAGCTGCACAGGCACTCAACAAGCTTGGCTTGTTTGACGGCTTCGGCACAGACGGCAAGTTTGATGCAGGTCTTGCAAAGGTTCTCACCAGACAGGAAGCACTTAAATTAATGATGGAATGCTACGGTCTTAAGGACGAGGCAGTAAGCCGTAACCTTAAGCCTGCTTCACAAAATGTGGACCCCGAATATGCCTGCTATGCAGGTCTTGCCCAGGAAAAGGGCGTTATAGATGCAGATGCAAATCTTGACCTTAAAGCAGAATTCACTCAGCGTGAACTTATCGTATGGTACCTTAAGCTTATGGGCTTTGAGGACAGCGACCTTTGGAATAATGCTCACAAAATAGCAGAGCGTGAAGGCTGGATAGTTCCCGAAAATATGATGATTCAGCCTGAAAGAACAGCTAATGTGGATGCACTTGTGCTTCTTGCAATAAATGCATTCCCCGAAAATAACCGTAAAACAGGCTACAATGCCTTTACACAGGGCTTTGAAAAAGGTATCTATACATATCAGACAATAGTTACGGTCAATCATCCCGGTCTTAACCGCTGGATGCAGCAGACACCCTTCAAGCTTCCCAGTACAACCGTTGTTGACCCTCTTACAGGAAGAACCTACCACACGGTAAACCTTTTCGGAAAAGAGTCAACTATTCCTTACTTTACACAAAGATGTGTTTCCATGGATAACAAGCGTGTTTACTTTAACACCGCTGACCTTAACCTGTGGGAGTATAATATTGAAACAGAAATGTGCCGCTGGATTGCAAAATGCGGGAAAAGAGAATTTGTAATAACTCCCCTTAATAATCTGTGGTATGCCAATAATAACCAGATTCACAAGGTCAACCTTGACACATACGAAGATGTTGTGGTGTGCGAAGGTATTCCCGGTTATAACGGTTACTATCAGCTGATGCAGGTCAATAATGATGAAACCTGGATGAGCTGTGAGCTTGAGGATAACAAAGTTCCGGAGGATGTACGTCCTTACCGTCCCGGCGGAAGATATATAAATCTTCTTAACCTTAAAACAGGCGAATGGATTTACGACTATTATTTCCAGATGCCTGCAGGTAATCCCACATTTAACCATTTCTGTATAAATCCCAAGCCTGAGTACAAGAACTATGTGTTCTTCGCTCACGAGCATAATAATGAGAATGTTTTCACAGGCAGCACAACATATCAGTTTGACAGAAACTGGATGCTTAACACCGATACCAAAGAATATTTCAACGTATATGACCAGCGCTGGTATATTCAGCCGGAAAAGGACAATGTTGCAACTGGTATCGTTTCCACAGGCTCCAACCACGAGTCGTGGTCGGGTAATGGTGAATGGTTCGTTACTGCAACTTATCCGATGACAATTTATGGTGTAACTCTCCGCGGATTTACAAGAGGTGTTATGGCGTTTATGCGTCCCGACGGTTCTGATTTATGGCACATTCCGGCAGATTACAGTGCTTCGCAGAACTATTACTACCAGAATGCGGCTATCTGCCATAGCTCAACAAACTGGGATGCAAGCTGGATTATAGGTGATACAAGCTATAACAGTCAGAAACAGACTGACTTTAACCTTACTGAAACAAAAACGGGTAAGAATATCCTTCTTGCACGATTCCCCCATAACGGTGCGAATAACGGTCACGTTCATCCCCAGTTCAGCAACGATTCAAGCTTTGTTGTGTTCGGTGGCTGGACACCCGATTTCAAGGTAGCGCAGTGGGGATGGATGGATATTTCAGATATTACATCAAATCCTTCCGAGGGTGGAAGATTCGACCTTTCAGAAAGCTGTGAAACATTCAGCTACAAGGGTGATTTCGACCATTATATTGAGCCGACCTTTAATGAAGACGGCAGTGTTAAGGAAATTAAAATCCCTGCAGGCCGTCAGATGTATGTAGATGTTAAAAAGACTGTTGTTGAAACAGACAACACTCCTGCAACAATTACAATTACATACAAGGACGACTCAAAAACACCTCTCAAACTGTGTTACTACACATGGAATGAAAATTCCCCCGGGGATATTAACGAATTTACAGAGCACGAATTTATCATAAACCGCAAGGGCACAGGCAGACGTCTTACAAAGACAATCAAGCTTAAGGATATCTGTCTTGGCAATATGGAAGTATTGAGAAGTGACTTCCGTGTCCGTGCCGCGGGCGGCGATGCTACTGTATATTCAGTAGATGTTTCCGTTCCGGACAAAGGGATGTAAAAAAAGTTCGGAACGCAAAAAGACAGTTTTTTAAATGCGGAATAGTTGTAGGGGACGGACTCCCGGACGTCCCGAACTGCGGGCTGTCGAGGACGCCAGCCCCTACATAGAATCATTTCGAATTTTTTAATACAAATTGTTCCGAATCATTTTTTCCTATCCCTATCAAAAAATAAAAGGAGAAAGCAACATGAAAAAATTACTCATATTATTTTTAGTGCTTGCTGTGTCAGTTTGTGGCTTCAGTTTCAGTGTATCTGCGTGGAATACTGATTTTACCGAGCTTACGATTGACATACAGTATGATGAGGAGGGTGCAACCCTCACCGTGTCAGGTATTACTCCTGCAAAGTACGGTCAGCAGCTTATGGTTGTTGCTTACAGCCCCAAAATGGAAGATGGTCTTACTGCAGAGCTTCGCGCGGCAAAAGACCCTTCCGTGGTTGAACCTCTTACAACTCCCGAAGAAACAAAGGTTTTACGCCTTGAAGAGTTAAGAGCTGACAAAAACGGTGATTTCAGCGGTCAGTGGCCCCTTAATGCAGGTGTTACTACCGGTGATTATATAATCGTAAAGGTATCGGGAACAGGTAAAATCCCCGTTCAGGCGGCAAAGCTTTTCTATTTTGAATCAAGCGAACAATTTCAGGAAGTAACTCTCCGTCAGTTTGAGGATTTCACAGGGGACGAGCTTGGTGAGCTTCTTGTAGCAAAAAAGCTTCTTCTCGGTACAACAAAGGATGACAGCTATTACCTTGACGATGAGGTAGAGGCTATGTTTGCCGCAATCCGTGACAACGACTTTGAGGCAAACCCCGAAACAGGCAACCTCTTTACAGAGAAAAATGACATTATCGTTATTCTCGGCAGAGTAGAGGCACTTCAGAAATTCCCCGCTTCACCTACTTCAACAGATGTTGCACACTTAATCCGTGATTACGGATACCTTATGAACTACGATTTTTCAAGTGCAAATAATGACTACGCGCTTAAAAAGGATGAAGCACAGAATATTGCCGCAGGCATATTCAAGGAAGACGGTCCCGAATGCTTTTCCGACATTGACAGAGTTATTGAACAGTCTGTAGGTCTCTCTATGCTTAACAGCAAGGATTCTACAACCGTTGCACCCGTTATTGAAAAGTATGCGACAATCCTCGGACTTGACAGCACAGATTATGAACTCTACTGTGAAAAATACACAGCTTACGAAGTGAACAAAGCTTTTGTAGGTCGTGATTTCAAGAAGCCCGAAGAAGTTCTTGACTCACTTGCAGACCGTATTGACGCCCTTGAAGATGAAGAAGACAAGCCTTCAGGCGGCGGTGGCAGTGGTGGCGGCGGTTCCCGTCCCGTTGGTGGCGAAACAAAGCCTATCGGCACAGTTGAATCACCCACAATAAAAGAAGAAGTTAAAGAAGAACCGGTAAAGGCTATTTATACTGACCTTGCAGGAAGTCATTGGGCGGCAGCTGCAGTAGCGTCACTTTCCGATAAAAAGGTTATTAACGGTTTTGAAGACGGTTCTTTCCGTCCCGATGCTTATGTTACACGTGAACAGTTTATAAAAATGCTTGTTGAAGCTTTTGCACTTACAGGTAATGCCGACGCAACCTTCGCGGATGTAGCAAATGACCGTTGGTCTTACAGCGTTATCAATACTGCAGTTGCATCAGGAATTGTAAAGGGCGTTTCGGAAGACAGCTTCGCTCCCGAAAATCCCGTAAGCCGTCAGGATGCGGCAGTTATGCTTGCACGCCTTTGCGACAAAAAAAATATTACCCTTGCAGGGCTTACGGCACCTATGGACAATGCTAATGTTTCAGATTATGCAAAGGAAAGCGTTGCACGTCTTTTTGGTGCAGGTGTGATTACAGGCTTTGAAGACGGTTCTTTCCGTCCGACTGAAACTCTTACACGTGCACAGGCGGCTAAATTAATCTACAGCTTATTACAGAGATACGGAGGATAAAATATGCGTACAGGAAAAAAATTAACATCCTGGGTCCTCTTTTTCGTAATGCTGTTTTCCGTGGCGGTTTTTCCCGCAATGGCAGATGAGCCTGCGGGGGATGGTTCCGCACCGATGGAGTCGTTTTCGGATAATGACCTTAACCAGAACGGTATTCCGGATGAAGAAGAAGAACTCGGACCTGAAGGTATAGAAGATAATAGTGATAAGGATCACGATGCACTGATTAAAGACTTTGAGTTTGAAGATGAAGAAGAGGTTATAGACGACGGTATTCAGTCAGAAATATACCTTGACAATTCAGAATTCCTTACAAACCTCGGTCTTTACAGATTCGGAGAAAAATATTGCCGTGATACGGTAACCAGAGGCGAATTTGCCGCAATGATGATGGACCTTCTCGGTGGAGAGGAAACTGCTTCAGGTAGTGTACCTTTCAGCGATGTTCCCACATCAGATGAGTATTACGGTGCAATCGGATATGTGTATAACAGCGGTCTTATGAATGGTGTAGGCGGAGGAAGTTTTGCACCCGAAGCTCCCATTACTTATATTCAGGCGCTTAAGACTGTTCTTGTAGCACTTGGCTACAAAGACCTTGCAGAAGTTCAGGGCGGATACCCTACGGCGTATATTAAGCTTGGTATGAATCTTAAGCTTATGAAAAACACACCGGGGGACTACAATTCTCCCTTAAGCTTTGAAAGTGCGGCTGTTCTTATATGCCTTGCAACAGAAACAGAGGTTTGTGATATGCTTTCTGTTTCAGATGGCAGTGCGTTTTACGGAAAAAATGAGGATCGCCTTCTTATGAGTGTTTATCACAATATTTACACTGACAGAGGCGTTATGACAGACAACGGCAGAACTGCCGTAAATAAAAAGTCAACAGTAACAAGTGAAAAAGTCATCATCGCAGGGCGTGAGCTTTTCGGTGCAAATGAAAAGATTAAGGATTTAATCGGTCAGAACATCACTTATTACTATCGTGATACAGAGGGCGTAAATACAATTCTTCACGCTTATGCGGACGAAAGATATAACGACATCGTTACTCTTGACGCACACGAGCTTGAGAAAGACAGCCCCAAGTTTACAAAAACCTGTGTCGTGGCAAAAATTAACGACAAAACAAAGGAATACAAGATTGACCCTTATGCAAACCTTTTGTATAACGGCATTTTCGATGAAACCTTTACAAAGGACACAATGAAATTATTCGAAGGCTATATAAAGCTTATTGATGCCGATATAGATGGCGATTACGAGCTTGTTTGTGTAGAAGAATATATGGACATCGTTGTCGGAAGCCATGTACCCGGGTCGAACCTTTCGTCAATGTATACTGTAAATGATTTCGGTTCCATAATCTATAAGGATTACGACATAGTTTCTTTCCGTGATGCAGACGGTAATGAAATTGCACCTGAAACAGTTATGAAGGGACACGTTCTTTCCGTTTTCAAAAGCAAGGGCGGGGAAATGGTAAGATTTGTGCTCAGCACAAATACCGCAAACCTTCAGGTAACATCTGTGGATGTTGAAGATGACAGCTATACTCTTTACTGTGATGATAAGAGCTATGTGCTTTCTGAAAATTACAGCAATCTCATAAAGACTGCACCGCATCTTTATACTGCTCCCGTTGGTGGCACGTTCTATGATGTACACTTCAACTTTGAAGGAAAAGTTGTGATGATGAATCAGAGCTTTGGCAAAAAGCAGTATGCGTATCTTATGAGAATGGGTAAGGGAAGCGGTCTTGACAGCGATGATGTTGAGCTTCTTGTGTGCCTTGAAACAAACGACTGTGTTGTTATAACAGCAAAGGATAAGCTTACAATCAACGGCGAAAAGGGAAGACCTGCAAGCGAACTCTGGACAAACGAAGATTTGTTTGTTGACGGAGAGCTTGTTCCTCAGCTTGTATATGTAACTGTTAACGGTAAGGGAATAATGACCTCTATCGAAACAGACAATAATGCAAATGACGGATTCCTTGTTCTTGATCCCAATGGTGACGGAGTTGTTGACGAAAAGGAAACAAACAAGATTAATTCCAATATATCAAACTACTCCATTAAGTATAAGCCCGGTGAATTCAGCCTTGACTACTACCGTGGTGACGGATATACGGGTCCTGCGTATGCAACCACCGATGCAAGAGCAATCTTTGGCGGTGTTTGTATCACAGAAAACACCAAGATTTTCCTTGTAGGCAGAAACAGCAGAAATCTGCAGGTTGATGACCCTGAACTTGTTCAGGTTATTGACTACGGTGACTATGTAAACGGACTTATAGGTAACCCCGGTATCAAGGTTTACGATGTTGATCTCACATGGGAAGCAGGTGCGGCAGTTATTACGGAAACTATTCCGATAAGCTGGAATCTCTTCTTTGTTGACGATTCTTCATACGTTACAGATGCAGAGGGTGAAACAAAGCTTCGTATCACAGGCTATTTTGCAAATGGATACTACACCTTCAGAGTGTATGATACAGAACTTGTGACAAATGCCGTAAAATACCGCTATCCCGACTCTGACGGAAGTCTTAAAAAAGGCGACGTTATTATGATCGGCCGCGACTATAACGGAGAAGTCGGTAGTGTAAAGCTTTTCTATTCACCACAGCGTGACGACAATCCCGATTATAACTTTATTGATGTATATACAAACAATACAGAGACAGAAAAGAACAGCAGACTGGCGTCAGGCTCGGTTATGATACTCGGACATCTGTGTGCTGTGAAGGATGGCAGACTCGGCATCTTCACAAAGGCAAATCCCGACTATGTTCCTATGGAACAGTCTTATGCACAGCTTGCCGATAATGCATCAGACAGCTATTGGGTTCATTCCACAAACAAGTCAACAGTATATTACAAGTTTGACTGTACGGACAAAGAACTTAAAAAGGTTGACATTAACAGTATAGCCGGCGGTGCCGATTTCGAAATTGACCCTAATGGCGGTGATGGAACCTTCGGTACAGCAACCTTTACAAACTATGACAAGAATACCAAGTATTTCATTCTTCGTCAGAGTGCAAGCGTGAAGATAGTATATATCGTCACAAATATGAATTAATCGTTATAAACTTGCCATGAGTTTATATACATAAAAAGAATGAGCGTTGCGGAAATTCCGCAACGCCCATTCTTTTTATGTGCTTTCAATGCTCCCATATCGCACTTTTCGATCGATGCCTTCTACTAGGGTTCGGTCACGACTCGACTCTGACAGTCCACCGGACTGTCATTCACTTCCTCGTCGCCGCTTCGCTACTCTACGCCTTCACTTTATCCGCCACCGGCGGCGTTCAGGCTCGATTCCCCACGGGCAACGATTCCCCGTGGACTTATGAATAAATAAAAAAACGAACCACACCTAAAGGTATGATTCGTTTTTTTTGCGAATAACAGTCTATTTTAATACAAGCATAATAGCGGTGCATTTTTGTTCAGAAAAGTTTTATAGTGAATTTACTTGTCTGTGTTTTTTCGGGTAGTGTTAATAGACGAGATAAGCATCACTCTGATACTTGTGCATTTAGAATCGAGTGATTTATAAGTAACTTCATCTATGTACCCGGTCTTAAAAAGCAATTCAAGCCAATATCCGGTTTCGTTTGATTCTTTCAATGCAATTTGAAGTTT
>JAZRTB010000062.1:0-2198 GCA_045651805.1 Clostridia bacterium
AAGAAAACACAGGCACCTGGGTAACAAAAAGAATTGAGATTGACGACATCAACCTTGAAAATATGGATTGGTTTTCAGGTGACTTCAAGTTTGTTCCTACAGACGGAAATGTTATTATTAAATCCGCAAGCCTTGAGATAAGCTAACATTGATATTTAAACTAATAAATTCAGGAGGATAAAATTATGGATACAGTATTTTACAACAAATGTAAAGAAATTACAGAGCGTGTTATAACACAGATGATGAAGTTCAGGCAGAAAGGTGAAATTGAGCTTTTACCTTATACACCAACTCTTAATAACGGTTTTGACCCCTCATGGCCGGGATGCCATTTTGACAGAATTTTCGATTCATGGGAAGAAGGGGATACAGCATATTCTTCTATGGTTCTTCCCGGTGTTTTCGATAAGGATATGTATATCACCGTAAACGGCAATACACGAGTATGGTTCAACGGCGTTGAAATCGAAGGAACAGACTATCTCAATGATATGTTTGATGGCATGGTAACTTTCCCCGTTAAATTTACAGAGGGTCTTACAAACCACATTATCTTCTGCCACACTGCAAGCGAAAAGAGATTCGGCTTTGACCTTTATCTTGGATATGAATACCGTATGGGATGGCCCGGCGGATTCAGTTACAAGACAAGATGCACAATTCCTTTTGAAAAGTTCTATAATCAGGAAGGTATGGCTTGGTCAAGAATTTATAAGCCAGGAGAAGAACTTCCCGGTTTTGATATGGATAAGATTGAGTGGGCAGGTCCTGTAAACAATCAGTATGACGAGGATATTGTTTTTGATTTTACGGGTAGAACAACTCTTTCTGTTGCATCTGCACTTACATGGGTAAAGGGAAGCCTTAAGCTTACTCATAATTCACCCATAACTGTTTTTGCAGATGATGAAAAAATTTATTCTGCGGCAAATGGCGTTTTTGAAAAGAGCTTTGATAAAGAAACTCGCATTATTGTTGAAGCTGAAAAGACAGCTGACGGCTTTGGTTTTAAGGCGGAGGGCGACTGTTATATGCCTTTCTACAAAACAGAAGATAAGTCACTTTCATGGCTCTGGATTCCCGTTGCAAATCTTAAAGACAACCTTCAGTTCCACCGTCCCTATGAAACAAGTGAGGGAGAGGTAACTTTCTTATTCTATCGTGACAATACATATTTAAGACCCTATCTTAACACCACCTTCTTTGCTCAATGGTTCTACGCAATGATGGTTGGTCACTACGGACTTCTCGGCGCAGCAGAAAAGTTTGACAGACCTGAACTTGTTGAGTATTTTAAGGAATCTATCGCAACAATGGCTAAATATTATGACTTTGCCTGTCTGGATGTGAAGAGATTCCGTGCGGCAACATTCCTTGGTGGGGCTGCTAAAAAACTTGATCATCTTGACCCCATCGGTACAATTGGTATGTGTGTCGTTGAATACCTTATGCGCAGTAATGGTGATGAAGATGCGGAAAAACTTCTAAACACTCTTGAAAGCTATCTTGACAATGTCCCCAGAACTGAAATGAACAGCTTCTACCGCACTAAGACACTGTGGGCAGATGATGTGTTTATGAGTCTTCCTTTCCTTGCTCGTCTTGGTAAGTACAGAAATGACAACAAGTATTTTGATGAAATCGTTACACAGATAAAAGGCTTCTGGCATTATCTTTTCATGGAAGATGCAAAAATTTTCTCACACGTATATTTCCCTGCAGAAAAGAAAGCAAACCGTGCTCCCTGGGGCAGAGGCAACGGCTGGGTTCTTCTTGCTCTTTCTGAAGTTCTACTCTATATGCCAAAAGATCATAAGGATTATAACTTCGTGCTTGAAAAATTCCAAATTCTTGCGGAAGGTATCCTCTCATTCCGCGGTAAGCACGGAATGTGGCATCAGGTTATTGATAACCACGATACTTATGAAGAAACTTCAGGTACATCAATGTTTATAATCGCTATGGCAAGAGGCGTGAAGAACGGCTGGCTTGACGAATCCTTTATACAGCCCGTAAAAGAAGCTACACTTCGTATGTTTGAAGTTGCAGTTGATGAAATCGGTAACGTTCATAAAATATGCCTTGGTTCAGGATGCCATATGGACAGAAAATACTATAACGATCTCGGTTGGTGTACAAACGACGACCATGGCGTAGGTATCCTTATTATGGCGGCTTCGGAAGCTTGCGATTTA
>JAZRTB010000063.1:0-2070 GCA_045651805.1 Clostridia bacterium
GCAAAGGAAAGAGCTGATTACAAACAGAACAAGAAGGAAATACTTAAGGAAATTGACGCCAAAGCACTTAAGCTTCTTGCGGATATGGGACTGAGCGACAAAATCGACCACTACCCCTGCGAGCTTTCGGGCGGTCAGCAGCAGAGAGTTTCTATAGCAAGAGCTATGGCACTTGAGCCGAAGATACTTTTCTTTGACGAGCCTACAAGTGCACTTGACCCTGAGCTTACGGGTGAAATTGTCAGTGTTATCCGTGAGCTTGCGGCAAAGAAGATGACGATGGTTATCGTTACCCACGAAATGACCTTCGCAAAGGAAGTTTCCGATTACATTGTGTTTATGGATGACGGTGTTATTGCCGAGGAAGGCAAGGCAGATGAGGTCATCAATAATCCCAAGACGGAGAGACTTAAGGCGTTCCTGAGTAAGATTAGTGATTAAATAAGAAAAGTTCTTTGGTTACTTTCTTACAAGAAAGTAACGCCTGCACGGCGAGAGCCTAATAAAACAAAGAAAGCAGACACTTGAAAATGTCTGCTTTTTCTTATATAATACGGGTACTGAAATACGGGTACTGATATTTGTGTGGTGATGAAATGAAGAAAAACATTGCTTTTAATTCCAAATTGTTTTTATTTATGTTTTTAACGGTGGCGACAAGCCTTATTACGGCTGTTGTTGCTAAGGAAGCAGGGACAGGCTTTACTCTTCTGATGGTATTGCTTACGATAGCTTTCGTTGTCGGGTTAGTTATTGTTCCTAAGCTCTATGTTGCCGATACGGAAGGACTTTCAATTTATTATCTGCCCTTTGTGAAGGAATATTTTAAATGGGAGGAAATAAAAAGGATAAGAAAAAAGAAAAGCACGTATTACGGACGCGGTAGTTTAATTTTGGATTTTCTCTTTGCTGACTATGAAATTGTTCCTATAAAAGCGAAGGAGTATAAGGACTCAAAATTTCACAGTATTTTTCATTCTTCTGAAATATCCCGTACATTTATGACAAGGCGTATAATAAAAAAATACTGGGACGGAGAAATAGAGGGCGATTCATTTACCTGGTTTAAAAAGCACTTATCAAAAGAAGGTGTGCAAAAAATCAATTATAATCTTGCTGAGGTAAAGGAAAAAGAAAAGCGGGCAAGGCAGAGTCTGAAGCAGATTGTAATGCAATATGAAAGAAAGGCAGAATTACACAACAAAACCATTGATGCATCCTGCACTTATTTTATAGATGATGATGATTTTAGCAACAGACCGAAAGAAAATTATTCTTATGTTGCAGAAATCTTTGTTGAAAAAGAAAATGACGAAGAAAGAAGCTTTTACATAAAGCAGGAAATTCTGTTTGTCAGCTACGGCAAAAAGAGCGTAAAAATAATACAGAGCAAAAATGCTTTTGATGATATTGCACGGAAGATTAACGAGGCAATTGAGAAGTAAAAAATACAACCGTTGATTTTACTCAGCGGTTGTGTTGTTTTATTTAATGAATTGCCTTCGGCGTGAATTGATTTCATCATGAATTGCTTCGCATGAATTGGCTTCGCCATTAAATGCCCGAAGGGCATCCCTGACTACTGACTACTGGCTACTGACTACTTACTACTTTAACCGTGCTCTCATCGCCTTAACCTCTGCTAAAACGCAAGAGGGTGACGGTCCACCCTTGACAGTACGCTTGCTTACACATTCGTCAAGGTCAATTGCCTTGTAAACATCCTCGTCAAAAAGGTCGCATACAGCCTTGTATTCCTCGATGGGAAGTGTCTCAAGGGTGAGTCCCTTGTCGATGCAGGTCGCAACAAGCATACCCGTTGCCTTGTATGCATCACGGAAGGGGAGTCCCTTGTAAACAAGATAGTCCGCTGCGTCGGTGGCATTGATAAAGCCCTTTGCAGCCGCATTTCTCATATTTTCACGAAGCACTGTCGCAGTTTCAAGCATAGGTGCGAAGGTGTCAAGACACATAAGTACGGTATCAAGAGCGTCGAAAACTGCCTCCTTGTCCTCCTGCATATCCTTATTGTATGCAAGGGGGATACCCTTCATAACGGTGAGGAGTGTC
>JAZRTB010000064.1:0-42957 GCA_045651805.1 Clostridia bacterium
TTTTCGACAGCATAAGTTTCCTTGAAATGCTTCGATACATTTTTGAGTTCAATGATGTGATTTTCTTTCATTAGTAAGCACCTCTTTGTACGAAAAATAAAAACGCAAGCTGCAAAAATGCAACTTGCGCTAATTATCCGAATAAAGATAAATATATCGGGATAGGGCATAGAGTCTATATAGCAAGATACTTTTACTACTCTGATTGACCATTTCACAAGTTTGCATAATGCATAAAGTATAACTTATAAAACTGAGCTTTTAACTCAATCAATTCGGCAGTGGACCCGGCTGTCCGTATGGCCTTGACTCCAAAATGGAGTGGTCCAAAAATATTTGCTTTGAAGACTCGTGTTTCCATCCGTCTTATCTGCTTTTCTATTATACTACTTTAGGGTGGGGGTATGTCAAGTGTTTTTTGAATTTTTTCTAAAAGGGGGATGTTAAAATTGCCCAGACCATTCGTTGGCGACAAAGTGTAACTGAAAATGTGCCTAAAGAAAAGCCTCTCGCTATGAGAGGCTTTGTTTGAAAAATTAACAATATATAAGTCTTAACTTCGGCTCTGTATCAACGGGTGCTTCCTCGCAGAAGCCGATTTCGCCGTAAAGTGCCCTTACAAATGCACGTTGACTTGCAGGACATTTTGAGTACGTATTGATGAAAGTACGTGCTCTGCTCATTACATCAAAATGGATGTAGGGGTAACCCATTGACATACCGATTGACTTTTCTGCACCTGTCGCAAATGCACAGTGGTATGTGCCCAGCTTATCACCGTGAAGTGACGGAAGTCCCGAGGGGCAGTGCGGTTCTATAAGACCGGCATAGATAACAACGTCATTTGCATCTATAAATGCGTCAAGCTCCTCTGTCCAGATGTCTGCAGTAACGGTTACCTTTGCACCACGCTCTTCAAATGCTTCCTTCATAGCTCTAACTTCGTCCACAGGGGCGTTTTTCGTGTGACCGCTGAAAAGAATACCAACGGTTTTGATTTTGTCCTTTGAAAGAGGAAGCATATTGTTGTTGTCCTTCAAAAGTGTAATTGACTTTTCGCAGATTTTTTTTGCTGCTTCTGCAGTTTTGGGTGCTTCTTCTTTAATATTGTATTCTTCCGCATAGGAAACGGGGTCATAATCCTCGTCGAAAAGCCCCATTTTTTCTTTCATATCAAGAACTCGCTGACAAGCCTCGTCAATGGTCTGTTCGGAAATTCTTCCTTCTTCAACAAGCTTAAGAACGATGTCGCTGTCACGGAGTCTTGTACCGATAAGAACGTCGTTTCCTGCATTGATTGTACGTGCAAGAAGCTCTTCACGGTCAAACATTGCGCCCAGTGCCGCCATATCAATAGCATCTGCAACAATTACACCCTTAAAGCCCATCTTTTCGCGGAGAAGACCTGTAAGTATCTTTCTTGAGGCAGTTGCAGGCACATACTCGCCGTTAATCATTTCATCATCTACTGCAGGGAATGCCATGTGTCCCGACATTATGCTGTAAGTGCCGCCGTCAATAGCCGCCTGAAAGGTTTTTGCCTGGGTGTTTTCCCATTCTTCAAGGGAAAGGCTTATCTGTGTTGCACTGTAGTGGTTGTCACGATACTCATAAGGGTCATATCCGGGGAAATGCTTTGTTGCAGCGGCAACGCCTACTGACTGCATACCTTCGATTGCCGCAACGGCAAGACGTGAAACCTTTTCGGGGTCATCCGAAAATCCTCTGTTTACGCTTACGCCTGCAAGTCGGCAAGGAAGGTCAACAACGGGGCCGCCAAAACGCCAGTTTGCACCGATTGAACGCATTTCACGGGCAACTGCCGCATTAAGCTCGTAAGAAAGCTCCTCGCTGTTTGCCGCACCTATTGCATAACCCATAGGTGTGATTGTCCCTTCTTCGTACGTTGTTCCAAGTCCCTGCTCGCAGTCCATACCCACTATCATAGGGATATCAAGAACTGAATTTATATGTTTTTGTGACTCTTTGCCTTTTAAAGCTTTAGCCTTGTTACCGATTTCGTTTTCTACAAGGTTTGCCATTTCCATATTGATGTTACCGCATCCCCACATAGAGCCGAACTGATACTCGCGGAGGATAGCGTCGGCTTCTTCCATACTCATTTTTGAAAGAGCACCACCGCCGGGGCACATAATCTGCCCGATTTTGTGCTTAAGGGACATATCTTTTATGTTTGGTTTTTTGCTCATTTTTGTTTCCTCTTTTCTTAAAGTTATCTTTCCATTTCGTAAACTCTTAAGTTAAGGTTTTCGTTATCGCTTTTTCCCGTGACAAATCTGAACTGATATGCATGGGTGATTGTTTCCTTAAGGTCGATAGTTTCCTCCTCTGAAGGATTTTCGCCCGAAAGATATGGAACATACTTTTCTCCGTCAAATACCTGCAGTTCATATTTATCAATGCCGGTGCCGTTGAATCTCAGTCTGTTGAACGGGCATATTCCGTTAAGCTCTACCGTAATACCGTCAGCATCATTCTTGACACGTGTGTTAGGTCTGTCGTGAACAAGGTCCCATTCTTCGCCAAGAATTTTGCGGGGTTTGTTCTGGATATATCCCTCACAGGTGAAGTTATAAAGACCGAATTCCCTTAAAACGGGCTCTGCCATAGCGTTGGTAATTGTTATGCGGATTCTATCTGATGTGACGGGGGAGAAATAAATCGCCTTTTTATAGCCTATTGATTTTTTGTCGGCTAAAAGAGTCCACTTTCCGTCGATAAACGCTTCGGCAGTAAAACCGCCCACTCTTACGCCAAGCTCTATATATTCCCCAAGCAAAAGCGTGTCAAAGGTTTCTTCTTTTTCAAGGGTAATTTCGATTACGGGGTCGAGAACTCCTACTTCGGGAACATAAACATCATCGTAATTGCCGTTGATGATATTTTCTGCAGGAAAACCGTCACGCACGCTGTTTGCTTTAACAGATGCTTTCTGTGCAAAGTTTTTGCGGAGAACTTTTTCTATAATTTTGTGAGCATCAATAGCATTTTTGGCGTCTATTTCAAAAACAAGTCCCCGTTTGTCGGGCGGAAAATTCAGAAGCATTGTGGAGCTTACACCAATGGAATTAAACCACAAGTCTATAAGCTTATCCGCGTCTTTTACCTGCTTGTCATAAGCCTTGTGATAGAACCAACCGGGGCGGATAGAGGTATCAACCTCTGAAATAATAAATCTTTCACCGCCAAGGTGACCTCGGAAATAATTTTCCTCATCTTCGGGATTAACGGTAGGATAGTGGGGGTCAACACCACGGCCTGCTTCGTTACCAATCCAGCGAAGGTCTATGCAGGAAACTGATTCGGGAAAAGACGGCCCGAAAATAAGTGCATTTGGCTGATACTTTCGTACAGTGTCTGTCCATAAATTCCAATCGTAAACGGTATCGAAACTTCCTGCACCGTCCCACCATACTTCAAGAATTTCTCCGTACTGTGTCAAAAGCTCCGTAAGCTGAAGATTATAAAAATTACTGTATTCGGGGCTTCCCCAATATTCGGAATGTCTGTCCCACGGGGAAAGATATACGCCCATGGCTATACCTTCTTCACGGCAGGCGTCAGCAAATTCACGAACAATGTCACCGTTACCGTTCTTGTAAGGACTATTTTTAACAGAATGTTTTGTATATTTGCTGGGCCACAGACAGAAGCCGTCGTGATGCTTTGCCGTAAGGATTGCAAGAGTAAGACCTGCTTCTTTAGCGGTTTTTATCCATTGTCTTACATCGGTTTCGGATGGATTGAAGATAGACTCCATCTCCGTTCCGTCGCCCCATTCAACTCCTGAAAAGGTATTTACTCCGAAGTGGAAAAATGCCTTTTTACTGTATTTTTTTAAATGATTTATCTGTCTTTCGGTTGGTAATGCACCGTATGGTGCGATGTTTGGTGTTGACATACATCTGCCCTCCGTATTGTTTATACACTAAAATTAACACAAAAAATTGATTATTTCAATACATTTTTTCTTGAAAAACCACTCAAAAATTGATATAATGACAGCGGTGATTGATATGCTTTATGAAATTCACGGAAAAAGAATGATTGTAAACAAAGCCCCCGTAGGAAACTTTCCGATTCATACACACAGAAGCGTGAAAATTGTAGCGTGTGTGGAGGGGGAGTCCCTTGTGCACTGTAACGGCACAGAAAAGCTTATGAAAAAGGGCGATGTCCTTGTGATGCTACCTTATGATGTGTGCTCTTTCGTACAGACAACGGGGAATGAATGTGTAACCATTATTTTTCCGCCTGATATTTCGGAAAAAATGATGACCCTTGTTAATGAGGCGGAATCCAATAACTTTGTCCACTCGGAGGAGGCGGTGGCAATTTCTCTTGAAATGCTTAAGTGGAAAGGACAGGAGGATTCCATAGTTCTGTACGGGTACGTCCACATTCTTATGGGGATGCTTACAAAAAAAGGGGAAAAAGTACATAGAACCGAAACCAGCTTTGATATTGCAATAAAGTACGTTTCCGACCATTACAGGGAGGAAATCACTCTTGGAAGCGTTGCAAAAAAAGTCGGGGTAAGGCACGAGCATCTTTCAAGACTGTTTTCCGAGAAAATAACCGGCGGATTTCACCGCTATATTCAGTTTTTAAGGGTGGAATATGCAAAACAGCTTCTGGAAAACTCCGATATGAATATAGGCGAAATTATGACTGAATCGGGATTTTGCGACCAGAGGACTTTTAACAGAGTTTTCAAAAGCTTTACCGAATTTACCCCAAGACAGTACAGAAACCAAAAAGAGATGTAAAAACCTGGTTTTTACATCTCTTTTTGTTGTTATTTGACTATCATAAGTTTTGTGCTTATTCTGTTTTTATTGTTATCTTTAAACATAGCGTAGCAATGTGTAGCACCTTCGGGAAGGGTAAACACCACCTCGGAACCGTTGTCCGAATATTCTTCAACCTTTTCCCAGTCAAATTCTCCGTCGAAAGGAAGTTTTTCGTCCGTTATATAGTAAAGAGTTGCCTCATCTATATTTACATCGGAGGGTGCAGTATAATTTACAGTTACCAGTCCGTTTTCGACTTCTGAACTGTCAACGGTGATAAAGGGATTACTGCCATTAAGCACGCCATCTGCAAATGCATAAATTTCCTGGGGTGCTCTGCCGCTTGAATGTGCGTGGCTGAAGTTATTGATAACAAGCATTCTTGCATCAGGCGTTACACCTGCCGTCAGGGAAGTACAGTTCAGCGAGAATGAGCCGTCGCTGTCGCCGTTAATATAAAGGACGGGCATTGTGCTTTTTGCTGCAAAGTTTGCAGGGTCCCACATAAGAGAACTGCTCTTTGTTTTTATGTAGTCTGCAAAATAAGTTTCGTCAAGGTCAAGATAACCGCATCCATATACGGGAATAGCAAATCTGAATCTTTGATCCACCCCGATAACGGTAGTCGTGGTAACACCGCCCCAGGATATACCTGTGATACCGGTCTTGTATTCATCTACACAGGGTAACTGACGGATGAGGTTGTGGGCACGGATTACGTTAATTACGTTCTGATACATAGATGCATTTTCTGCCAGAAATGCACCATTACCCCAACAGTCAAGCCCTTTGTAGGGGGTGGGGTCTTCGCCTGAACGGGTTGTTGCGCGAGGACCGTCGCCGGAGAGTGTCATTGCGATAGCGGCATAGCCGTTGTCATTCCACTTCTTTACCCACGCATCGTAAGCAACTCCGCCACCGCCGTGTATGCAAACAACGGCAGGAACGGGATTTTCCTCACTTGCACCTTTGGGAATACCCACATAGGCGAACACTTTTGTCTGCTCACCGATTACGCTGTCATAGAAAATAGCGTCAATGTCGTAATTTTCATCGTGGGTGCTGTAATCTTCATAATATTCACCATCAGCGTTAAGAACTTTTGTCGCATCGGTATAGGTTATGATTTCGTCAAAAATTGAATCTGGGAAGAAGTCGGGCTCTCTGTAAATAACGGCCTCGCCCTGAGGCATAATGGTGTTTTTGTCCATGATAAATCCTTTTACTGATCCGCCGTCACTTTTGTAGGTGAGGGGAACGCGGAATTCTTTTGTTTCGCCTTCGCTCATTTGCGAGGTGTCAATTTTTTCCCAATTTACACCGGCAAGCCTATTGTTTTCGTCATACTGTGCGATTATAAGCGAGTATTCTTCGGGGGAGTTACCTTTTTTAGTTATCTTTGCGCAGGCGTACCCCGTGAAACCCTCGTTAACTGCATAGGGATGCCTTACCCCGTCTTCTGTCTGAAGGTCAAAATCCTGAAAATAACTGCGGAGAATGCCTTGTGCTGTTGCAGTTGCTTTGCAATCTACCCCGTAATCCTTGAAAAGACCTGAAACGTTGCCGTCCTCATCAGGTTTGCCCCATATAACGCAGGCGGATTCGCTTACTCCGTTAACAAATACAGTAACTGTTTCGGGGAGAATCACTTTTCCGCTTGCGGTGACTTCTGCATTGATTTCGTCCTGCACGAAGCTTTCCACGGGGGTGTATCTTGCGATGAACACGTCGTCAACATAGGAAGTGCCTGTGAAATCAGATGTTTTGTAAATTCGCCAGCTGCAGGGGAATCCTACTCTGCTTGTGTCCGCCTTATGGTTGGCGTTGTAGTCGTAATCTGCGGTACATACGTAGGTCGCATTTATGTATGTGTCAATTGCGAATGTCTGGTTTATTTTGTCATCGGTCACTTTGAAGCGGATATCGTTCCACTCATTGTCTTTCCACAAACCGTCGGGAAAAGTGTAGGTTTCCTTAAGGTAGTTAAAATAGATGGAGGTAATGTTTCCGCCGCCGTCACACTTTAATCTTGCATCCATAATGGGATAGCTTGTGGAATAACCAAGCTGCATAAGCACCTGACTTGAAGAAGATGCACCATTTTCAGTCTTGATACGGAAACCTGCTTCATATACAGAGTCTGTAAGTGTTACATCTTTCTTCACGGTTACGGAGCCGTCTGCATTTTTTGAAGTAATGGCACAGACCTTGTTTTCTATACCATTTTCAGTAATGGTTGTAACGGAAGAAAGATCGGACGAGTCAAAACTCTCAGTTAAAGTGCAGCTGAGCTTGTAAATAGCGGGATTTGTCTGTGTTTCTTCTGCTTGGACAAAAGTCAGTGCAGTAAAAAGCACAAAGATACTTACAAGCAGAGAAAGTATTTTTAAACCGAATTTCATTATAGTTCCTCCCTGGTATAGTTTATTAAGCCTTTGTTAAGCCTAACGTAAGAGAAATAAAAAGTCAATGCTTAATTCTTTTCAGTTACGGACACTTTCTTTGAAAACGGACACTTTCTTCGAAAGAGAAATAATGTTGAAAATAACTGTTGCTATTTCAGACAAAAAAGTGTAAAATAATATAATAGGAATATTTTTTGCTCCGGAAAGGAAGACATATTATGTTACATACAAATTTAGGCATTAACGAAAACGGACATCTTACAATCGGGGGATGCGACACAATAAAGCTTGCAAAAGAGTATAAAACCGCTCTTTATGTAATTGATGAGAACCGCGTCCGCGAAAAATGCAGAACATATATAAACGCTATGAAAAAGCACTTCGGCGGTGAAAGTAAGGCACTTTATGCAAGTAAGGCACTTTCATTCAAGGAAATCTACCGCATCGTAAAGGATGAGGGGATGGCGATTGACGTTGTTTCGGGTGGTGAGCTTTATACTGCAAAGGAAGCGGGCTTCCCTATGGAAAACGTATATTTCCACGGCAACAACAAAACCGATGATGAAATTGAATTTGCTATGGACTGCGGTGTAGGCTATTTTATGGCTGATTGCCGAGAGGAGCTTGATGCACTTAATTCCATGGCAGAGAAAAAGGGTATTGTGCAGAAAATCATTATGCGACTTACCCCCGGTATTGACACCCACACTTATGAAGCGGTGCAGACAGGTCAGGTTGATTCAAAGTTCGGTACGGCTATTGAAACGGGACAGGCGTTGGAGCTTACAAAGTACGCTCTTTCTCTTAAGAATCTCTCTCTTGAGGGTTTCCATTGTCACGTTGGGTCACAGGTGTTTGACGGACAGACATTCTGCGACAGTGCAGATATTATGATAGGTTATATCGCTCTTTGCAAGAAGGAGCTTGGTTATGAAGCGAAAATCCTCAACCTCGGTGGTGGCTACGGCGTAAGATATGTGGAATCAGACCCCTATCTTGATATTGAGGAAAGTATTGGTGCAGTTAGCCGTCACATTAAAGAACAGTGCGAAAAGACAGGTGTTAAAATGCCTGCAATCCTTATGGAGCCCGGCAGAAGCATCGTTGCGGATGCAGGTCTTACCCTCTACAGCGTAGGTAGTGTAAAGACAATTACAGGGTATAAGAGCTATGTTGCAATCGACGGCGGTATGACGGACAATCCCCGTTATGCCCTCTATGGCTCACAGTACACAACCCTTATTGCAAATAAAGCAAATGAAAAGGCAGACTTCAAGTGCACAATCGCAGGTAAATGCTGTGAAAGCGGTGACCTTATTCAGGAGGATGTAATGCTTCAGTCCTGCGAAAGGGGAGATACCCTTGCTGTCCTTGTAACAGGTGCATATAACTATTCAATGTCATCAAATTACAACAGAATTCCCCGCCCCGCACTTGTAATTGTAAAGGACGGAGAAAGCCGTATTGGTATTCAGAGAGAAAGTTATGCCGATATTACAAGAAACGATATGTGAAATGCGGAATTCGGAATTCGGAGTGCGGAATGAAGGAAGATTTTTGCACGAGCAAAAATCTGCGAATTACTGATTTTCTAGTTTACAGGTAAAAGGTGATTGCAATGAAAATTAAAATTGCAGGTCTTATAATTGAAGTAAAAAATAAATACAGATATTTTCGTGAAATGTGCCAAGGGTACGAGGCAGAGGGCGAAGCGGCTTTTACCGTTGAAGTTCCCGAAAAAGTAATGGAAAAGGTTGTCGCGGAATCCCCCGATTTTTCGGACGGATACCTTGAAAGCCTTGAAATTTACAGAATCATCTGCAGAAAAATCCTTGATTATGATGCAATGCTGATGCATTGTGCCGCAATTGCCGTTGATGGGGAAGGATACCTCTTTACGGCGTTAAGTGGTACGGGAAAAACCACCCATATCAGGCTTTGGAAGAAAAAGTTCGGGGACAGATGCTTTGTAGTAAACGGTGATAAGCCTATTTTGCGTATGAAGGACGGAAAATTCTACGTTTGCGGTACTCCATGGCAGGGCAAGGAAAATTACGGAAACAATGTGATTGTTCCGATAAAGGCGGTCTGTATTCTTAATCGTGGTGAAAAGAATGAGATTAAGCGTATCCCTCCTCACGAGGCGATTTCAACGGTGCTTACACAGACGCTTCGTACAAACGATATGGAAGAAATGAGTAAGATGCTTAATCTTACGGACAAGCTTTTGTCTGCTGTTCCGTTTTATTCCCTCTATTGTAATATGGAGGATGAGGCGGCGGATGTCAGCTATAACGGAATGAATGGGTGATTATTATGTTCAGTAAAAGAAAATTCAAGGAATCCGACTGTTGCCGTTACTGTAAGCATCTGACGGAAAATAACGGCGAACATACTTGTAAATATTGCAAAGGCGAATTTAAGTTAAGCGGCATTTGTAAAAAGTATGTGTTTAATCCCTTTGCACCAAGAGTGCCACGTGTACGCAGTCTGGACACCACTATGTTCGACCCATTAGACTTTAAAATATAATGCGGAGTGCGGAATGCGGAATACGGAATGAAAATACAGAGGAGTAAACTATGAAACCTGCAAAAATAGAAAGCTTTAAAATAGACCACAACAAATTAAGCGAGGGCATATATATTTCCCGCACAGACGGTGATATTGTCACTTACGACCTTCGCACACGTAAGCCCAATATGGGGGACTATATGGATAATGTCACAATGCACTCGGTGGAGCATATGATTGCCACATTTATCCGCAGCTGTGAAATTGGGGAAAGCGTAATTTATTTCGGACCTATGGGTTGCCGGACGGGATTTTATCTCCTTGTCCGTGATGCGGTTTCAAAGGAAGATGTGCTTTCTGCACTTAAAGGCGCCTTGGAAAAGACGATTTCTCACGAGGGTGATGTTTTCGGTGCATCGCAGATTGAATGCGGAAATTACAAAGAACTTGACATAGAAAAAGCGAAGGCGGAGTGCAGACGCTATCTTGACATTTTAAACGGATATACACCCGACTTTAAGTATGAGGAGTGACAGAAATGATAGGTATTATCGGTGCAATGGACATTGAGATTGAACATATCAATGCCGTAATGGAAAATAAAGAGGAATACACCGTAAGCGGTGCTCTTTATACAAAAGGTACGCTTCACGGAAAAGATGTCGTTACAGCAGTATGCGGTATTGGCAAGGTATTTGCCGCAATGTGTGCCCAGACAATGATTATAAAATTCGGTGCAGAAAAAATCATCAACACAGGTGTTGCAGGCGGTCTTACGGATAAAACAGACATTCTTGACACCGTAGTTGCAACGGCTATGGTACAGCACGATATGGACACCACATATTTCGGTGACCCCAGGGGTATGATTTCGGGCATCAATGTGGTTGAATTTGAATGTGATAAAGACATTGCAGAAAAAATTGCATCAAATGTTGAGGGAAACCTCGTTCGCGGAATTATCGCATCAGGCGATGCCTTTATTGCAGACGAAAACAAGAAAAAGGATATTGTTGATACTTTTGGTGCAGTTGCCTGCGAAATGGAAGGTGCATCAATCGCGCAGGTGTGCTATGTGAATAAAGTACCGTTCTGTGTGCTTCGTACAATTTCCGATGGCGCAAACGGTGCGGAAATGAGCTATGAAAAGTTCAGAGTAGTTGCGGCAGAGAAGGCAGCCGCAATTATTATAAAAACAGTTGAAAAAATTTGAAATATATTAACAAGTATACAAAGGGATAGGAAAAAATGCTTCAGAACGGACAAACTGTCGATATACTCACTTTGCTCGTTCGATATATCAGCTAATGCTGATTCGATATAACCTCGCTATGCTCGGTTTCGATATGATAAAAATCTCGTTTCCGCAAGGAAACATATCGAACCGTCAGGTATATCGAGTACGCAGTACATATCGAAAATCTCAACGAGATTTATATCGATGCGGAACTTGTTCCGCACACTCCGGACATTTTTAATATCCCGTATTAAAAGGAGAAATAAAATGAAAAGTATAGTATTAGCGGCAGGTTATGCAACAAGACTTTATCCCCTTACAGAAAATTTTCCCAAGCCTCTTTTGGAGGTTGCGGGAAAAAGTATTCTCGACTGGCTTTTAGATGATATTGATACAATCGACGGCATCAATGAGCATATCATTATCTCGAACCACAAATATATGGAGCATTTTGAGAATTGGAAGAAGAATTGCAATCTCAAAAACCCTGTTACAATCATTGACGACGGCTCTGTTTCCAACGAAACACGCCTGGGTGCGGTAAAGGATATTCAGTTTGCCATTGAAAAGCTTAACCTTGACGACGACCTTTTAATCGTTGCAGGTGACAATATGCTCGGCTTCTCCCTTAAAAAAATGACAGACCTTTTCAATGAGAAAAACTCTGCCATAGTTATTGCAACTTACGAGGAAGATGTTGCCACTCTTAAACGTAGCGGTGTTATGATTCCCGATAGTGATTTCCGTGTGATTTCAATGGAAGAAAAACCCGAAGACCCCAAGTCAAACTGGAGAGTTGGTCCTTTCTACATATATAAACGTGACGAGCTTCATTTCGTGAAAGAGGGTATAGAGGCAGGCTGTAAGACAGATGCCCCCGGCGGATTTATCAGCTTCCTTTGTCAGAAGACAGATGTGTATGCCCTTAAAAACCCCGGTGAAAGATACGACATCGGTACACTTGAAAGCTACGAAGCAGTAAAGAAAATATTTGATGAAATGAAATAAGAAAGTGCTTGGTCATAGACCAAGCACTTTTTCTGCGTTTTTATGTGTTATAAGTCCTTCACTTCGCATTCCGCATTTTTAGTGTGCTGCTTAATCACATCTAAGGATGGGAGAAAGTAGTGCAGAATTGACAAACTGAACCGAAGGGATACCCGAAGGCGTACGAGGGTACGCCGAGCGGTGAAGTTTGTCGATAGCAAAACGATTAAATCCGAAATCCGTCAACGGATTTCTACATTAAACGATAAAAGAAACGATGTGAATATCCTTCAAAAAAGAATAACATATTTCCTTATCTCGTTTTGCGGTCGGTGCTGTTTAATCACATCCGCTTAACCGAGCTTTGCGAGGGCTTCAACTACCTTATCGTACATTTCCTTATACTTAACGCCCTTTGCCTTTTCTTCCTCGATAAGTTTTGCAGGAGCTTTCGCAACAAATCCCTGATTTGAAAGCTTCTTCTCAACTCTGTCGATTTCAGCCTCAAGACGTTCCTTTTCCTTTGTAAGACGTTCTTTTTCCTTTTCGGTATCAATAAGCTCGTCCATGGGCATAAATATCTTTGCACCGTCAACGATAACGCTTACGCTACCTTCGGGAACATTGGCTTCGCTGTCTGTTACAACTACATCCTTTGCACCTGCAAGCTTTTCATAGAATGCGATGCCGCTTTCGAAGAGTGCCTTATTATCTGTTACGATAATCATACTTGCTCTTCTTGACGGGGGAACATTCATTTCTGTTCTTATGTTACGAACACTCTTTATCGCATCGCAGATTACCTGCATCTTCTTTTCTTCCTCGGGGAAGTTAAGAGTATCTGTGTAAAGAGGCCACTGTGATGTCATAATTGTTTCTTCATTTGTGGGAAGAGCACAGAAAATTTCTTCTGTAATGAAAGGCATAAAGGGATGCATAAGCTTGAGAATGCCTGTAAGAACATAGCAAAGTGTTCTCTGTGCGTCAAGCTTGCTTTCCTGATTGTCACCGTAAAGACGAGGCTTTACAAGTTCAATATACCAGTCACAGAATTCATCCCATACGAAGTCGTAAAGATTGCTGAGTGCAACACCAAGCTCGAAGTTATCAAGGTTTTCTGTAACGGACTTAACAACGCTGTTATAGCGTGAAATAATCCACTTGTCCTCAAGCTGGGGTGCTTTGGGAAGAGAAATTTCCTCAACCTCAAGATTCATAAGAACGAATCTTGCCGCATTCCATATCTTGTTTGCGAAGTTACGGCTTGACTCAACTCTTTCCCAATAGAAACGCATATCGTTTCCGGGTGAGTTACCTGTTGTAAGAGTGAAGCGGAGTGCGTCTGCACCGTATTTATCAATAACTTCAAGGGGGTCAATACCGTTACCGAGAGACTTACTCATCTTTCTGCCCTGACTGTCACGAACAATACCGTGAATGAATACGTGACGCAAGGGAGGCTTCTTTGTATGCTCGCAAGCGCTGAAAATCATTCTTGCTACCCAGAAGAAGATAATGTCATAACCGGTAACAAGTGTGCTTGTGGGATAGTAATACTTATATTCGGGAGTGTCCGCGGGCCAGCCAAGTGTTGAGAAAGGCCAGAGAGCTGATGAGAACCATGTGTCAAGTACGTCGTTTTCCTGACGGACAGGCTTTCCGCACTTGGGACAAACTGTGATGTCTTCCTTGCTTACTGTCATTTCACCGCAGTCATCGCAGTAGAATGCAGGAATCCTGTGACCCCACCAGAGCTGACGTGAAATACACCAGTCATGTACGTTTTCCATCCAGTTTGTATATGTCTTTGTGAATCTTTCGGGAACAAACTCAACTTCCTTGTCGTAAACAACACGGAGAGCTTCTTTTGCGAGGGGTTCCATCTTAACGAACCACTGATCACTTGTGAGAGGCTCAACAGTTGTCTTACAACGGTAGCAAGTACCTACATTGTGTGCGTGATCCTCAATCTTGATAAGTGCACCGCATTCCTCAAGGTCTTTAACAATCTGCTTTCTAGCTTCGTAACGGTCCATACCTTCATACTTTCCGCCCTGCTTGTTGATTGTAGCATCGTCGTTCATAACCTTGATAATGGGAAGGTTGTGACGCTGACCAACCTCAAAGTCGTTGGGGTCGTGAGCAGGAGTAATCTTAACTGCACCTGTTCCGAAGTCCTTTTCAACATATTCGTCAGCAACAATCGGAATTTCTCTGCCAACGAGGGGAAGAATACAGGTCTTACCAACAAGGTCTGTATATCTTTCATCCTCGGGATGAACTGCGATAGCTGTATCACCGAGAAGTGTTTCCGGTCTTGTTGTTGCAATTTCTATATAACGGTCAGAATCTGACATCTTATAGCGGATGTGCCAGAAATTACCGGGCTGTTCTGCATATTCAACCTCTGCATCGGAAAGAGCAGTAGTACAATGAGGACACCAGTTGATGATTCTGTTGCCACGGTAGATAAGGTCCTTTTCGTAAAGGTTTACGAACACTTCACGAACTGCCTTTGAGCAACCTTCATCCATTGTGAAACGTTCTCTGTCCCAGTCGCATGAACAACCGAGCTTCTTAAGCTGATTGATAATTCTGTTACCAAACTTATTCTTCCATTCCCAAACTCTTTCAAGGAACTTTTCACGGCCGAGGTCATAACGTGTAAGACCTTCGTTTTCACGGAGGCTTTCTTCAACCTTAATCTGTGTTGCAATACCTGCATGGTCTGTTCCGGGAACCCAGAGAGCAGAGTAGCCCTGCATTCTCTTATAACGGATAAGGATATCCTGAAGAGTTTCGTCAAGGGCGTGTCCCATGTGAAGCTGACCTGTTACATTGGGAGGAGGAATTACGATAGTGTAAGGTTCCTTCTTACTGTCAGGCTCTGCATGGAAATATCCGCCGTCAACCCATTTTTTGTACAATTTGTCTTCAATTTCCGAAGGATTGTAGGTTTTTTCGAGATTTTTCATATATATCATCCTTTCGATGTATTATTTACCGAATATCATAAGAAGTGATACACAAACAACAGCTACGGCAAGTGCGATGCATTTAATAGTTAACTCTGACAATTTTACTTTTTCGCATATAAAACGTGCCGTGAAATTTACGATTGCCGCAATTGCGGTTATCGTAATAAGAATTATACCTCTGATACTGATATCCATAAAATCACCATCTTACATTATTATACTGAATTATCATATCACAGAAAGGTAAAAATGTCCACAATTTTTTTGACGCAAGCCCATCAAATAAACGAATTTGAATAAAATTTTTCCTTTTGAGCAAAATAATCCTTGAAAAAAGGAGGTCTCAATGATGAAGAAACGGAAACTGACAGCAATTTTACTCACGATAATGCTTGCAGTCGTGTGCGTAAATGCATCTGCCGTGTCAAAAAACGGCTCAAAAGGTGAAGAAGTACGTAAAATTCAGACCAAACTTAAAAACTGGGGATATTACAGCGGAAGTGTTGACGGGGTTTTTGGTTGGCAGACGGAAAATGCCGTCAAGAATTTTCAGAGAAAAAACGGTCTTACGGTTGACGGAGTCGCGGGAACAGAAACCCTGAACGCTATGGGAATTTCAGGCTCATCAAATTCCGGGGCAAGTGCCAATGATGCCAACATAGAACTTCTTGCAAGAGTAATTAACGGCGAGGCAAGAGGAGAGCCCTACGAGGGACAGGTCGCCGTAGGCGCGGTAGTTCTCAACAGAGTTCAGCACCCGTCTTTCCCCAATACTATTTCGGGTGTGGTTTATCAGAAGGGTGCATTTACGGCAGTTGATGACGGACAGATAAATGCCGAGATGTATGCAAGCAGTCGCCGTGCCGCCCGTGATGCACTTAACGGTTGGGACCCTACAAACGGTGCGATATATTATTACAATCCGAAAACCGCAACAAATCAGTGGATAAGGACAAGAGAAATTGTATGCACAATAGGAAGGCATGTGTTTTGTAACTGAAAGGGAGGCAATTACCTCCCTTTCAGTTACAGAATATAAAAAAATTGTTGAAAAATGTAAAAGAAAGTGATACAATCTCTCCAGAAATACTTTTTGGAGGAATTTGTGTGGACATCATAACGAAAAACTGCAAAACGGCATTTTTAAATACATTAACATTCATGAAGTGGATTTTTGCGGCGGCTCTAGTAGGGGCAATCGGTGCCGGAATCGGAGGAAGCTTTCATATTCTGCTTGATTATGTGACGGACATAAGAGAGAGTTACAGAAATACAATTTTCTTGCTTCCTGCTGTGGGTGTTATAATCGGCGGAATTTACTATATTTTCCGCAAGCAGGGTAATCTTGATACAAACCGTGTTATTGAGGCGGTATATACGGAGGATAAGGTTCCTCTGGTAATGGCTCCGCTTATTTTCATAAGTACTGCACTTACTCATCTTTTCGGTGGATCTGCCGGAAGAGAAGGTGCGGCACTTCAGCTTGGAGGAAGCATCGGTTACAATGTGGGCAGATGCTTAAGACTGAACAGCGAAGATTTACATATGGTAGTAATGGCAGGTATGGCGGCGGTATTTACTGCACTTTTCGGAACTCCTGTTACTGCGGCTGTGTTTGCTATCGAAGTTTCAATTGTAGGAAAAACGCATCTTAAAGCGATTGTACCTTGTACAATTGCATCCCTTGTAGCGTACGGCATAGCTCTTCTTATGGGGATTCACCCTGTGAAGTTTGCGGTTGACTTTGGCACTATGGCGGCAGATTTCTATGTGAGAGCAGGCGTGCTCGCTCTTCTTTGTGCTGTTATGGGTATCGTTTTCTGTACAAGTATGCAGAAAATAAAAAGATTGCTTGCGGTGATTTTCCCGAATGCTCCTTTAAGAGCTTTTGCAGGCGGCGTTATAATCATCGTGCTGACACTTCTTATAAGAACACAGGATTATAACGGTGCAGGTATGCACATTATTGAAAAGGCAATGCAGGGTGATGCAGTATGGTATGCGTGCGTTCTTAAGATTGTGTTTACTGCAGTAACGCTAGGTGCAGGATTTAAAGGCGGCGAGATTGTGCCGGCATTCTTTGTAGGGTCAACCTTCGGCTGTGTTGTGGGCGGACTTCTGGGTCTTAATCCTGCAGTCGGTGCGGCAATTGGCTTTGTGGCTCTTTTCTGTAGCGCAGTAAATTGTCCTCTCGCATCACTTTTTCTCGGAATTGAAGTGTTCGGCGGTCAGGGAGTAGGTGTGTTCCTGCTTGTATGTGCGGTAAGCTTTATGATGTCAGGAAACTACAGTCTTTACAGAAGTCAGAGGGTAGAGCTCTGATGTACTACGTTTATATGATGAGATGCAGTGATAACTCGCTGTACTCGGGAATTACAACCGACCTTGAAAGACGTTTTCGTGAGCATACAAAAAAGGACGGCACAGGTGCAAAGTATACCCGTGCAAAAGATGTTATTTCCATTGCTTGTGCGTGGGTGACAGATAGCGGAAGAAGTGAAGCGTCGAAGCTTGAAGCAAAGCTTAAAAAACTTACAAAAGAAAAAAAGGAGCTTCTTTGCAAAGCCCCTGAAAGATTGTATGAATTTTGTGACTGTGAAGAAGTATTTGTTTGTGTAGCAACAAAATAAAAAAGGTATTCTGATGAATACCTTTTTTATTTTGATAATTATTTATTTTCAAGAACTTTTCTATATCCCCCGTCGCCATAGTTAAGGCAACGGTTAACTCTTGAAATAGTTGTGGTTGATGCACCTGTTGCTGAAACAATTTCATTAAAGGTTGAGCCTGCAATAAGCATTTTTGCAACTTCAAGTCTTTGCGACATCGTTTCAAGCTCTTTAATGGTGCAGATATCTTCAAAAAACATTCTGCAATCCTCTTCCGATTCAAGAGAAAGAATTGCGTTATATAACTCTTTAAAATCTGGCTGTTTACCCATTTTCACCATTCCCTTTAATTTTCGTTAAGTTTCTGTAAGAATGCGCGTGTCTTGTCGTGCTTGGGGTTATCAAGAACTTCTTCGGGAGTACCATCCTCAAGAACTACACCATCCGACATAAATATAATTCTGTCGGAAACATTTCGTGCAAACTCGATTTCGTGAGTTACGATGACCATTGTGGTATCCTTTGCCGCGAGGTCACGGATAACCTTGAGAATTTCGCCTGTAAGTTCAGGGTCAAGGGCACTTGTAGGCTCATCAAAGAACAAAACCTTGGGATTAAGTGCAAGTGCACGAGCAATAGAAACTCGCTGCTGCTGACCGCCCGAAAGCTGACAGGGATAATGATTTGCTCTGTCAGAAAGACCTACACGGGCAAGAAGTGATTTTGCATTTTCTTCTATTTCTGCATAAATCTCCTTTTTCTTTTCTTTGAAATCAGGTCTTTCTTTTGCAAGAAGCTTCGGTGCAAGAGTCACATTTTCAAGGGCAGTATACTGGGGGAACAGGTTGAATGACTGGAATACCAGACCGAAGTTAAGCTGATTTTCGCGTGTTTCCTTCGGAGTAGGTTTCTTTTCGGCGTTGCCGTCAAAAATACATTCCTGACCGACGTAAATCTGTCCTGAATTTGCCTCTTCAAGGAAGTTTATACAACGAAGAAGAGTTGTTTTGCCGCTACCGCTTGAACCGAGGATTGAAAGCACCTGACCGTGTTCAAGAGAAAAGCTGACGCCTTTTAAAACTTCTGTCTTGCCGAAACTTTTAGTTATGTTTTTTACATTTAATATTGACATAGTGTTAACTCCTGAAATAACTCATTTTCTTTTCTATATAGCCGAAGAGGAGTGTAAGTAAGCCCGAGAAGGCAAGATAGAACACCGCCGTGTAGAAAAGAGGCCATATAATACCGTCAGACTTGATAAATTTCTGTCCTGCCCAAATGATTTCATAAACCATAACAATTCTTGCAAGGGATGTATCTTTTACAAGGGTGATGATTTCGTTGCTCATAGGAGGAACGATTCTTTTTACTACCTGAAGAAGAACAACCTTGAAGAACACCTGTGATTTTTTCAGACCGAGCACCTGACCTGCTTCATACTGACCATTGCTGATAGACTCTATTCCGCCACGGTATATTTCTGAAAAATAACAGGCGTAGTTAATTACAAATGATATAAGAACAGCGATAAAACGGTCAAATACGTGCCATGTAGCAAGCCAGTCCATCAGAGGGCCTGCATACACACCGGTATTAATCATTCTGGTAGCCCAGGTTCCGACAAGTCCGGGACCGTAGAAAATAACTATAAGCTGGAGCATAAGGGGAGTACCTCTTATAATCCATACAAAGGTTTTTACAAGCCACTTAAGCGGTTTCCATTTGCTCATTGACCCGAAACTTATAATAAGTCCCAGAGGAAGTGCAAAAACAAGCGTGAGAGCAAAAAGCTTAAGTGTTATCATAAAGCCCTCAAGTAATTTAATTGATACTTCAACAAACTGTGGTGAAAACATATATTACCTCATAACAAAGGCAATAAGCGCTGTGGCTTACTGCCTTTAATTCAATGTTTTAATGTGTTAGTGCGAAAACTTATTTCTGAAGCATTGCATTTGCCATTGTAAGGTCGATGATACAAGCATCGCAAGAACCGCTTGTAACTTCGAGGTATGCATCTGTCTGAGTACCTGCTTCAACGATGTTTTCAAGACCGTTGTCTGCTGCTGCCTGAGCACCTGCAGAACCTGACTCAACTGCGAATGTAAGGTCAGCCATATCTGCTGCAGTCTTGTAATTCTTAGCATTTTCAGCTGACATTACAACAACCTGAGCGTTCTTAACGTAAGCGATTGAGCAGCTTGTGTTTTTCTTAACTTCTTCAGAAATTGTCATACCGTTCCAGATACAGTCAATTGTCTTTGAATCAAGAGCAAGGAACTTGCTGTCCCATTCGATTTCAATGAATTCAGCCTTAACGCCGAGCTTTTCACATACTGCAAGTGCAAATTCTGTATCAAAACCTGTCCATTCGCCCTTGTCGTCCTTGTAGTTCATAGGCTCGTAGTCTGTGATACCGATTTTGAGAACACCGTTAGCCTTGATATAGTCAAGGTCCTTAAGTGTTACTTCAGCATCATCTGCAGGAGCGATGTCTGAAAGAGCAAGGTTATACTTTGTTGCAAGTGCATCAAGAGTACCGTCAGCCTTAAGCTCGTTGATGTAGCCGTTTACGATGTTTGTAAGGTCAGAACCCTTTCTGAAGCCGATACCGTATTCTTCTGATGTGAGTTCACAAGCGATTACATATTCACCTGTAGCTGCAGTATCCTTTACCTGACCGTCACCTTTTGTACAGCCTGCAAACATTGTTACTGCAAGCATAAGTGTAAGAATAAGTGCGATTAACTTTTTCATAATAATAATCTCCTTTATTTTTTAATGTAACACTATATTACCACTTTACTGTGGTAAAGTCAAGACAAATTTATCTTTTATATAAAGAATTAAGTTTTTTAAAGAAATTTCTGTCAATGGAAGCAAGGGCATCCTCTGTAATTCTGAAGCTCCAGTTGCCTTCTGCAATGCCGGGATGATTCATAGCTGTGTCACCGCCGAAGCCACACAAATCCTGAACGGGAACAATTGTAAGTGTCGCACCACTCTGCCAGAGAGTACGGATAATCGCCCTTACGGAAGGACTGTACGGACCGCCCTGTCCCCAGTCACCCTCAAATCCGCAATAGGAAAGGGCGTAGTGGCGGGCGTTTTCGTCCGACTCCCAGAGCCAGCCGAGGATGGTGTTGTTATCGTGAGTGCCTGTATAGGCAACGGTTTTTTCTGTATAATTATGGGGGAGGTGAGGTGTATCAAGGTCTGTTATAAATGCAAACTGCATTACACCCATTCCGGGAAAGCCTGTATCTTTTACAAGCTTTCTGACGTCGTCGTCAATGTCGCCCAGGTCTTCGGCAATAATATTTGCATCGGGGTAGAGCTTTTGTATATGGTTGAAAAAGTCCATACCGGGACCTTTTTCCCACCTTCCCTTTGTAGCGTTTTCCTCCGCAGGGATTGACCAGTATGCGGAAAATGCACGGAAGTGGTCAATTCTTACTCCGTCGTACATTGAAAGGGCGTGAGAAATTCTGTCTGTCCACAGAGAGTAGTTCTCTTTTTTCAGGTTATCCCAGTTATAAAGGGGATTACCCCATTTCTGTCCGTCCTCGCAAAAATAATCGGGAGGAACGCCTGCACATCTTTCCATGTACATATCGGAATTAAGTGAGAAAAGGTGAGGATTAGCCCACACATCAGCGCTGTCGTGTGAAAGATAGATAGGCATATCGCCGATAATCTGCACACCTTTTTTATTTGCATATTCTTTTAATAAGTTCCATTGAGTGAAAAACTCATACTGCAGGAAAATATGAAATGCAATTTCCTCCGAAAGTCTTTTTTCTGCAGATTCAATGGCATCTTTAGTGCGGTACTTAAGACCTTTTTCCCAATCGTACCAGGGGGCATCGTTGTTTTCCTTTTTTAATGCACAGAAAAGTGCATAGGTTTTTACCCAACTGTTTTTTTCGGAGAAAATGCGGATTTCCGCCATATCCTTTTGGGTAAGACGCGAAAACGCTTTTCTGAAAACCTTTTTGCGGGTTTCACGAAGAAAATCATACCCCGTAACGTAAATATCATCATAGACGCACTCTTCAAGCTCATCCTTCGTGATGAGCTTTTTTTCGTACAGAATTTCAGGGTCTATAAAATATATATTGCCCGCGAAAGCACTTTTTCCCGAGTATGGTGAATTGTAGCTGTCGCAAGGGCCGAGAGGAAGCACCTGCCAAACCTTGAACCCGCACTCAAAGAGAAAATCGCAGAAATTCCGTGCCTCTTTTCCGAGAGTTCCTATGGCGTATTTTCCGGGGAGTGAGGATATATGCATCAGTACACCGCTTGAGCGATTCATTTAAAACATCCTTTCAAAAAGACCTTGCCCGATAAAATAAAGAAGGGGCAGGAACATAGCAGGGAGCATATTTCCAAGCTTGATTTTAGGCTGATAAAGGAAATTCAGTCCGATTGCCATAATAAGAAGACTTCCAACAAGGGACATCTGTGCAATAACCTCAGGTGTAAGATATGGTGCAAGAAGTGATGCACAAACGGTAATAAGTCCCTGGTATATGCCGACTGTCAGGGCGGAGAACATAACGCCAAGCCCCATTGTAGAGGCGAATACTATTGAAACGGTACCGTCAAGAAGACCTTTTGTTATAAGAATAGTGGGGTCGCCCTTCATTCCGTCGTTGATTGAACCGAGTATTGCCATTGAACCTACGCAGAATATAAGGGAGGTTGAAACAAATCCCTGGGCAAAACGTGAATCGCCAGAAGAAGAAAATCTTTTCTGCAAAGATTCCCCAAGGTGGTCAAGACGCTTTTCAATATCTATAAGCTCGCCGATAAATGTGCCGAGAGCCATACAAATTACCATAATAATTGTGTAATTGCTTGAAAGCAGATTACCGCTAACGCTGCACGCCGCTGTGATTACGCCCATTATACCTATTGCAAAAGTACACAAGGCAAGTGCCTGAACAAGACTTTCCTTAAGCTTTTCGGGAATTGCTTTCTTAAGAAACAATCCTGCAAGTGAGCCGATGATTATAAGAATAACATTTACTATAGTGCCGATGCCGTACATTTTATGTATCATTCCTTTCGGATTCTATTGTATCACAAACAAAAAAATATACAATAAGAAATTTTCCGAAACCGTTATTTTTCTTTTGGGACAGCCATATATTAGAACATACAAAGAGAGGATGAGAATATGGAAATCAACTCGTTTTTAAAATATTTCCCTTCGGGACTGACGGAGAAAATTCTTCTTATGGGTACAGAGGACTTGCAGGAAATCAGAATTATTGCAGGAAAAAGCTGTTCTGTAATTAAAAGCGGTATTCTTTTTGATACGGGAATTGTGCTTTCGTCGGCAGAGCTTAACAAAATTGTGGAAGCCATGTCAAAGGGCTCTCTTTATGCTATGCAGACAAGCCTTATAAAAGGCTACATAACATTGAACGGCGGACACCGTGTAGGCGTGTGCGGTCGTGCAATAACTGAAAACGGCAGAATAACCCATCTTACGGAAATTTCGGCAATCTGTATCCGCATATCCCGTGAAATAAAAGGGGCGGCAGACGAGGTTATGGAGTATCTTTATTGCGACGGAAAGCTTTATAACACACTTATAATATCGCCTCCCGGATGCGGAAAAACAACGGTAATCCGTGATATTGCAAGAAGGCTCGGTAACTCTGTCAAGGTCTGCATTGCCGATGAACGAAGCGAAATTGCCGATTGCAGGGCAGGGCTTCCCGGTCACGATGTAGGAAAATACACCTGCGTAATGGACAACGTGCCCAAAGGGGAGGGGATAATGATGCTTCTTCGGACAATGTCCCCCGAGGTGATAATAACCGACGAAACGGGCAGGGATGATGAGGAACGGGCAATTGCGGAGATTGTAAATTGCGGTGCAAAGATAATTACAACGGCTCACGGATACAGCGAACGAGATGTAATGAAAAGGAAGCACCTGGGAAGTCTTATTGAAAACGGCGTTTTTGAAAGGATAATAGTTCTCAGCCAAAGGCGTGGACCGGGAACTGTTGAGAAAATAATTGCAGACGGCAGGGTGATGAGGCGTGTTTAAAATTATCGGTGCGGCGGCAGTAATTATTGCGGCAGGACTTATAGGAATGGGTAAATATAATGAGCTTTCTGAAAGAAAACGTGTTCTTTCTGAAATAAAAGCAGGGGCGGAAAGAATACGTAATAGTCTTAAATGTATGTGTATGCCACTTTACGAGTGCTTCCTCGGTGGAGGGGAATTTTTTGAAAAGGCGGCAGACCTTATATATGACGGGATGCTTCCCTCGGATGCGGTGAAAAACACGGTGCTTGACATTCATTGTATAACAAAGGAAGAAAGAGAAACTTTAATGCGATACGCAGACGGCCTTTTTGCAGAGGACTGCGAGGGACAGGTAAGAAATACGGAATTGTTTTTGTCGGAAATAGAAAGATGCATAGAGTCAGCCGATGCCGAGCTTAATACGAAAGGCAAACTTTTTGTAAAAGGAAGCCTTCTTGGGGCGACGGCATTGGTGCTTATTCTTGTGTGAAAGGACAGATATAATGGAGACGGATTTGATTTTTCAGATTGCGGGAATAGGAATAATTGTTGCGGTGATGAATGTGCTTCTCACAAGATCAGGCCGCGACGAACAGGCACTTATGATTACAATTGCGGGACTTGTGATTGTACTGCTTACGGTTGTCACAAAAATTGCACAACTTTTTGAAACGGTAAAGTCGGTGTTCGGAATATGAATGTAATGGGAATTGCAGGGGCGGCGGTATGTGTATCGGTACTTGCCCTGTGTCTTAAAAATATGAAAAGCGAGATGGGACACCTTCTTACCGTTACTGCAGTAGTAGTGATAATGGGTGCGGTAGTGCCTTATATTATAAAGGCGGTCGCATCCATTAAGGAATTAAGTGAATACAGCAAATTAGGTGCGAAATATCTTGAACCCGTTCTGAAAATAACGGGAATTGCTTATGTAAGTCAGATTGGGGCAGAGCTTTGCGAGGACAGTGGGGAAAAAGCACTTGCAGGCAGAGTGGAAATGGCGGGAAAAATTGCAATAGGGGTGATAACGATACCCATTGCAAGAGAGGCATTTGAAAAAATTATAGGGATACTGTTATGACTGAAGAAATAGTAAAATCGGGACTTACGGGATCGGCATCAAAAAATATAGAAAGCATTTTTGAAAATTTCAGTTTTGACTCTGTTGTGGGAGAAATTGTTGACGGGAAATTTTCACCGGAGACGGGTACTGTGATAAACAGACTGATTTCTCTTTTTCTGGGAGAACTGAAAACGGCATTTGCTCTTGTGGGGAGTGTTGCCGCACTTGTGCTTCTGTCTGCGGTTATAAATAATCTTGCCGAATCCCTCGGAAAAAATCATATAAGTACGGCAAGCGGTTTTTCCGTGTTTGTATACGTTGCCGCAATTTGTGCTACCGCATTTCAGACAGCAGGGAGCTATGTTGTGCAGACCCTTACCGATATAACGGTGTTTGTACACAGTATTATTCCCGTTATGGCGACAATGTGCATTTCGGGTGGCGAAATTGTGAGGGCAAGCCTTTCCCATCCCGTGATATTTTTTGTGTGCAGCGGTGCAGGCGCACTTATAAAAAATGTGATTACGCCCCTTGTGCTTTTGAGGGCGGTATGTTCAATGCTTGGTGCAATTACTGAAAACAGGGGGCTTGACGAGTTTGTGAAGCTGTTTTCGAAATTTCATAAAACTCTGCTGACTTTTTCGATGTCTCTTTTTGCAGGTATTCTTGGGATAAGCTCTTTTGCAGGGGCAAGCTTTGATTCCCTTGCGGCAAGGGGCGTGAAATTTGCCGTGAGTGCCTCTGTGCCTGTTGTAGGAGGCTCTATTTCCGAAGCGATGAGCTCTGTGGCAAGCTCCGCAATGCTCCTTAAAAATGCGGTGGGACTTACGGGGGTTATAGCTCTTTTCGGAATATTCGCTCTGCCTCTTCTGAAGGTGTGGGCACTTGGTCTTGCATTCAGGCTTGTAGCGGCATTTACTGCACCTGTTGCAGAAGAAAGAACTGTGACGGTGCTTCGCAATCTTGGGGATTGCATAGATATGCTTTTTTCTTCCCTTGCCTGTATGGGAACGATAATGATAATTGCAATTGCCTGCATTCTGTGAAAAAGAGGTGCAAAATGCGAGAATATATGATATCTCTCGGCTCTGTAATTATGATGATTTCCGTGGCGAATATCCTCATTCCCGTGGGAAGCATCAAAAAATTCACAAGCCTTGCCATGGGCTTTATGGTGATTTCTGCGGTAGTGTCACCGATTGGTACAACGATTAAGGAATTTGAATTTTCAAAGGAGGCATTTATGCTTGATACACAGGCAATCGAAGATGCAGAGAAAAAATACAGAGAGGAAGTTCTTGAAAGACACAGCATAAATCTTGCAAATAAAATAAAGGAGAATATCCGCCACGGCTCTGCTGTGTATGCTTCCGTAGACGAGGAGGGAAATCTTACGGAAGTTACCATTGAGGCAAAAGGCGACGAAAGCCTTGCCGTAGCGTACATTGTGGAAACTCTTAAATTGCCCAGAGAAAGGATAAATCTGAAATATGAAAATAATTGACAAAATTTTCGGGGATAAAAAGTCAACTCCTGTAATATATATAGTATTAGCGGTGGGAATCCTTATGATTGTGTGCGCAAACAGCTTTAAAAATACTGTGCCATATCAGAAAACCGACCAAAGCTCTGCACAGGAGTGGTCTTTGCAGACGGAAACTGAAAGAATACTTTCTGAAATAGAGGGCGTGGGAGAGGTAAGTGTAATGATTTCCGGGGAAGAAAAACAGATACACAGCGTGCTTGTAGTTGCAGAGGGCGGAGCAATTCCCGAAGTAAAGGAGAAAATTGTTCGTGCTTTGAAAGCGGCATTATGTGTAGATGCTCACAAAATAGAGGTTTTTGAAAGGAAGGAAAAACAATGATGATGGTAATCAAGAAAAAACAACTTATAGTGGCGGCACTTGCCATAGTGGTTGGTACGGCAGGATATCTTAATGCAGGAAGACAGGATAAGGAAGCAGGTGAAAAATACCTTGGAGAGGCACAGCTTGTAGATTCGGGAGATATTCATATTGAAAGCGGAGATGACTTTTTTTCCCAGGCAAGACTCGACCGCGAGGCAGGAAGAAGCCGTGCGGTTGAAACTTTTAATTCCATTATTTCAAATGAAAGTGCAGACCCTGACACTAAGGCGAGTGCTCAGCAAGGGGTTCTGGAGCTTGCAGAAAATACAGAGACGGAAACTGCTATAGAAAATCTTCTTCGTGCAAAAGGCTTTTCGGATGTGGTGTGCTACATAAATAACGGAATGGCAAATGTAGTGGTAAAGACAGCGGCTCTTGATTCGGCTACCGTTGCGGTAATTTCGGATGTGGTATCAGAGCAGAGTGGTATCCCCCAGGAGAAAATAAAAATAATGGAAATAGAATAATTAATAAACATCTTGATTATTTTTAAAAATAGTGGTAGAATATAAGCAGGCACAACAGTTAAAGTTCTTTTGAAAAGGATTAATACAGACGAAAGGATGAATTACAATGGCTGAAGAATATACAGTAACAGAAGGCGGTAACATCAAAATTTCCGAAGAGGTTATCGTAAGAATAAGTGCGATTTCCGCACGCGAAGTTGAGGGTGTGGCAGGTCTCGGTACATCTCTCGGCTGGGGAGATTTTATCGGTAAAAAGCTTCCTGCAAAGGGTGTAAAGGTTGAAATGACAGAGGATGCAACAATTATTGATGTGCACATTACTGTTAAGTTCGGCGTTAAGATTAATGAGGTTTGCTATAAGCTTCAGGAAGTTGTAAAGAATGCGGTAGAGGAGTTTGCAGGCATCGAGAATGCAACTGTAAATGTTTTTGTTGACGGCATTGAAGCAGATAAGACAAAGGACGACGCGGAAGAAAAGGAAGACTGATTATGGTTACGGAATATATGAACAGAGGTGTCTGCTCAAGAAAAACCGTTGTGGAGCTTGACGACGCAGGTGTTATAAAGGATATTAAAATTATCGGCGGTTGTAGTGGTAACACCCAAGGACTTATGTCGCTCCTTGTCGGTATGAATGCAAAGGATGCCATTGAAAGAATGCGCGGAATTGACTGCAACGGACGCGGAACGAGCTGTCCCGATCAGGTTGCAAAGGCACTTACAGAAGCACTTTCAAAAATAAGCTAAAAGAAACGGATGCGAAGTTCGCATCCGTTTTATTATCCTACAACCAATATATCATCCATTTTAATATCGTATTCGCTATGAGGGAGCTTTTCAAGGAAAAGTTCCTTTTTTGTTATTCCCAGTTTGTATGGGGAAATATCTGACAAAAATCTGTCATAATAACCTTTTCCGTAACCCAGGCGATAGCCGTCCTTTGAAAAAGCCACGCCGGGGACAATTACAAAGTCAATTTCCTCTTTCGGAAAGGGAATAGGATTTTCCGGCTCAAGGATTCCGTACATTCCTTTTACAAGGTCATCGGGTGAATTAATTTTTACCGCAATCATATTTCCCGCATCATCAATGCAATAGGGGACAACAAGTGTTTTTGTCTTTATAATTTCGGGAATAAGATTTAAAGTGTCAACCTCTCCGTTATAGGAAACATAGCAGAAAACCGTTTTTGCATCATGAAATTCCCTGCAAGAATTCAGCATATCTATTGTAAGTGCTGACGGGGAAAGAGTTTTTCTCAAAGAAAGCAGTTCTTTACGAAGAACTGCTTTTTCTGTGCTCATATAGCCGCCTCCGCAGCATTTCTTATGGAGTCAATAGCATCCTTGTAGGACTCCTTGCCGAATACTGCACTGCCTGCAACAAGAACATCAATGCCTGCCTTTGCTGCAAGGGGGGCAGTTTCGGGATTAATTCCGCCATCAATTTCAATTATGATATCCTTGCCGTTTTTATGGTTGCGGATTTCTGTTGCCTTTGAAAGAACTTCACCCATAAATTTCTGACCGCCGAATCCGGGAACAACACTCATAATAAGGACAAGGTCAATTTTGTCAAGAACATCCAGAACTCTGTCAATGGGAGTTGCGGGATTAACAGAAACACCGACCTTAACGCCAAGGGCGTGAAGCTTGTCTGCGAGAGTCGCCATATCCTCAACACATTCTGCGTGGAATGTGATAAGCTCTGCACCTGCATCAATAAACTTGGGAGCGTATTTTTCGGGGTCTGTAATCATAAGATGACAGTCAAAAAACAGCTTTGAATTCTTACGGATTGACTTTACAACATCAGGTCCCATAGTAAGATTGGGAACGAAATGTCCGTCCATTATATCAATGTGGAGCCAGTCTGCACCTGCCTGTTCAACAAGGCGTACATCCTCTCTTAAATTACCGAAATCTGCTGAAAGTATAGATGGTGAAATTTTAATCATTTGTATTAATCCTTTCTCTGCCAGTCCTTAATTTCCTTTAACTTATTGAATAAATCCACATAATTATCATAGCGGCTTTGTGCGATTCTGCCTTCAGATGCGGCATCTTTCACAACGCACCCCGGCTCACCGATATGGTTGCAGGTGCGGAAACGACATTCCCCCTGAAGCTCTCTTATTTCGGGGAAATACTGCCATAAATCCGATGCATAAAGCTCATCCGCTTCAAGGCGTGAAAAGCCGGGAGTGTCAAAAACAAATCCTCCGCAAGCCTCAAAAAGCTCTACATGGCGTGTAGTGTGCTTTCCTCTTTCAATCTTACTTACAGAGCCTGTCTGAAGATCGATACCGGTTACTCTTTTTAAAAGACTTGATTTTCCTACACCGGAAAGTCCTGCGAAAGCGACGGTTTTACCTTTAATTACTGCACGGAGTTCATCTGTTCCTTCGCCGGTTTTTGCACTTGCAATAATTGTCTTATAGCCTGCTTTTTCGTAAATTTCGCAGAACTTCTGCGCATCTTCATCGGGGGCGAGGTCTGTTTTGTTGATACAGATAACTCCCTCAATACCCTTGCTTTCCGCCGTTACCAGAAGCTTATCAATAAGCGTAAGGTCAGGAACGGGTGATAAAATTGCCGATACGAGAACAAGCGTGTCTACATTGGCAACCTCGGGTCTTATAAGAAAGTTCTTTCGGGGATGAATTACATCAATACTGCCCGTACCGTCGGGAGCAAGTGTTAACGTTATGCGGTCGCCGATAATCGGGGAAAGGTCCTTTTTACGGAACTTTCCTCTGGCGTGGCATTCAATAACGCCTTTTTCGGTGCTTGCATAATAAAATCCGCCGATTCCTTTTAAAATTGTGCCGGTAAGTTCTTGTGAAGTTATCAATATTTTACCTCTTTCGCCAGTAAATTCATTACTCTAAAACTAATCCTTCAGAATCGGGATTGTAGTTTTTGCCGGTTGATACATAAAGAGTGATATATGTTCCCACGTATACTGTGTCGTTTGCTTCAGGGGTCTGTCTGCATACTATTCCTGCGGGAAGAGTGCTTGTTTCATCGTCTATAACATCGAGAAGGATAAGATCACTATGGTTGATTTCGTTAATTGCATCGGTGCTCTCCATTCCCACAAAATCAGGAACACGGGTGCTTATGGGAGAGACAGATACATAGAAGGTTACTGTTTCGCCTTCGCCAAGCTTTGTGCCCTTTGAGGGATTCTGGTCGAGAATTTCACCTTCGGGACCGTTGCTTTCCTGTTCCTCGTACTCTACAATTACACCGAGAGATTCAAGCTCTTTTTTAATGCTCTGGAAATTCTGACCTGAATAATCCTTAAGTGTTACAACTACGGGGCCTTTACTTACCACTACTTTGATTTCCCTGCTTCTCTTGACTTTACCGCCGCCTGCGGGAGTCTGGGAAATTATAGTATCCTTCGGAGCGTTATCGTCATAGTCATATTTTGCTATAGTTACGGTAAATGTTACTTTGCCGGTAGACGCCCTTCCGGCTTCTCTTACCGCCTCATCAAAGGTCATTCCAACAAGGTCAGGCACTTCAACTTCTTTGCCAGTATCGGGGAAAAGGAAGTTGGCTACGACTATAGATGCTGTTATAACAGCTACTGCAAGAAGTACGAGAATAGCAATAATGCCACCTGAAATCTTTTTCTTCTTTTTCTTTTTTCTGGACTGTGTATTTCTTTGCGGTGTAACGTGGGTTTTGGGCTGTGGCTTATGTGCGACTTCAGAACCTTGTTTTTCCTCGCCTGTTACTGAACTGGCGTTAAGAAGTGATACATCTATAGAAGGATTCTGATATACCGCAACAAGGTCTTCAAGAATCTGCGTTGTATTGTCATATCTGAGACGCTGTTCCTTCTTCATTGCCCTGAGAATGATTGCCTCGATTCCGAGAGGAAGATCCGGGTTAACCTCGCAGGGGCGTACAGGCTCTTCGTGAAGATGCTGCAAAATTACGGAAACACTTTCTTCTGCGTCAAAGGGAAGCTTGCCACAGAACATTTCATACATTACAACACCGAAAGAGTAAATATCGCTGCGGTGGTCGGTATATCCACCGCGTGCCTGCTCGGGTGAAAGGTAGTGAGCACTGCCGACTGCCATATTGCTCTTTGAATTAACTGTAGTAGTGTTATTTGCCGCACGTGCAATACCGAAGTCAGCGAGCTTGAGTTTACCGCTTTCTGTAAGAACGATGTTCTGGGGCTTTATATCGCGGTGAACAACGTACTTTGAATGAGCATGTTCAAGTGCACGGCAAATCTGCATAGAATAGTTCATAGCCTCTCTTCTTGAAAGGTTGCCCTGCTTTGAAAGTATGTATTTCTTAAGAGTTTCACCCTCGAGAAATTCCATAACGATGTAGTTCATTCCCTTTTCTTCGCCTACGTCGTAAATCTGTGCTATATTCTGATGAGAAAGGCTTGCCGCCGCCTGTGCCTCAATTTTGAAGCGGCGGATAAAATCCTCGTTCTCCTTATATTCTTCTCTTAATATTTTAATCGCAACAAATCTGTTGAGCATTATATCTTTAGCTTTATAAACGACTGCCATTCCGCCCATACCTACACGTTCAAGCAGTTCGTATCTAGATCCTAAAACTGTAGATTCCATGTTTTATATCCTCCATAAATATAAATCAGTTCTGCGCAATAACGACGGTAATATTATCATTACCGCCTGCTTCATTTGCAAGCTGTATCAACTTTTCGGTGCGCTCCGAAAGGGGTGTGCCCTCAAGAACAACATCTGCAATTTCTTTTTCCGGAAGCATATTCGAAAGACCGTCGCTGCAAAGAAGAATAATATCATCTTCTTCAAGTGAACGGATGAAAATATCAGGCTCTGCCTCGGGAGCAGTACCGAGAGCTTTCGTAATGACATTCCTCTGGGGGTGGTTGAAAGCTTCTTCAGGCGTAATGGTGCCTGCCTCAATCATATATTCCACAAGAGAGTGATCCTTTGTAAGACGTGTGATTTCTCCACCCGGAGTAATCTTATATACACGACTGTCGCCTATGTGAGCAATATATGCAGAATTTTCCGAAATAAGACATATTTCAAGAGTAGTACCCATGCCCTTAAGTGCGGGATCGGACTGTGCAAGGTTGAAAAGGACAGAGTTCGCCTTATCAACAACCTGTGCAAGGGCTTTTGGAATATCCGGAGCGTTGAGATTCCTGAGGAAATCCTCATTCAGATAACGAAAAACCTCGCTTACAGCCTTTTCGCTGGCAACTTCACCGCTGTTTGCACCGCCCATACCGTCGGCAAGAACAAGCAAAGTGAAATTTCCTACATTTTTTGCGTCGCAATGGTCTTCATTGTTTTTACGACACATTCCTTTGTCACTTAATGAGAAAAACTGCAATATTACCACCTCCTTAAATATTTATCATAAGTTTTACAACTCATTATTACGAAGCTGTCCGCACGAAGCATTGATATCTGCCCCTAATTCACGGCGCACCGTAGCGTTAATGCCGAGCTTTGTAAGATGCCCGTGAAAAGCAAGGGTTTCTTTTTCGTTTGTGCGTATATTATTGCGCTCGGTAACGGGATTTACGGGAATCAGATTCACGTGGCAATTCCTCTTGCCGAGTAGCTTCGCAAGTGTCTGTGCTTCCTCAAAAGAAGCATTTTTGCCCTTTACGAGAGCATATTCAAAGGTAATGCGACGGTGGGTCTTTTCAAAGTAGTAGTCGCACGCCTTCATTAACTTATCAAGGGAGTATGCCTTTGCAACAGGCATCAGGTCACGCCTGAGGTCATCTGTAGGCGCGTGGAGAGAAATTGCCAGATTGATTGGCAAATCCTCATCTGCAAGAGTATATATCTTGTCTGCAATACCGCAGGTGGAGAGGGTGATGTGTCTGTACCCGATTCCAAGACCGTCGGCATCGTTTGTATTTTTCATAAAAGTAATTACATTGTCGTAATTGTCGAGAGGCTCGCCAATTCCCATAATAACGATGTTTGAAATTTTCACGCCAAGCTCCTTCTGTGCGCGGAGCACCTGACCTTCAATTTCGTAGGGAGTGAGATTACGGCTTAATCCGTGGAGCGTTGATGCACAGAAACTGCATCCCATACGGCAACCCACCTGACTTGAAATACAGATGCTTTTACCGTGGTGGTAGTCCATAACAACGGATTCAATAATGTTTTTATCGGACAATTCCATAAGGAATTTCACCGTGCCGTCAATTTTTGAAACAAGCTTTTTATAGACTTTTGGCAAAAAGACCTCAAATTCCGAATCAAGAACCTCGCGGAGTGATGCGGGGATATTTGTCATTTCCGCGGTGCTTTCACAACCGCCGTGCACCCATTTGTAAATCTGACCTGCACGGAATGCGGGAAGTCCCTTTTCTTTTATGTAATTTTTAAGTTCTTCTTTTGTAAGGTCGCCAAGATTCAAAAAAATTACTTCCTTTCAAAAAGTGCGTAATAAAATCCGTCCGTATTATCAATGTGGGGGAGAAGCTGTTTTTCGCAAATCAACGCGAAATCCTGATTCTTCTCAAGAAAATACGCCGTATTTTCCTCGTTTTCTTTTCTGTTTACTGTGCAGGTGGAGTAGAGAAGCTTTCCACCTTTTTTTACATATTTTCCGCAGATGTCCAGAATAAGTCTTTGCGTGGAAACAAGCTCTTCACAGGATTCGGGAGTTTTGCTCCATTTAATGTCGGGCTTACGCCTTAACACGCCAAGACCCGAACAGGGAGCATCGCAAAGAACCCTGTCAAATTTCTCTTCAAAATCCTTGCGGAAAACTGTTGCATCGTTAAGCATAACCGATGTGTTTGTAACGGAAAGCCTTTTAAGATTTGTTTTTATAAGCTCAAGCTTATGCTCGTGAATATCGCAGGATGTGACAGAGCCTGTATTTTCAAGAAGCTGTGCAATAAATGCCGTTTTTCCGCCGGGGGCGGCACATAAATCAAGCACCGACATATCCTTTTTTATGTCAAGCACCGATACAGCCTTCTGGGAAGCCCCGTCCTGAACTGCAATCTGGCCGTTTTTGAATTCGTCGGTATTTTCCACACTCCCGCTTCCTTTGAAAATATAGGAGAAGTCTCCAAAATCTGCTTTTTCAAATTTATCCGAAAGCGTTGCCCCCGAAAGAGTGTTAAGCCTTACTGTAACGGGAGGCTCTTCATTCATCGCCTTGAAAAATTCTTCGCCATACCCCTCGTTTACCCATTTTTGGGCAAGCCACAAAGGACAGGAATATTTTATGCTGATATATTCGGGAGATGAAGTGTTTTCGGGGAGAAAATCACCGGATGTTGATGCCTTCCTCAGGATTGCATTCACAAAACCTGCAGAAGCATTATGTCCGTATCTTCTTGCAAGACGTACACACTCATTTACTGTAGCCGAATCGGGAATACGGTCAAGAAATTTTATGCTGTACACACCAATACGGAGAATGTTGTGAATCCATACAGAAAGCTTCTTAAGCTTTACCGAGGAAAGATGCGAGATTATATTATCAATGTAAAGCCTGTTTTTTTCTGCACCGAAAGCGATTGCCTGTGAAAGTGCCTTGTCACGCTCATCCATATCGGAGGCGTGGAGAATATCTCTTAAAACAATGTTGAGATAAGCACCGTCCTTATCAACGGCAACAAGTGCCTTGAGTGCCGCTTCGCGGGACTTTGACAACCCTGCCATCAGTCGTTTCTCCTTCTGCCTGAAGCAAGAAGCAAGAATCGGAGAAGGTTAGCTATTGAAACTGCCGCCGCCGCAACATAAGTCATAGCTGCCGCACCCAGTACCTTTTTAACAGCAGGTACTTCGTCGGATTCAAGGTACATATCGTTTTCAAGAATTTTTATAGCGCGGTTTGATGCGTTGAACTCTACAGGAAGTGTAACAAGCTGGAAAAGTACCGCCGCAGAGAAGAGAACAATACCGAGGTCGATAAGTATGGGGTTGAATGAAAGGATGATACCGAGAATTATAAGGTAAGGACCTATCATAGAACCGATATTTGCCACGGGAACAAGTGCGGTGCGGACTTTAATGGGGGTATAGCCTACTGCATGCTGAACTGCATGACCTGCTTCGTGTGCCGCAACGCCTACTGCCGCTACAGATGTTGAGGTGCGGACAGAATCAGAAAGTCTGATAACATTTGCTTTGGGGTCAAAGTGGTCTGTAAGATTACCTGCAATTCCTTCAATACGGATATGATGAAGACCGTTTGAGTCAAGAATTTTTCTTGCCGCCTGCTCAGCAGTAATGTTACGTCCCGTAAGCTTGCTTGAATATTTTTTAAATGTAGAATTAACCTTGAAAGAGGCAATCATTGAAAACATTGCCGCAATCAATACAAGAATATATCCGTAATCGTTGGGGATTAAATACATAATTAATCAACCTTTCCTAAAATAATTCCTTTTTCTATTTTGTGTCCGAGAAGAAAGTCGGAAACTTTCATCATTTTTTTACCTTCGGGTTTAAATTCCTTAATAAGAACACTGCCCTCTTTGCAGGCAACAAGTAAACCGTCATTATCTGCACGGAGAACTTCGCCTGGAGCTCCGTTTTCTGCGGATTTGTATACAAAATCCACCACAAAACGCTTGCCGTTCAAAAAACTGAAAGCTTTTGGCCATGGATTAAGTCCTCTTACCTTATTATAGACTGCTTCGGCAGTTTCATTCCAATTGATTTCGCCCTCTGCCTTTGAAAGCTGTGAAGCGTAGGAAGAAAGACTGTCGTCCTGCTTTTCGGGAGTAAGTGTGTTTTCTTTTAGTGCGTCAAGTGTTTCAAGAAGCACCTTTCCGCCAAGTATTGCAAGGGCGTCGTGATACTCCCCTGCGGTGGTTTCTTCCCCGATGGGAAGCTCACGCTTTATAAGCATATCGCCTGTATCAAGCCCTTTTTCCATATACATACTTGTTACGCCGCTTACCTTAAGACCGTCCATAACGGCTCTCTGTATAGGTGCGGCACCGCGGTATGCGGGAAGAAGGGAGCCGTGGATGTTAATGCATCCGTATCTGGGATAATTAAGGATGTATTCGGGAAGAATCTTTCCGTATGCGACTACGATTATAACATCGGGACAAAGCTCTTCAAGAAGTGAAGCAATCGCACCGTCTTTAAGAGTTTCTGGCTGATATACGGGAATGTTCTGGCTGAGAGCATATACCTTAACCTCAGGCATAGCCATTTCATACCCTCTGCCCTTGGGTTTATCAGGCTGGGTAATTACCCCGATTACGTTGCGGTTGTCCTCCACAAGTGCCTTAAGGGAAATTTCGGCAAATTCGGGGGTGCCCATAAAAAGAATACGCATTAGTTTTCCTCCTCGGATTCGGGTTCTATAAAGCGGATAACCTTTTCTACATAAAGCTTTCCGTCAAGGTGGTCACATTCGTGGCAAAGACAACGTGCATAAAGATTTTCGCCGGTGAATTCAAATTCCTCACCGTTTCTGTCGAAGGCGCGTACAGTAGCCTTTTCAGGACGTGTAACTTCGCCTGCTTTGCCGGGAACGCTGAGACATCCCTCAACATCTGTATATTCGCCCTCGGTGCTGATTATAACGGGATTTATAAGCTCAAGGATTCCGTTTTCCTCACCAAGGTCTATAACTACAACTCTGCGGAGAATACCTACCTGGGGTGCGGCAAGACCTACACCGTTTGCCTCAATCATCGTATCTGCCATATCGTCAAGAAGAGTATGAAGCTTTTTATCGAACACTTCAACCTCGCGACATTTTTTATTAAGGCAAGGATCTCCGATTTCTCTTATTTTTCTGAGTGCCATTGTGATTACCTCTTTTCATCTTGTTAAAACCTACACCACGGATAACGGGTTAATATCGGCGATTATTGACAAATCGCTTTTTGGTGATGCGGTTTTTTCGTGTATGACCTCCCGGAGTGCTTCAACGAGAAGGTTATCTGCCGTACATTTGAACCATATACGGTAGCGGTGGCGTCCCTGAATTTTGCTTAAGGGAGCAGGGGACGGCCCGTAAAACACACAGTCATCATATGCGCGCAGTGAAACTTTGAGCTTCATAGCCGCCTTCTGTGCGGCAAGCTCCGCCTCCTCTTTGTCGGAAGAGCTTATCGTAACTGTGATTATATCGCAGAACGGGGGATACATAAACGCCCGTCTGTATTCTATTTCGTCTTCGTAAAAGGACTTGTAATCCTGCTTTGCGGCAAGGAGCAAGGTTGGATTTTCAGGCTCATAAGTCTGAATAATCGCGCGGCCGGGTTTATCGCCTCTGCCTGCTCTTCCGCAGACCTGAGTAATCAGGTTAAAAGTTCTTTCCTGGGCGCGGAAATCGTCAATGTTCAGAGATGCATCCGCCGCAAGAACGCCTACAAGGGTTACGTTTTGAAAGTCAAGAGCCTTTGTAACCATCTGCGTTCCCAGAAGAATGTCAGTTTTGTCAGCGGAAAACTTATCAAGAAGTTTTTCGTGACCGCGCTTACCGCTTGTGGTGTCGGCATCCATGCGGAGAGTGGTAGCATTTGGGAAAATCCCCTGAATCTGCTCTTCCGCTTTCTGGGTACCTCTGCCGAAATCACGCACGCGCGTGCTGTTGCATTTGGGACAAACTGTCTTTATTTCTTCCGTATGTCCGCAATAGTGACATACAAGGGAATTACTGTTTTTATGGTATGTCAAGGATACGCTGCAGGAGGGGCACGAAAATACGAATCCGCAATCCCTGCAGGAAATAAAGGTTGAGTAACCGCGTCTGTTAAGGAACAGAATGGTCTGCTCACCGTTTTTTATGTTTTCGTTGATTTCTTCTGCCAGCATACGGGAAAGAACGGTCTTGTTTCCTTCTTTGAGTTCCTCTCGCATATCCGCTATGTAAACTTCGGGAAGAGGTTTCTTGTTAAAACGCTCTCCAAGCTCAAGCAGAGTATAAATTCCCGTTTCAGCCTTGTAATAGCTTTCAACAGAGGGAGTGGCAGAACCGAGAACGAGGGGGCAGGAGTGCTTATCCGACAAGAATGCGGCAATATCCCTTGCATGATATCTGGGAGTTGCCTCTGACTTATAGGACTGCTCGTGCTCCTCATCTATAATGATTGCACCGATGCTTTCACAAGGGGCAAAAATGGCACTTCTCGCGCCGATAATAACATTTGCCTCGCGTCGGTGAATCCTGCGCCATTCATCAAGCCTTTCTCCGAGAGAAAGTGCACTATGGATAACTGCAACATTGTTACCGAAACGCCTGAAAAAGCGGTCGGTCATCTGTGGCGTAAGTGAAATTTCAGGAACGAGCAGAAGTGCCTGCTTTCCTTTTTCAAGCACGCTCTCAACTATTTTCATATAAACTTCGGTCTTTCCGCTTCCGGTAACACCGTGAAGGAGGAAAGTTCCCGACTGCCTGTTTATTACAGCCATAGCCGCTTTTTCCTGACTTTCAGAAAGTACAAGCTCCGCCCCGGGAGTAAACTCCTTCCCTTCAAGAGGGTTACGGAGCACCTCAATATCTCTGTAATCAATAAGCTTTTTAACAAACAATGCCTCAACGCTGTTTCGTGAAGCACCTGAAATTGCGGTGATATCAGGGATGGAGAGCTCGGTGTGTTCTGAAAGTGCACGGAGGACAGCTGCCTGTTTCGGTGCTGATTTTTCAAACTGCTCTATATAGTAAGATATATCTTCGTCGCCCGAGTAATATGCAACCCTTACAGTTTTTTCATTGGCACGACGCTTGTCGCGGAAGCTTTTTTCAAGAATGTCCTTGTCAATCAATGCATTGACTGTGTTGCGGGCACTTTTTCCGAGAACGTTCTTTATCTGGAGCATTTCGCAAGAACCGTCGTTGTCAAGAAGAAGCTTCACAAGCTGCCTTTGACGAAGGGTCAGCTTTTCGGGAATGCTTTCATAATACTTGTGACGAAGAGAAATCCACTCTTCGAATTTAATGTCCGTACCGGGAGGGAGCATAAGTGCCGCGGCTTCAGAAAAAGTGCAGAAATACCGCTTTCTCATATGCAGACAAAGACTGATTCCACCCGAAGTAAGCACAGGAAAACTGTCCGTGACGGAGCGTATGGGCTTAAGGGAAGAAAAGTCACTTTCTTCCTTAATAGAAACAACATACGCCTCTTTCGGGAGGTTACCTGCACCGAAGGGGACCTTCACTCTGCTTCCTACGGCGATTTTGCCTTCAAACTCCTCGGGAACAATGTAGTCGAAGCTTTTGTCGATATTCAGGTTATTTGTTTTAATATAAACCTGAGCAATCATAATTATTCTTCTGAAGCGTCTTTAGCTGCAGAAAATTCTGCAAGTGCTTCGGAAAATCTCTCTTCCTGACTCTTCTTCACGCACTTGATTTTACCGTTTGCAATTTCGTTGATTGCGTGAGAAACTGCCTTGTCGTTAGCTGTGTTTGTAGCAAGCTGACGAGCTCTCTTTGCAGTAACGATAACGAGTGAATAACGGGAATCAAGTCCCTCCATAAGCTTTCCGATTTCGGGGTATAACATATAATCAAAACCTTTCTGTTTAATATATTTAGTCTATAAATTCTTTCTCTAAAAATTCATATTTGCGCTCGATACGGCACTTTTCCGCAACGATTATACTGTGTAGTCTTTTTATAGCCTCTTCAACAGTATCATTTACGAGCACATAATTGTATTTTTGTACAAAATTAAATTCTTCTTTGGCACGGCTGAGTCTCTTCTGAATAACTTCATCAGTTTCAGTACCTCTGCCGCGGAGTCTTGCTTCAAGTTCATCCATTGACGGAGGAACAACGAAAACAAGTACTGCTTCGGGATAATGGGATCTTACCTGCATAGCCCCCTGTACTTCAATTTCAAGGATTACATCCTTACCGCTGTTAATCATATTCATAACTGCATCTTTGGGAGTACCATAGTAATTTCCGCAGAAAACGGCGTGTTCAAGAAAGCCGTCGTTTGAAATTTTGTTTCTGAAATCCTCTTCCGTAAGAAAGTAATAGTTTACACCATCAACTTCGCCGGGACGGGGAGCACGTGTAGTTGCAGAAACGGAAAGTGAACATTCGGGATGCTCTTTCATATATGCACCGCAAACTGTTCCTTTACCTGCACCTGAAGGTCCTGAAACTACAAGCAACAAGCCCTTATCATTCATCTGTATCAATCCTTTCGTTGTATGTGTCCTCTTTGCCCATCTGACGCTGAACAATTATTTCAGGGGGAAGAGCCGACAAAATAACGTGTTCGCTGTCTGTTACGATAACACTTTTTGTCTTTCTTCCGTAAGTGGCGTCAATAAGCATACCCTTCTCGCGGGCATCCTGGGAAAGCCTTTTCACAGGGGCACTTTCGGGGAGAACTACGCTGACAATCCTTGTGTCGGATACTAAATTACCGAAACCTATATTTATAAGCTTCATAGTTATCAATTCCTTTATTCTACGTTCTGTATCTGCTCGCGGAGCTTTTCAATCTCTGCCTTTACGTCGATTACTATTCTTGCAACCTCAAGGTCGTTTGATTTTGAGCCGATAGTGTTGATTTCACGATTCATTTCCTGAATGAGAAAGTCAATCTTTCTTCCGACGCTGCCGCCCTCGTCAAGCATCTGTGTGAACTGGTCGATGTGACTTCTGAGTCTTACAGTTTCTTCGTTTACATTTACCTTATCTGCGAAAATCGCAACTTCTGTAAGCAGACGTGTTTCGTCATAGGAAGCACTTCCCAGTATATCACGCATTCTTTCCTCAATTCTGTTCCTGTATTCCTCAACAATTTTGGGAGAACGCTTTTCAACTTCTTCCGTAGCCTTTGCAATGAATGCAAGATGCTCCTTAAGGTCAAGAACAAGTTTTTCGCCCTCTGCCACTCTCATTGCGTCGAATCCCTCAAGAGCGATTGAAAGCGCCTCTGTCACGGTTGAAGTAATAAGCTCTGTGTCGTCGGGAGCCTTTTCAACGGTGAAAACATCGGGGATACGGAGAAATGTCTCTGCATTTGCATTACTCTGAATCTGAAGCTCCGCACCAAGCTCGCGAAGTGCGTTAAGATACGCTTCTGCAAGAGGCTTGTTAATGTTTACAACGCTGTCGCCCTCGCCGTTTGTTTCTACATTTATATATATGTCAACCTTACCGCGGGTGATTTTCTCTGCCGCTTTTTTGCGGAGAGGCTCTTCAAGAAATGTATATACGCGGGGCATCTTTATTGAAAAATCGCTGTAACGCGAGTTAACCGCTTTGATTTCTACGGTAAAGGTTTTTCCGCCACATTCGGCACTGCCCATTCCGTAGCCTGTCATACTTCTTATCATATTAAAGCTCCTTTATACTGCATAACGCAGAAAATGTAATAGGGTATACGTACCCATAATTATTTTACATTATATCATAGGAAACGGCACCCAGTCAACAATTTTATTGTTTCATAATTGTTAACAAGTAAACAGCCGGCAGTAGTGTGATTATATATAATAGGAAGAAAACCGCGAAAATAATTGAAAAAACCTCCGGAGAACCGGATTTAGGCTGCGTGGCAGAACTTTTTTTGGAAATGAATGAAAAAAATAATAAAAAAATGTTGACATTGAAAAGTTCTTGTGTTATAGTAATTACTACCTCGCCATAGTAGGCTTTTTTTACGTGCGTAAAAAATTGAGGTAAATGTTTTAGGGAGGCGCAATTATGAGAGTTAAAATAACTTTAGCATGCACAGAGTGTAAGCAGCGTAACTACAATACTATGAAGAATAAGAAGAATGACCCCGACAGACTCGAAATGAACAAGTATTGTCCTTTCTGCCGTAAGCACACACTGCATAAAGAATCTAAGTAATAGAGGGTGAACTTAATGGGTGAAGTAAAAACTAAAAAGGTTGGATTTTTCCGCCGTATAGGTAACTCTATAAAGGCTACTAAGTCTGAATTCAAGAAAGTTGTTTGGCCCACAAAGAAACAGCTTATCAACAATACTTTGATCGTTCTTGCAGCACTTATCATTATCGGACTTATAATATTCGGATTGGATAAGCTCTTCGCATTTTTAGCTAAACTTGCAATTGCAGGTAAATAATCGTTAAGGAGGAAGGGCTCTTCGCCCGATGAATTATGAGTGCAGAATTTAAATGGTACGTTGCTCATACTTACTCGGGATACGAGAATAAGGTAAAGGACAGTATTGAAAAAACTGTTGAAAATCGCGGTCTCGGTGACCTCATCGGCGATGTTTGCATTCCCGTTGAGGAAGTAGTTGAAGAAAACGAGAAGGGCGAAAAGAAAACCGTTACCAGAAAAATCTATCCCGGTTATGTATTTATAAAGATGAATATGACCGATGAAAGTTGGTATGTGGTTCGTAATACCCGTGGTTGTACAGGCTTTGTAGGCCCGGGAAGCAAGCCTGTTCCCCTTTCAGATGCAGAGGTTGAACGCCTCGGCGTTGAAACTGCTACAGTTGACCTTGGTGTTGATGTTGGTGATACAGTTCGTATTACTGAAGGCAGTATGGAAGGCTTTATGGGTGAAATTCTTGAAATCAATCAGGAAAAGCGCAAGGTAAGCGTTATGGTTACCATGTTTGGCGGCAGAGAAATGCAGGTAGAATTTGATTTCTATCAGATTGAGCCGCTTGACTAAAGAAATGTCGTTAATAAGCCTTTTGGCTTGTTATAGATGGGAGGACGTAAAGTCCGTTATCACCACATTTTTTCTCTAAGGAGGTGCAAATTATGGCACAGAAAATCGCAGGTTATATCAAATTACAAATCCCCGCAGGTAAGGCTACTCCGGCTCCTCCGGTAGGTCCGGCTCTCGGTCAGCACGGTGTTAACATCGTACAGTTCACAAAGGAATTCAACGAGAGAACAGCTAAAGACGCAGGTCTTATTATCCCTGTTGTTATTACCGTTTATGCGGACAGATCGTTCAGCTTTATCACCAAGACCCCTCCGGCTGCA
>JAZRTB010000065.1:0-17624 GCA_045651805.1 Clostridia bacterium
TACATAATGTGCTCTTACAATAACTCCATTAAGGAAAAATTAGACCTTCCAAAATTAGGTTTGCTTTTGCTGTGCGGATGTGCAAACGGTCTTACGGACTTTTCCCAGAAGCTTTTTAATTATGAAACGCAGGTAGATGCAAGTGTGTTTAATTTCTACACTTATGTAGTTTCTTTCCTGTGCCTCGGTATTTTCTATCTTGTTGTGAAAATGACAGGAAAAGAAAATGCAGGTGAAAAAGGCTCGGAGAAAAAGCTTTTTAAAAGTATATGGGGTTATATCCTTGTAATGTCGCTTTGTTTGTTTTTAAATTCTTATTTCAAGACACTTGCGGCAAAGCTTCTTCCCTCGGCACAGCTCTATCCGTTAAATCAGGGTGCGGCACTTATTCTGTCATCTTTTATGGCGGCAATTTTCTTTAAAGAACGTATAAATCTTAAATGCATTATAGGAATAGTGCTGACGTTTGCAGCACTTCTTATCATCAATCTCTGATGGCAAAAGCCGTGCAACTGCACGGCTTTTTATTGTTGTATAGGAAAGCAGGTAATTTAATCGCGAGCAACAATTGACATATTTGAGTTTAGCCCGGACGCGAAATGGGTGAAACGGCACACTTCTGTTGCAAGTTTAATAAATTCCTTTACATTTTCTGAAAGCACAGTTCCTTTTTTATAAATTAACATTACAGGGCGGCTTGTATTTGTAAGAAAATACAAAAGCTCATCACTTTTTTCAGCCCTTTGTGAAACAAGGCTTTCAGTCGTTATTACCGCATCCTGTCCGTAAAGCATTATATCGTAGTGAGTTTCAAGACTTCTTGAACCTGAAACCCGTATGTTTGAAAAAGAACAACTTTTAAGAAGCTTGTGCATATATCTCCATGTGCTTCCCCCTTTGCCGTAGCGGATAAAGGGAATTCCTTCAAAAACGGAATAGTCGGTTATTTCTTTATCTGTATTTCCACTCAGAACTTCTTCTCTTGTAATAGCATATGGAAGAAGTTTTTCTGCTCCGGGGGCATCTTTCCTTATGACTATAATATACTTTTCTTCAAAAAGCGGTACAAAATCAAACTTGTCCTTGTCACAGGTATGGCTCATCATTAAATCAAGGGTGCCTTGATGAAGCTTGTCGTAAAGCTGATTGGACGTGCCTAACTGTCCCATATTGATGCTGATTTGTGTGTCGGAAAAACGCTTTGCAAATTCTCCGCATACTTTAGGCAGAAGAAGGTGAGAAATGTAATTTGAACCGCCTACGGAAAGCTTTTTTGTAACAGGTGCTTTCAGATTTTTTATTCTTTGCAATGCTTCTGTTTCGCTCTTTATCGTTTCTTCAAGATATTCGTAATATATCTGCCCTTCGGGGGTGAGAGAGACAGGAGTTTTTGACCTGTCGAAAATTTTAAAGCCAAGCTCTTTTTCAAGCTTCTTGATGGTAGCGCTTAATGAAGGTTGCGATATAAAAAGCTTTTCTGCCGCTTTTGAAAAACTTCTTACCTGACAGACTTTATAAGCATATTTTTCCGATTGTTGCATAATACACCTCATAAATAAATGTTTATAATATGTATAAAGTATTTATATTGGATTATAACATAAAAATGTGGTAAAATCAACATATAAATTGCTTAAAGGAGTTTTATTTATGCGAAAACTTTCAATTCTGATTTTACTCGTTTTTGTCATAGGTCTTTCTAATTTTCCGCTTGTGACTATGGCAGAGGATACAGTAAGCGTCAGTGAAGTAAGCCTTATGGAAATCGGCACTACCGTAACGGTAGAGGGCTATGTTGCAGGCATTTCCTTTGACGGCAGAGGAGCAAGCAAAGAGGTCCTTTTAAAGGATACCACAAACGATACAATTATCGGTGTCCGTGGTGTTCCGGGCACATATCCTGATTTCAACTACGAAAAGGGTGACAGGGTGCGTTTTACCGCAACTGTAACAAGCGACAACAACAATCATAACCCCGGAAGAAATCACCTTGTTTATTCATCTTCAAATGATTTTGAATCAACTGTTATTTCAAAAGGTAATACGATTACATATAGCCTTGATAATGTAACTACACTTAAAACAACGGCAAACCTTAAAAATCACTTTATAGTAATGCCTGCGTCTGACGGTGACTACACAAAATTCACCGAGGGAAGCACCGTTCCTTACACCTATGTTAAAATTACAGGCGAATATTATATAAATTATTCTGACGGGATTTACAGACTGCATAAAGTAAGCAGTGCAACAGAGGAGAAGAATATAAAATACAACAACAGAACAATTAATCTGCGTAGTGAGTCTATGGAAAAAATTCTCGGTGAAAACTGGAAAGATGGTTTTATTTCCGAAAATGACGAAACTTACCCCGGTTTAATAACTGACGTGTCATTTACTGCCCTATACACAGGTGCAAACGGAAGCGGTTATAACCTTGTAATTCTTGATGATAGCTGGATAGAACGCCCTGAGGAAAAGGAACTTACAAATGGTGATATTGCAAAAGAAATTGCCTATGCCTATAAAAATCAGGGTGGACAGATTGAATATGACCAGAAAAACTCACGCCGTCATATTTCTCCTTCTCCCGAGGATGCCACAGAACAGCACAAAATCTATCTTGACTGCAGTACATATGTAAATGCTATTTACCTTGAGGGATTTGGAGAAACTATTTTGCCTGCTGAACTTCAAAAAACTCCCACCACCGCAAATTACGATGCTTATGCCCGTGATTATGGCGACAATGCCGATGTCATAGGCTATTGGGAGCCGGCAGACTATACTACTGAGGAAGAGAAAACGGCACTTGCAAATGAAATAATGTCAAATCTTCAGGTGGGTGATGTCCTTAACTACCGTCATGCTGTTGCATCGGCAGGCACAGGAACAAAGGGTCACGTGTATATCTATGTTGGTGACGGAACATTCCTTCATTGTGCCGGTGCAGGCTCATATATGGTAAACACAAGTAATCCCGGCTTATCTTATGACGATGCTGCAAGCGAAGCTGTAAACGGGCAGGTGCAGGAAATAAATCAGGAAGCCATTTTTACAGATACTGATAATTACAGATATATTTTCAAGGCAACAAAGGATGATACAGTATTCAGCTTCTGCTTGTTAAGACCTTTTGCAAGAAACTTCACCCCCACAGAGGAAAGTCTTAACCGTATGAAAATTGCAGGTCTTGCAATAGAAAAGACATCTTCCGTTTATGAAAATTCTTCTGTAAAAACGGGGGACAACATTACTTATACTATAGAACTTAAAAATACGTCGGTAAGAACAATTTCAGATGTTACTGTTACAGATACACTTCCTGCAGGTACCGCATTCCTTATGGGCGACAGTGGTGTAAATGCAAGCGGTCAGTCACTTACATGGACGGGGGACATCCCTGCCAAGGGTACCGTTAAGGTTAATTACACGGTGAAGGTAACATCTGCAACACCCGGTACAATTATAAAGAGCCACGAAACATACGTTGGCGGAGTTAAGCTGGGTAAAATAAATCACACCGTATCAGGCTACAACAATGCGGATGCATTGTTGCTTTCAAACAAGGGAGCCATCTATACAGAAAGTGAAAAAGCCTTTGCAACAGGACTTGATATGGCAAAATCTATCTATAAGGAATCTCTCGGAATAGATGTTCTTCCTTATGCGAATGTAAATAAGGCACTTGACGAAATTATCGATACAGAAAACCTTACATATTACAAAAATACAGAGCTTTCAAAAATACTTGTACCCAATCTTTACGGCGGTATGGATATAAGAACAGGGCAGGCACAAATTCCCGATAACGACCGTGCCAGAATTGTATCGGAGGGTGAGCTTGCCGTCGGTGATATTATCCTTGCCGAATGGTCTGGTGGAGAGGTTTGTTATCTTTACACAGGTGACAGTACACTTTTAACTGTGGAAAACGGTAAGACGAAAGCTCTTACAATAGGCAAAAACGTCTATGCAAATCCCGACAATATCCTTGTTTCTCTTATTGCTTATGACCGCTATGCGGTTCTTCGTCCTTCAATGGCGGATGTAAAGCCTGAAATAACAATTCAGTCCATAAGTGTTACAACACCCCCGAGTAAAACAATCTATTACAATAATGAAACCTTCGATGCTTCCGGTATGGTGGTAAAAGCAAATCTTTCAAACGGTGAAGCTATGGAAATTATAAATTACACTATAGAACCGGAAATCGTTACATATCCTATGGAAAGCGTAACGGTGAGCTTTGCAGGGCATTTTGCTACTCTTGACATAACTGTTGAAAGAGAAATGAGAAAAGTAACAGTATCAGAAGCGCTGGAGCTTGGTGACGGTGCGATAGTGATTGTAGAGGGTGTATATGTAGGTGTGTCAGATACATATCCCAAAAAAGAGGCTACCAATGAAATCCTTATAAAGGATGAAGCGAGCGACAAAACTATAGCGGTAGCAAACGTGCCTTACGGCACATTCCCGGATTACGGCTATATCAAGGGGGACAAAATATCCATTATTGCCACAGTAAAGGAATCGGAAAATGAAAATATGCCCGGAAGAAAATATCTTGAATTTTCTGCGGAAAACGGAGAAATAAATACAACAATTATTTCGCGTGGAAACAGTACAAAGTACAATCTTGATAATGCTGTAACAGTAAATACATGGGATGATATGAAAAATGTCTTTAAAGTAGCAAATCTTGAGCCTTACAGCATATTCAAATTTACAGGAACAACTTATTTTAACTATTATGTGACAGGGGCGACATACCGTCCTCATAAAAATGTATCTGCTACAGGCGTTAATTATATTAAGCCTGACGGAACACATACCATTGCTTTGACAGTCAGCAGTATGACAGAAAACCTTGGTACAGGCTGGCAATCACTTTTCGCGGATTCACTTACTACAAAAACAGAACAGCCCGGAACACAGGTTGATAAGACCTTTTATGCTATGTATATAGGTGCAGATTCAACCCGTTTCTACTTTGTAATCCTTGACGAAAACTGGGTGTATGATACAGAGTACAGCATTTACGGCTTAAACGGAAACAAAGCAGGCTTTGACATTCCTGCGGCAGGCAGTTATACTGCAGTATTTGCAGATTATGACGGTAAGAAGCTTGATGATATTGATACAGTAACATTTACTGTTGACAGCACACAAACAGGCAGAGTATATGTGAATATGGAAAAGAGCTTTACCCTTGAAACGGGAGATAAAGTATTTCTTATGAATGGATTATCACCAATGTGCAGTGAATATGAAATTAAATAATCAAAAAAGAGGATGGAATTTCCATCCTCTTTTCGTTATTTAAATGCTTTTCTCAATTCCTCAACGGACATATCACTGCTGATATACATTTTTCCAGATATGGGAATTATTGCTGTTTTGTCATCGCCCGTGATTTCAATTCTTTCTTTGCCCAGGTGTTTTTCGCAAAGGATACTGTCTTTTGAAACGGGGAGGGTGAGTGTGCCTTCTCCTTTTTTATGCCAGCAGGTAACGTAGCTTTTGCCATTCCTTTCAAAAGAAAATGCACTGACGTCACTATCTTTTGTTTTGATTTTATAATAGGGGACAAGCTCGTATTCATCATTCTCGTTTATAAGAAGTGTGAACTCTGTATCGGGGTCGCGGAGTATCAATTTCTGCTCTTTAGTAAGCCAATTCTTTTCCCTTACATCCTCCCAACGTCGCATAACTTCAAGAATGTCGGGGGTGCGGGCGTTTTCCTCAAATTTGAAAATTTCTGTATTGACCGTGCCGGGACAATCCCAGGATGCCGCCTTACTTGTACTGAATTCATAGGTATCGGGCTGTGTATCGTCACGGAATGCCCACCAGCCGAAGTTTACACGGGTGAAGTCATTTGCCATTCGGGGTGCTTCCTCAAAAGGATGCTCAATAATCTTCTCTTTGAAAATATCGGTGGGGAATACGTCAAATGCGTTGCCGCCGCTTAACATATGCCAACTGAAATGTGCCTTTGCCGCACCTTCGCAAAGAATGGGTGCTTTTTTCGCTTTGCGATACACTCTGTACTGGGCGTAGGGAACATAGAAATAGTGGGGGATATTTGTACCCTCCGACCCGTCAAAGTACATAAATTCAAATCCTGCATCGTAGAGCTCTGCAATTTTGTCGGCAATCTCGTCCTGCAGGTCTGTTCTCTGGTCAATGTAAATACTCTGTGCACCGAATTCGCTTATATCTACAATACCACCGATTGTGCCATAGCTATGCTCTGTTATATTTGTGTCAAAATGCCCTCTCTTACACCCTTTGAAGCAATAGGGTGGCTCGGTAGAATATTCTTCAAAATAAATCAGCTCACCACCGAACTGAAGCACGCGGCACTTGGGGTGCATAACGGTAGCTTCGGGGTTTTCATATACGTAAATTGTATCATCATCCTTGCCGAGAGGCTTTGCCAACGTAAACATCCTTGTGTGACCAAGACGGGGGTCAGCAACGGGTGTTACATAACTGCTTTTTGTTCCGATATGTGTGTGGAGAAAGTGGAATCCGGGGGAAATTCCTGCATTTTTTAGCTTTGTAAGCACTTCACGGAGGTCGTCCATTCCGTTGGGATAATCGTCTGTAAATTCGTAGTCACCCTTAAGCTCGTAACCGCAACCGCTTGATTTGATGAATGCGGTGAAGTATATCTGCATCAGCTTGAAACCGCCCATTTTTGCATACTTTATATGCTCGTCAACATTCTTTGTGTTGATAATGCTTGTAAGATAGATTGAACGGTTAATGTCGGGACTGCGTCTTGACTCTACCCCAAGGGGAAGATTAAAATCCTTTTCCACGGAATCAATGCAGTCAAGAAGCTCATCGGGAGTTGTGACAATAAGTGCAACACCGCATCCCTTAACCTTAATTCCCTTTATGGCATCGCCATACATAATGCGGCAATTGTCTCTTTCGTCATATCCCATATCGGGGTAGGGTGATGTTGCAAGGATATTTACGGCAACATCATCGTCAAATGATACATTAAGCCATTCACCGAAGTTCTTCTGCTTGATAATAGGGAGCTGAATAAGTCTGAACTGTGCTATCGGCGGTGAATCCATAGGTGCAAGTGCAAGAAAGTCAGTTTCGGGAATTATGTAGTCGGCAAGGGTGAAGCTGATGTAATTATCCGCTTCCTTAATTTCGACCACTGCCTTCATTCCTATAAGCTCAAACCCGACGATGAGCTTATCTCCGTCACGCTCGATGCTGTTTGCCTTAAACGTGGTACGTCTGTTTGGGTGGGAAAGCTTAAGCTCGTTACTGTAAGGCCTTTCCTGGGTAAGTGTGAAAAGGGGAAGAAGATTGCCATTTTCAAGGCATTCTTTTCCCGATGAATTAAGCTTAAGGCTTGTCGCCCTGCAATTTTCGTCTATCGTAAGTGTAAAACGTTTGTTTTTTAGAGTAATCATAGCTTTTCTCCTTGGATTATTTAAAACTTTTTCTGATTCTGTCAAATGCCTTTTCTACGTTTGCCCTCTGTGTTGCAAGATTAATTCTTACATGGTGTTCTGGACCATTATAGTCCTGATAGTCCTTTGTATCATAGTAACTTCCGGGATCGCCGACAACCTTCCATTCATTTTTCATAACGTTCCAGAGGTCGGGAGTGTTAAGATTAAGCTCTGTAATATCCGCCCAGAGGATGAAAGTAGCCTCAGGCTTTGAAGCGTGAATGGGAGTGCCGTCGAGGTAGCTTAAAGCAAGGTCGATATTTCCTTCGATATAGGAAAGCATCTCCTTGTACCATTCCTCACCGTAGGTGTATGCGGCAGTCTGTGCTTCTTTATCAAGAATTGTTGTCATACCGCAGGCATAACCGAAGTTATAAAGCATTTCCTTGACCTTCTGCTTGATTTCAGGATTGGGGATAATTGCCGTACCAATATGGAAACCGCCCATATTAAATGTCTTTGATGTGGAAATCACGCTGACACATCTGTCCTTGAGAAGAGGCATACTTGAGGGGGAAATGTGCTTGTTGCCGTCCCACAGAATGTCACGGTGGATTTCGTCTGCAATCACATAAACATTATATTTATCGGCAAGATATGCCACGGTGTCCATTTCCTCTTTTGTCCAAACACGTCCCGTAGGATTGTTGGGTGCACACATCATAAGGACTTTTGCACCATCTTTGAAGTGCTTTTCAAGATTGTCAAAATCCATTGTGTACTTGCCGTCTTTGTAGATAAGCCAGTTTTTAAGAGGAATACGCCTCATCATTGATGCTGACTTAATTGACGGTGTGTGAAGGGGTGTCTGTATAACGATTTTGTCACCGGGCTCTGTCAGGGCGTACATACTGCATCGCATAGCATAAACTACACCCGGTGTGTCGAGAAGATATTCGCGGGGAACATCTTCGCCCGTACGCTTCTTTATCCATTCTATAATAGGAGCGAAATGGTCATTTGTCATAAACTGATAACCAAAATCACGTCTGTCAACGGCTCTCTTTATAGCTTCGCCAACTTCAGGCATAAGGGGAAAATCCATATCGGCAATAGACATGGGAATTGTAATGCCGTCATTACCCATCCATTTGCCGGTGAATACGCTTCTGTCAAAAGGTTCGTCAAAATTATATCGCATAGTAATTACTCCTTAAATAAACCTGCAATGTCTTTTATACCGCTTATATAGCACTTGTCGGATATTGTGATTGTCGCTTTGGTATCGTTGCCACGGACTTCAATTCTTTCTCCGCCAAGTTCTTTTTCGCAGATGATACTGTCTTTTGATGTGGGGAGAGTGATTTCTCCGCTACCTGTTTTGTGCCAGCAAGTAACATAACTTTTGCCGTTTCGCTCAAAAGAAAATGCACTGACGTCACCATCTCTTGTTTTGATTTCATAATAGGGAACAAGTTCATATTCACCATCCGCATTTATAAGGAGGGTGTATTCCGTGTTGGGGTCACGGAGCATTATTTTCTGCTCTTTGGTGAGAATGTTTTTCTTTCTCACATCCTCCCAACGACGCATTACTTCAAGGATATCTTTTGTTCGGGGATTTTTTCCGAATCTTTCAAAGTTTGCCATCATTGTAACGGGGCAGTCCCAGGACTCTGCCTTGCTTGTACCATATTCGTACATATCAGGCATAGTATCGGGTGCATAGTACCACCAACCGAAATTAAGTCTTGTAAAGTCGTTTGCCATTCTCGGAGCTTCCTCAAGAGGGAACTCGGCAAGGCGTTTCTTGAATACTTCCATAGGGAACACGTCAAATGCATTACCGCCGCTTAACATATGCCAGCTGAAATGGGATTTTGCCGCACCCTCGCAGAAGAGAGGCTCTTTATCAAGCTTTTTGTACACTCTGTACTGCGCATAAGGTACATTGAATGAGTAGGGAGGTTGTGTACCCTCCGAGCCATCGTAGTATATGAATTCAAAGCCTGCTTCGTTGTAAAGCTCTGTAATTTTATCTGCAATTTCGTCCTGAAGAGATGTCCTCTGGTCAATGTGGACACTTACGCCACCGTATTCGCTTATGTCAAGTATACCACCGATTGTACCAAGATTGTGAGAAATTACATTCGTATTGAAATGTCCTCTTTTGCAACCCTTGAAACAGTAGGGATATTCTGCAGAAAAGCTTTCGTAAGAAATAATCTCCCCATCAAATTTGAGAATCCTTGCACCGGGGTACATAGGTGCAAATCCGGGATTTTCCTCAACATAGATTACATCGTCTGTTTCGGAAACCGTCTTTGCAAGTGTGTAATGCTCTTTAAGTGCAAGTCTGTGGTCTGCAACGGGTGTTACATAACTGCTCTGTACACCAATGTGAGTGTGGAGAAAGTGGAAGCCTGCCGAGATGCCTGCATCGTTAAGAGTCTTTATAACCATTTTAAGGTCGGAAATTCCGTTTGGATAATGCTCGTTAAAAATATAGTCCCCTTTGTACTCATAACCATGTGAGCGGATGAAAGCAGGGTAGTATATAAGCATCATACTGAATCCGCCCATTTTTGCATAGCGGATATGCTCGTCAACATTTGCGGGGGTTATGTCGCTCGTCCAGTAGATTGAACGGTTTATGGTCTCTTTTCTTCTTGCTTCTACACCGAGGGGAAGGTTAAAGTCCTTTTCAACGCTTTTGATACAGTCAAGAAGGTCTTCGGGTTTGCTTACAATAAGTGCTGCACCGCATCCCTGCAGTTTCTGACCGAAATTGGCATCGGCACGCATTATGTGATAGCCGCTTCGCTTTTCTGCATCAACATCCGCATAAGGAGATGTTGAAAGCACATTTACCGCCACATTTTCGTCGAAAGACACATTAAGCCACTCACCGAAGTTACTACGGTCTTTTATGGGGAACTGAATAAGTCTGAATCTATGTACCGGAGGATAATCCATAACGTGCACGTCAATTATCTTTTCGTGCTGAATTATAAAATCTGTCAGTGTAAAGGCGATGTAATCATCCGCCTCTTTAACATCTACAACCGCCTCAAAGGGAAGAAGGTCAAATCCTGCAATAAGCTTATTTCCCTCTCTGCGGAGACTGAACGCCTCAAATGTCAGTCGCTTGTTGGGGTGAGCCAGTTTAAGCTCGTTATTAAAAGGACGAAGCTCATCAAGGGAGAAAATGGATGTATCGGCATTCTCCATAAGACATTCTTCGCCCGTGGCATTTAAAACAAGGCTTTTGACCTTGGCATTATCATCGATTTTTAATGTAAAATGTTTGTTTGAAAGAGTAATCATATCTGCGCCTCCCAAAAGGCTTTTTCTTGAATTATAACACCGCCGAAAAGGGGTGTCAATACAAATGGAAAAATTGACAAAATATTGGTCTTATGACAAAAAATCGGTCCTGAAGGAAAGATAAAAGGCTACCCTTACGGGTAGCCTTTGTGGAGGAAAATAATGAAGAATGAATGAACTGAAGTAATGAAGGACAACAGTCCATATTTTTTTTAAAAATTATTTATTCTGAAGATACCTTCTGAAAACAACCTCCAGAATTTCGTCACGTTCAACCTTTGTAATAAGACTGCGCGCACTCTTATGACCGGTTATATAAGTAGGGTCACCTGACATGATATAACCTACAAGCTGACTGATAGGGTCATACCCTTTTTCCACCAATGCCTCATGAACACGGCAGATAACTGCATCAATTTCATCGTCGCGTGATTTGCAGATGTCAATGTAAGTTGTCTGATTGTTTTCCATAACAGGTCACCTCGCAATATACTATAACTTGTATTACGCATATAGCATACACTACAAAATAAGATAATGCAATAGCCGTAACACAAACGTAATATTACCGTTATCAAACCTTAAAATAAGAGTTGATTTTTGTAGAAAAAACGCGCGCGCATAATATAAGAAATAATTTTTTGCCGAATTTGCTCAAAAATACTGTACAACGCGGGAAAAGTATGATATAATAACTCCAATTGCAAAGAATTTTAACGGAGGGAATTGTATGGCAAATTTTATACATGCCAATAAATCAGTACCAATCCCCATGGAATTTATAAATAACTATATGCCGCAGGCAAATGCGACATATGTGAAAGTTTATCTTTACGGCCTTTTAAAGTGCTATGAAAATGAGGATGTTACAAATGCATCCATTGCCGAGGCTCTTGATATTCTTGAGACGGATGTCAATAAGGCGTGGCGTTATTGGAAGAGGGTCGGTCTTGTTCACAGTGAAGGAAAGGGCGTGCTTGTGTTTGATCCCATTCCTGCAACAGCCGAAAAGGAAACTCCGGTTGAAGAGCCTGTGAAAGAACAGGTGAAAGAAGAGGATAAGCCACAGGTAAAGCAGAAAGATGTTTCGATGAAGGAACTTGCAAAGGCTATGGATATCAATCCCAAAATGAAGGAAACCGTATCTATGGCAGAGCAGCTTCTTAAAAAGACTCTTTCACGCCGTGAGGTTACATCTCTTTATAATTTTACCGAGTGGTACGGGATGAGCCAGGAAATGGTTCTTCTGCTTCTTGAGTACTGCGTAACACTTGATAAGACAAGTTTTTCGTACATAGAGAAAGTTGCGGCAGGATGGAACGAGCAGGGGATAAATACTCTTGCAGGTGCGACGAAGGTTCTTAACAGAGCTATCAAAGAGGTCAAGATGCAGAATAAATGCAAAAAGATGTTTGGTCTTGACAGAGAGCTTTCGGGAACTGAAGCAAATTATATTTCAAAATGGGTGTCGGAGCTTTCTATGAGTGAGGCGATGATTCGCAGTGCTTATGAAAGAACCGTTGCCAATACAGGTAAAATCTCTATGCCGTATATGAATACAATTTTAAAGGCATGGTCTGATAAGGGTATCAGGACTGTAGCGCAGATTGCAGAAAAAGATACCGTAGCGCCCAAGTCAAAGGCAGGGCAGACCTCTTATCAGCTTGACGATATGGCGGCAATAGAGAGAAGATTAAGACTTGAGAAACAGAAAAAGTAAAGGGGTAGCTTATCTTGGCAGAAACAATTTACGAAAAAGCCTCAAAAATAATACAGGAAAGAAAAGAAGCCAGGGAAAATGAGCTTAAGCGTCGCAGACTGCACGTTTATGAAAATATTCCCCGTGTGAAAGAAATAGAGGATGAGCTTGATCGCTACGGCATCCGTATGCTTAATCTTATCGCAAGCGGTGAGTGTGATGAAAAAAGTGCTGTAAGCGGAATTATAGCCCAGAATAAAGAGTTTGTGAAGGAAAGAGAAAGACTTCTCAAGGAAAATGGATTTTCTGCAGACTATCTTGAAATTGCACCGACCTGTCCTATCTGTTCGGACAGCGGGTTTGACGGTGAAGTGCTTTGTACGTGCATGAAAAGGGAGCTTTCGGCTCTTGCAGTTAAAGAGGCGAACCTTTCTCCAAAAATGTCTGACCAGACTTTTGATAATTTCAAGCTTTCTTATTACAGCGATGAATATGTGGCGGAGTACGGTTGTTCTCCCCGTGAAAATATGCGCGCCATCCTGAAAGAATGTATGGCATATGCCAAAAATTTTGACAGTACGGATGAAAATCTTCTTTTCTGTGGCGGATGCGGTCTTGGAAAAACATTCCTTTCATCGGCTATTGCAAACAAGCTTATTGATGACGGCAGAGATGTTCTTTATGTAAGTTGTAATGCTCTTTTCCCGATTCTTGAGGATATGCATTTCGGTAGAGATGTGAGTGAGGCTTCGGAATATATCATAAAGAAGCTTCCGGAGTGTGAGCTTCTTATCCTTGATGACCTTGGAAGTGAGTTTGTAACACAGTTTACAAGTGCGGAGCTTTTCAGAATTATCAATACCCGTCTTATAAACGGCGGAAAAATGATAGTTTCCACTAATCTTAACCGCAGTATGCTTCAAAAAACATACAATGAAAGAATTGCATCAAGAATTACGGGTAATTTCTCAATCTTTGAATTTTTGGGCGACGATATAAGAAGCATTAAAAAGTTAGAGGGTAAAGTATAATTATGACAGATGCAAAAAATCTTCTTTCGTCTTATGCGGAAGAAATTGAAAAAATACTTATAGAATTCAGCATCAGTGAGGAAAATGCGCTGAAGCTGATGGAAGAATTGAAGGGAATGCTTTCAGAGAAGTGTACGGTGGATAAAGAAAGTCAGGAGCTTTATGATGCGTGTGTATATAATGCACTTGCGACTATAAATACCGTTCCCGGTCAGAAGAAAAAGTCGGGACAGCTTCTGTCTGCACTTGTGGAGGCAAAGGATGAAATTCGTGCAATAATTGAGTTTATGTAGGTTTTTTGCTCAAAAAACAAAAAACTATCACGAAAATCATCATCGTGTAAAAAAATATTGACAATTTCACGGAAGACTATTATAATAGGCGGAAAGAAATGAGGTTATTGTTATGGGTACAGCTTTATTTGCTTCTTACATACTTCTCATTAACGCTATTATTATTCTACTCCTCTGTGAGATTGGTAAGAATAGCGCTATTTGTCGTGTGTAAAGGTAATTAAGGGTTGTATTTGATAAGAATGCTTTAAGCCTGCGGCAAATGTGCTGCAGGCTTTTTAATTACTTTGAAAATTTTTATGGAGGCTATATGCTATGAGAAAAATCGAAATTACTGACATCACACTCAAAAAATTATCACAGGACCATCAGGTTTCACTACTTTTCCGTGAAAAGACGGCTATCGCTGCTTGTGCAGATAAGTTGGGAGTAGATGCAGTTGAACTAGCTCCCGTAAAAAGTGTCCGTGAGGATACAATCATTTATAAGACTGTATCACAGAATGTAAAAAATGCAGTTGTTGCAATTCCTGTTGGCTTCACAGAAGAAAGCGTTAAGGAAGCATGGGAATGTGTAAAGGACGCAGCTAAAGCAAGACTTCAGATTGAAGTTCCCACATCTACAGTACAGATGGAATATACATATCACGTTAAGGCAGACAAGATGCTTGAGAAGATTGCATCTCTCACAAAGAAAGCCAAAGAGCTTTGTAATGATGTTGAATTTTCTGCTCTTGACGCAACACGCGCAGACGAAGATTTCCTTATCAAAGCTGTAAAGACTGCAGAGGAAAACGGTGCAAACATCATTACTATATGTGACGATGCAGGTGTATCTCTTCCCGAAGAAGTTGCTTTGCTTGTTAAAAAGGTTAAGGAAGCAGTAAATGTTTCTGTGTATGTAGAGGTTTCTGACCATATAAGTATGGCGGTTGCTTGTGCACTTTCTGCTATCGGAAGCGGGGCAAGTGGTGTTAAGTGTGCAATGGCTGGAGAAGATGCTCTTAATATGGGTGCTTTTTCTGATGCAGTTATGGCGCGCGGTGAAGCAATCGGTGTAAATACAGATCTTGAAAACACAAAAATCCATGCAAGCGTTGACGAAATGCTTACTAAAATAAATCACGAAGCTTACGAAACATCTGATGTAAGTGAAAAGAAGAAGATTATTCTTGATTCCGACAGCACACTTTCTGACGTTTCATATGCGGCAAATGTTCTCGGTTATGACCTTTCGGATGAAGACACCGGCAAGGTACATAAGTCACTCCTTCAGGTTTGCGAGAAAAAGGGAAGTGTAGGTGCGAAAGAGCTTGAAGCTCTTATTGCAAGCTATGCTATGCAGGCTCCCTCTACATATCATCTTGAAAGCTATTCTACAAACTGCGGTAATCTCACAAACTCAATGTCACAGATTACACTTAAGCGCGGTGACGAAATCCTCTCGGGTGTAAGCACAGGTGATGGTCCTATCGACTCTGTATTCCGTGCTATTGAACAGAGCATAGGTTTTCATTATGAGCTTGACGATTTCCAGGTGCAGGCTGTTACAGACGGTAAGGAAGCTCTCGGTAGCGCTCTTGTAAGACTTCGCAACAATGGTAAGCTTTATTCAGGTAACGGTATTTCAACAGATATTGTTGCCGCTTCTATCAGAGCATATCTTAACGCTTTGAATAAAATCGTGTTTGAGGAGGCGTAAGAATGAAACTGACCTTTTCAACTCATAACGTAAACCGTGCATCGTTCATTGATATGTGTCGCTACGCTTATGATTATGGCTTTGACGGCTTTGAAATATACGATGCAATCAAAGAAAGAAAGCAGCACTACGATTCAATTCTCCGTTCAAACAGAATGTCAGATGCGAAGCGTAAGCTTATAAATCGTAACCTTGAAGTTACGGCACTTGTGTATCCTTACAGTATTGACAGCACGGAGGCAGATGCAGAGTCCATTATTAAATATGTAGATATGGCGGCAAGTGCAGGGATTGAAAGAGTTATCCTTTCTATTGAAAATAAGGTAGACTTTTCAGTTCTTGAAGAAAAACTCGGTGAGGCTATAAAGCGTGCGGAGAAAAGCGATGTTGAAATTCTTTTTGAAACATCGGGATACCTTTCTTCAACTGAAAATGTTATTGACATTATTAATTTCTTCTCTTCCGCAGTAATAGGTGCAAGCTGGAATGTACGTGAAACCTATTTCAAGGCAGGAGAAAGCGCAGAAACAACAATCAAAAACCTCGGTGCATACATTAAATATGCCCGCCTCGGTGATATGAAAGACGGCAGAAGCGTTCTTATAGGTGAGGGTGACCTTCCCGTAACAAGCTTTGTAAATGCACTTTCATCACTTAACTTTGACGGTTATGTGTGTGTGGCGTGGAACGATGATATAAACGATGCAGATATAGTTCTTACTCACTTTGAAAACTATATTGCGAATCTTTCAAGAACAAAGGCGGATTATGACGAGCTTTACTACAACCGCTCAAAGACAGGTACTTTCGTATGGAAAAAGTATGATGTAATTGATGCAACCTTTTCCGATGTTCTTGATAAAATGGTGGAGAAGTACCCCGACCAGTATGCGTACAAGTACACAACACTTGATTATACAAGAACTTACAAGGAATTCCGCCGTGACGTTGACGAGTGTGCCGCAGCGCTGATTTCTCTCGGAGTTAAGGCAGGCGACCACGTTGCGGTATGGGCGACAAACGTTCCTGCGTGGTATATTACCTTCTGGGCAACAACAAAAATCGGTGCAGTTCTTGTAACTGTAAACACCGCATATAAAATTCACGAAATTGAATATCTTTTAAAACAGTCCGATACTCATACACTTGTTATGATTGAGGATTGTAAAGATATTAATTATAAGGAAATAATTGAGGAGCTTTGTCCCGAGCTTAAGTCTCTTAACCCGGGAGAGCCGCTTTACTCAAAGAATCTTCCTTTCCTGCGTAACGTAGTTACGGTAGGATTTGAAATGGACGGATGTCTTACATGGGAGAAGATGCTCAGTCGCAGCTCTCTTATTCCTAAAGAAGAAGTAAGACGCAGAGCGTCACTTGTAAAGCCTGATGATGTTTGTAATATGCAGTACACATCAGGTACAACGGGATTTCCCAAGGGCGTAATGCTTACTCACAGAAATATTGTTAACAACGGTAAGACAATCGGTGACAGAATGGACCTTTCAACCGCAGACCGTATGATGATTCAGGTGCCTATGTTCCATTGCTTCGGTATGGTGCTTTCGATGACATCTATGATGACTCACGGCGGTACACTTTGCCCGATGCCTTACTTCTCTCCGAAGTCATCGCTGGCTTGTGTAAATGATGAACATATAACCTGCTTTAACGGTGTTCCAACAATGTTTATCGCAATGTTCAATCACGCTGACTTCGCTAAAACAGATTTCTCATATATGCGTACAGGTATTATGGCAGGTGCCAACTGCCCTGCAGATCTTATGAGAAGAGCCGCTGATGAAATGAATATGAAGGAAATTATTTCCGTATACGGTCAGACCGAGGCTTCCCCCGGCTGTACCATGGGCGAAGTCAATGAAGATCTTGACCATCGTGTTGAAACTGTCGGTAGCGCTTTCCCCGGCGTTGAATGTAAAATCATCGACCCGGAAACAGGCGACGAACTGCCCGATGGCGAAAGCGGCGAATTCGTGGCCCGTGGCTTTAACATTATGAAAGGCTACTATAAAATGCCTGATGCCACTGCCTCTACCATTGATGCCGACGGCTGGCTCCATACCGGCGACCTTGCTTGCCGTACTCCCGAGGGGAATTACCTCATTACGGGCAGACTGAAAGATAT
>JAZRTB010000066.1:0-1648 GCA_045651805.1 Clostridia bacterium
TAAAACCGTTATTTTCGAGAATATTGTATTCATTGGGCGTATTGCCTTCTTCAAGCTGAACACAGTCAAAATATGCAGTACCTGTTGCATTACGTACAGCAAGTAAAACATCGATTCTGCTGTAATTTTCAGGAACGGTAAAGGTTGCAAAGGTTCTTTCCCAACCGTCGTTTACCGATTCTGAAGTTTCAGTTATGCTGTCCGAATAGATATACTCAGTTTTATCAGTAATTACTCTGACAATAATCCCTGCACCGTAGCCTCTTGAGGAATCTATATCTGCATCCTTTGACAGCGAATCAACATTAACAAATGCCGAAGCCGAATAGGTCTTTCCAACCTCAAGAGTTCCGTCAGCCGGTGTAAATGTCTGACCGTAGGAAACCGAGCCGTTCTTGGTAAAATCATCGACAGTAATTTTAAATGAGCCAAGACCTGAATAAGATTTTTCAGTCGTATGAGCTGCGGTGTATGAACTTGAACTGTCAGCAATTTTTACTACTGACCAACTATCGGTTGATTCAAGATTATGATTTTTCAGAAGATTTACAACATTTTTACCGACTGCAGATACTGTTGTAAGCTCGCCAAAGTCAGCGTTGTTGTCTTCTTCATTATAAGCGTAAGCAACCGCACCAAGGTCTTCACCAGACACTGTAGTGTTAAAAACCTGTGTAAGCTGAGCATTCTTATTGAATCTGTAATTAGTAAGAACATCGTCACCGTTTCCGAAAATACCATCAGCACCTGCAGAGCGGATTTCAGTGCTGTTATATGTTCTTGTGAAAGAGATGCTCTGCCCTTCTGTTCCATCCTTACTTTCGGAAACTGATGCTATTTTCTTACTGTCACCCTGATAACCAAAGGTTAACTTGTAACCTATATCGTTAGTAACAGATGTCATACGGTTAAGTTCATCATAAGTAAATACAGCCTGAATATTACCGTTTGAGGTTATCTGTGTAACATTACCGTTTAAATCCTTGGTGTACACAACAGTATCACCGAGTAAGTTTTTATCCGTATCAATCTGTTTAACTGTGTATGCTTCAGAAGTTTTCGTAATTTCAAGTTTGTGTCCATCGCCGTCAACAAGATATAAAACCTCTGTTTCATCCTCATTATGCATAACTACTCTTGAAAATAAAGCCACTTCGGAATCGTCCGAGAAAATTCCGACAAGACCTTTTTCAAGGTCAAAATTATATCTTGTGTCATCACCGTCACGCCAGGCATCTACACTGATAAGCTCACCTGTTGCAGCATCATAGTTGGGTCTTATTTTTTCAAAGTCTGATGAATTATCGGAAATACTGTAAGAACCAGGTTCATTAACAATTTCTGCAAGAGTAATGTTTTCACCGGTTCCGTTTTCATTAACAAACTGAGTTTCATTTCTAAAGCCGTATTCGTAACTCCTAAACCATGAGGGTTCCATTGCCTCTATAGTTGAGAAGCTATTGTACGTGCTTGTAAGATAGTAAGGATTAACCTTACCCGTTGTATCAGCTTCATCACGGGTTATTATAAGATTTCCAGTAAAGTTATTGATATATACTGTTCCTGCTGTATTCATATCAAACTGACTGTAGGAATAATCTTCATCAAGACCTACAGTTGAAAGGTATTTAAGAATCAACACAGGAGA
>JAZRTB010000067.1:0-9700 GCA_045651805.1 Clostridia bacterium
TTCACCTCTCGGCGTACCTTAATAGGGTCTCCCGAAAAGTCTTCAGACTTTTTGGGAAAGAGGCAAAATAAGATTGCAAACATAGTTTTCGCAAGAAAACGTCAATTGCATATCTTGTTTTGACGATGCTTCGGGTACCCTACGGGTTCAGTTTGTCCGTTCTGAACCTTTTTTCCTATCCCTACCAATACACTTATAAAGGAACTGATAATAATGTATAATCTGTTAACTCTTAATAAGATTGCAAAATGCGGTCTTGACAATTTCAATAAAGCAAATTACACAATCACAGACAACTGTGAAAATCCCGATTGCGTAATTCTCCGTAGCTTCAGTATGCACGATATGGAGCTTCCCGCTTCTCTTGAAGCGGTTGCACGTGCAGGTGCAGGCGTAAACAATATTCCGATTGACAAGTGTAGCGAAAAAGGTATCGTAGTATTCAATACTCCCGGTGCTAACGCAAACGCTGTTAAGGAGCTTACAATCGCAGGTCTTCTTCTTGCATCACGTGATATCATCGGCGGTATCGACTGGGCAAAGACACTTAAGGGTAACGGCGCAGAAGTTGGTAAGATGGTTGAAAAAGGCAAGGGCAACTTTGCAGGATGCGAAATCCAGGGCAAGAAGCTTGCAGTAATCGGTCTTGGTGCTATCGGTGTGCTTGTTGCAAATGCAGCTCACCACCTTGGCATGGACGTTATCGGTTACGACCCCTTCATTTCAGTTAAGGCAGCTCTTAACCTTGACCGTCACACAGCAATTAAAACTGACCTTAAGGATGCTCTTCTTGAGGCTGACTACATAACACTCCACCTTCCTCTTACAGGCGATACAAAGGGTATGTTCAATGCAGACCTCTTCAAGAGTGCCGTTAAGAAGGGTGCAAAGCTTCTCAACTTCTCAAGAGGCGAGCTTGTTGATACAGATTCACTTAAGAGCGCTCTCGAAGTTGGTCTTATTTCAAAGTACGTTGTTGACTTCCCCTCTGATGAGGTTATCGGTCTTGAAAACGTAATTGCAATCCCCCACCTTGGTGCTTCAAGCGAAGAAAGTGAAGACAACTGTGCAGTTATGGCTGCAAAACAGCTTATCGATTATATGGAAAACGGTAACATCGTTAACTCCGTTAACTTCCCCGCTTGTGAGCTTCCCAGAACTGCAGGCACTACAAGAATCACCGTTCTTCATAAGAACATCCCCAACACTCTTACAAGCATCACTTCCGTGATTTCAGGCAAGGGTGCAAACATCGAAAATATGATGAATAAGAGTAAGGGCGACCTTGCTTGCACAATTCTTGATATTGCAGATGCAGATGTTAAGGCAGAAATCGAAAAAATTGATGGCGTAATCAAGGTAAGAGTTATTAAATAATTACTAACTAAGGAGAAAGTCATGAATAATTATCAGAACGGCAATAATTTTTCAGGCAACAATGTTAATCAGCAAGGCGCTAATCAGCAAGGTGCTAATCAACAGGGCACTAATCAACAGGGTGCTAATCAGCAGGTTCCCAATCAACAGATCCCCCATCAGCAGTTTCCTGATCAGCCGGGCACTCCCGTTGCCCCCCGAAAATCAGGTGGAGATAAGAAGACTATTATCGTATGTGTAAGCATAGTCCTTATCGTAGCAATTATTGCAGCTGCAGTTGTTGTAGGAATTTTCCTTCTCAAAGGTAAAAAGGACGACAAGGGTTCTGAAGCTGTTCAGGCTATTGAAACAGAGGAGACTTTTGAGGAAACCGACTACACGGCAGGCGTTCCCGATCTTCACACAATGCTTGTTACTGTTCCCGATAAATCAGGTTCACTTACCGATATGATTATGCTTTGCGTGTTTGACCACGTCAACAAGGAAATCAGCCTTGTGTCTATTCCCCGTGATACAAAAGTAGGCAACAAGAAGATTAATTCCGTAGCAGTTTCAGGTGGAAGTACAAACATTTACAAGCTCATTTCTGAAGTTGAAAATCTTACAGGCATCCCGATAGATTCATATATGCATACCAAGATTGAATGTGTATCACAGACTGTAGATATGTTCGGTGGTGTATATTTTAATGTTCCGCAGAGAATGGTATACTCTGACCCCGCACAGGGCTTGTATATAAACCTTAGTGCAGGATATCAGCACATCAATGGCGACGAAGCAGAACAGCTTCTTCGTTACAGAGGATACGCAACAGGTGATACATACCGCAGCGCCGTTCAGAGAGACTTTATGATGGAAGCGTTTGAACAGTGTGCAAACAGCGGCAACCTTGACCTTATCGCTGACTGGTTTGAAATGTCAGATAAATACACAGAAACCGACATTGATGAAACAGAGCTTGATGCGATAGCAAAAATCATTGTTGACGGCGACTACTCCATAAAAGATTATTCAATGCCTCACACATATTCAGGTGACTACGTTATCTGCAATTCATCCGATATGGCTGCCCTCGCAGAGGATTTAGGTTTTTAATTTAAATGCAGCGCAAATTGGTATTCTAAATCAATAAACTGACTTCTCATATCAAGAGGAGTCAGTTTTGTTTTTATCTGTCTTTTTGCGGGCTTACATCAAAACAAGATTTTTCAAAGTTTTTATTTGCAAATATATTGACACTTTTTTTATATATGATATACTTTTTTTGAGGTGATAAATATGAAAAAAGCATTATTAATTTTCCTGCTTCTTATGAGTTTGAGTATTATCCCGTCTTATGCCAGCGATGAAATTACTGTGCTTATTCCCGATTACGAATTCATCATTGAAGACACTTCATTTTATTATCAAGATTCACAGTACCCGATTCTTTCATATAAGGATATTACCTACTTTCCTATGACTTACGAATATTGTCGTCTTCTTGACGTTTCAACCGCGTGGGTAGATGGTGAAGGACTTTTTATAGCCTCCCACCCGTCATCATTTATTGAGACGCCCTCTTACCCCACAGCAAAAAACACCAAGTATTCAAAGGCGGTTATTCCCACATATGACATCTGGGTAAACGGCAAAAAAATTGACCAGAAAACAGAAGAATATCCCCTTTTCAATTATCGCGGTGTGACCTATTTCCCCCTTACCTGGCGATTCGGGACAGAGGAATTTTACTGGAATATTGATTTTAAAGAGGAAGGAAACCGCAGTCTTACAATAACTTCCTATCAGCGTGGTTTCGGAAGCACAATGACAGTTTATGAAGTGGCCGATACTTATGCAATTGTGCATAATCCCGAGGACGACAATTTCCTCCGCATCGACTTTAATACTGACGAAATAACTGTGGCAGAGGGTTATGATAAACCTTTTCCGATGTATCAGACACCCGTAGAATCTGACAGAACTTTTGAAATAAAGGACAACCACTTCGTCATTGACGGTACGCCCCTCGCAGAAATCAAAGTCCTTTCCGACGGAACGGTGAAAGAGGACGAACTTCAGCCTTCATACTACGAATTCACAACGGGCGACGGACATTTCCTTCAGCTTCACGCTTATTATAATATGGAAATTCCCGCACCATACACCCCATATGAAAGATACACCTATATTGTTCATAACGGGAACTTTATTCAGCTTCCGGGAAATATCGCAATTCAGAATGCAGTCAAGACAGACGACGGAAGTCTGTATATTTCATTTGAAAACTACTCCGGCTACCGCGGTTCTACAATTCTGAACAACCATCTGTACAGACTCCTGCCCGACGGAACTCTTGTTTATATAAACGAGCTGTTCCCTGATTACGGCAGCATCGAGCTTCTCGGGAAAGCAAACGGCAAGCTTTATCTTAAATGCGAATGGATGCCCGAACAGCAGCATGTTTACGGAATTTCCGACAGTTACAGCATTTCGCCCTATAACGACGGATATTACACATATGACGGTGAAAATCTTTCGCTCATCCACAGATATAAGTATTCCGACAGTTGCATTGTAGCACCTAACGGAAAACTTTATACAATAGCAGAGCAATTCGGAAAAATCGAAAGAATTAACTAAAAGAAAAAATTGAACAAAAAGGGGACTGTCCCCAAATTGTTCAAAAAATCAAAAGGGATTTGCCAAACGGCAAATCCCTTCCTTAATTTTGCACTTTGCATTATGCATTTTGCATTGATAAAAAGCGTTCTGCGCTTTTTATCAAGCACGCGGCGGGCGCAGAGAAAAAGATGCAGAATTAACAAACTGAACCCCGCAGGGGCTTGCCCGAAGCTGTATGTGGATACAGCGAGTGGTGAGGTTTGTCGATAGCACAAAGCGACAAAACGAAGGACTTCGCTTTTACGAAGTCCTACATTGAATTACCAATTTGAATTTCTGCACAAATTGCACCAGATTCCTTTTTGCTTTGTGCGTTCTGCGCTTTTTATCAAGCCCGTTATTCTTTAAAGCGGTTTCTTATTGTAAAAAACGCACTGCTTTTTATAACAAGTGTTCCATGTTCCTCAACCACGCTACGGTAAGCTTCGGGACAGACAGCACCATATTCCGACGCCTTATTTATGTATTCGGAAAGCATCGTCATATAATACTTATCCTTGTAGGAATATAGACTGCCCCACATACATTCGCGCATAGAGTAGCACATTTTAATAACATCTTCAAAATCGGAAAGCTCAACCATTGTGTTTTTTGCGGGAGCTTTCTTTTCTTCTTTTTTAACAGCTTTCTTAAGCTCTTTTTCCATAATAGGCTTTATTGCCGTAGAAATTTTATCAAAAAGTTCCTTTTCCTCATCGGAGTCAACCTTTGTGACAAAGAGAGTCAGCTCATTACTGTCAGACCTGATTGCCGCCTCTACCACAAGGCGCGCATTACTGCAGGAAAAACCCGTTTCCTTTTCTGCCTGACGGAGCATTTCAAAAAAGATATCACGTGTTTCGGGCGAATTTTTCGCCATATCGTCTGCCGTCACTCCCCACCTGTCAAGGTCGTGAGGCTCAACAACTACTTTTATTTTATTTGGTTTTAACAGTTCAAACTTCACTCTTATCACCTCTTTTTCTTTGAGCTTTGTTTGTACTTATCGTTTTTTTGAAAGATAGTCAATAGCCGCATCAAGCTGACAATCAATTACTTTTTCAAATTCATAGTCAAAGTCATTCATGTAAAGATATTCATTAAATCCGGGAATTCCCGTTACGTCATATCCGATAGCAATCTGAAGTTCTTTCACCGCAGTTTTTGTAGCTTCATCAAACACCTCGTCAGGCTCTTCCATAAGAATTCCGACTGCGTGAAGTCTCTGTTCAAGAGCGAGATTCATCTCACCATCTTTTCCCGCTTCATCAATTCTGGAAAAATCGATTTCAGTAAAGCTTTCTTCATCAACTGCCACGGTTTCATTCTCAACAATAATGTCCGGAGTTATGCCGATTGTATTTACACGTTCACCCTTCGGAGAATAAAACTCGCCCACAGTATATTTTATGCCGGAACCGTTGGGAAGTCTCTGAACGGACTGCATACTGCCCTTTCCATAGGTCTTGACACCGATAATTTCCGCTGCATTTCTCGACTGAAAAGCCATAGCAAGAAATTCACTTGCAGAAGCACTGTTTTCATTTACAAGCACCGCAATTTTAAAGCGGGGAGCGTGAAAATTCTGCGACTTTATAATGGTATCAAGGGAAGAATTCCTATATTTCAACTGTGCAATATTTCCGGTACTGATAAAAATATTTGCAATTGCAATTGCCGCTTCAAGGTCACCACCGGGGTTATTACGAAGATCAATAACAAGCTTACCTATCTTATCTTTGCGAAGGGAATCAACATATTCCTGTATTTCCTCCGGAGTATTCTGCAAAAACTGCACAATACCAAGATATGCGGTATCGTCGTTAAGCATTTCCGTTTCAATATTCGGCATTGAAACAGTACCGCGGACACAGTCAAATTCCAGTTCTTCTCCGCTTCGGAGTACCGTTATTGTCACATTGCTTTCCGTTTCACCAACAATCAGATTTTTTATCGCTTCAACAGACATTCCTGTAACATTAGCTCCGTTCACCCTTATGATACTGTCACCCATCTGGATGCCTGCCTTTTCAGCAGGACCGTCTTTTATTACGGAAGTAACAAGGGCACCTGTCTCATTCTGGGTGATAATTACGCCGATACCTGAAAACTCACCTGAAATATTCTGGGTCAGCTCCATATATTCTTCTATGGTATAGAACTCTGCATACTTGTCGTCAAGGGTATTTATCATTGCCTCAATTGCTTTGTTAAGGTCAACCTTTCCCTCGTCTACTGCACTGCATATTACTGCATACAAAAGTTCTTCATCGCTTATGCCGTAATAGTAATTATCGGCAATATCGTGAGCATACGCCCTGATGACAGTCTTTTTGAAATTATTTGTATAGTCAATTACCATCTGTTCTTCGGGGTGTATGGCAGTCTCCTCCGCATTTACAATTGCACAGGAAAAAAGCATAACAGCTACAAGCAGTAAAGACAATATTTTCTTTTTCATACCAACACCCTTTCATTTAATATATAATATTTATTGCGACCCAGGCAATTTTAACATTTCCAAACTAATTACATTTTTTCGGGAGCACTTACACCAAGTATATCAAGTACGTTCTTAATAACAACACGGCAGGACTCAATAAGCTTAAGTCTTGCACCCATAAGGTTTTCTTCTTCATCACGAACACGGCAAGCGTTGTAGAATGAGTGGAAGTGTGATGCAACATCAATAAGATAATGTGTAAGATTACTGGGGTCAAAGCTTTCTGCAGAAGCCTTGATTTCATCGGGAAGCTTCGCAAGAACTTCCATAAGTTCAAGCTCTTCCTTCTTTGTAAGAAGTTCAGCCTTTGTATCGCTGTAAGCGGGAACTTTTACACCACTTTCTTCAAGAAGGCGGATAATAGAACAGATTCTTGCATGTGCATACTGAACGTAGAACACGGGGTTCTCGTTAGTCTGGCTTACTGCAAGGTCAAGGTCGAAGTCCATATGGCTTCCTGCGGCGCGCATATTGAAGAAGAATCTTGCCGCATCAATACCGATTTCATCAATAAGGTCAGCAAGGGTAATCATCTTACCTGTACGCTTACTCATTCTTGCAATTTCGCCGTTACGCATAAGTCTTACAAGCTGAATTACAAGCACTTCAAGCTTGTCACCGCTGATACCTACAGCTTCCATAGCACCCTTCATTCTTGCAATATGACCGTGGTGGTCTGCACCCCAAACGTTAATTGCAAGGTCAAAGTTACGGCTTTCAAGCTTGTTTCTGTGATATGCAATATCTGCCGCAAAATATGTGGGAATACCGTTAGCTCTTACAAGCACGTCGTCCTTTTCTGCGCCGAATTCGGTAGATTTAATCCAGAGTGCGCCATCCTTTTCATAAGTGATGTCGCTTGCTTTAAGCTTTTCAAGAGTTTCCGCTACTGCACCACCGTTATGAAGTGTGCTTTCGTAAAACCACACGTCATAGTTAATGCCGTAACGACCAAGAGTTTCCTTAAGTGCGGCAATGTTAAGGGGAAGTGCATAGCCTACAAGGGCATCCTTTCTCTCCTGCTCTTCCTTATCAAGAAGGATGTCACCGTACTTATCAATATAGTTCTGTGCGTGAACACGGATATCGTCGCCCTGATAACCATCCTCGGGGAATTCAATTGCATCTTCACCCTTAAGAATCTGAATATATCTTGCGTCTAGGCTTCTGCCGAATTTGTCAATCTGGGCACCTGCATCGTTTATGTAGAATTCCTTGGTTACATTCCATCCTGCTCTCTTAAGAACGTTACTTACAGTATCACCGAGTGCACCGCCGCGTGCATTACCCATATGCATAGGGCCTGTGGGGTTTGCACTTACGTATTCAACAACCACACTCTTACCGTTTCCTACGTTTACATTACCGTAGGTTTCCTGCTCTTCTTCAATTTCTGCAAGAACATTGTAAAGATAGCTCTTGTCAAGATAGAAATTGATGAAACCGGGGCCTGCAATCTCGATTTTTTCCGCACCGATTTCAGCGGCGTCAAGATTATTAACAATATTTTCCGCAATAGCTCTGGGATTTGACTTTGCCGCCTTTGCAAGCATCATAGCAGTATTAACCGCATAATCACCATGGCTTCTGTCCTTGGGATTTTCAATAACGAACTGCGGAATATCCACCTCGGGATAAGCTTTCTTCGCCGCTTTTTCTACCGCATTATAAATCTGTGTTTTTTTAAGAGAAAGTGTATTTGCCATAACTTTCTTTCCTTTCTTATGCTCTTATTTTAAGCGAAATACCATTTCGCGAACGTGCAACGTTATTTATGTCCATCATATAGTCAATATCAATATTTCCACCGTTTTCATCAAGAGAAACGTTGATATCGTTTGCCGTAACGCTGATTGTAAAGTCACCGTAGGGCGTTTCGTAATGACCGATGTGACATTTGCCTTTTTCAAAAATCATATGCGTATTTGTCTGTCCGTGGCGCATCATGGTAACAATGCCATCGGGAGACACCTTAATTGTAGTATTACATTTTTCCATACCTGTAAGCTCACCCTCAACATAGCTTACATAGTATTTTCCGTCTTTATCATAAAACTTGCCTGCAGTTGTGACTTCCATTTTATTCTTGTCGTCTTCATACTCCTGCGACCCTTTTATAGATATATAAACATCCTTTTTCATCAGTTGAACGCCTCCGTCCTCTGCACCCTCATTTCAATATCAGTTCCGAGGAAGGTGCTGCCGAGAGTTGAGAAATTTTCTACCGAGTCAGAAACGTAAAATTCGTTCTGCCCCGATTTATTATCCGAGAGAAGTCCGTTTTCCCGAAGATACTCTTTCGCACTTAAGGCTGTAAGCTCACCGGGACTGAGGAGCGTTACCTCTTCTCCCATTATATCCGAAATTACACCTTTAAGCAAGGGGTAATGTGTGCATCCCAAGATAAGTGTATCCACATTCTCCTCTTTAAGGCAGGAAAGGTAGTCTTTTGCAATAAGACGCGCCGCCTCACTTTCTGCGTACCCGTTTTCAACGAGTGGCACGAACATCGGACAAGCCTTTGAAAAAACTTCTGCATCAGGAGATATGGAATTTATAATTTCGGCATATTTATTACTTTTGATTGTGCCTGCAGTCCCTATTACGCCGATACGGTTATTCTTTGTCACCTTTACCGCTTCATTGCAGGCACTTTCAAGCACACCCATAATCTTTATTCCGAATTTGTCATAAAGATACGGAAGTGCTACACTACTTGCCGTACCGCAAGCCGCAATAACCAGCTTTATATCGTGCTTCATAAGAAACTCAATATCTTCTTTTGTATAGCGGATGATAGTCTCCTTGCTGCGGTTGCCGTAAGGGACACGCCCGGTGTCACCAAAATAAATGATGTTTTCACCGGGCATTACCCTGTTTAGTTCTCTTACCGCAGTAAGTCCGCCAAGGCCGCTGTCAAAAACGCCTATAGCTTTGTTTTTCATTAAAACTCACCTATGTTTAGAAATATTATTGCTTTTTGCCAATTAACCTGAGGGATAGGAAAAATTGTTCAGAACACACAAACTGAACCGAAGGGTACCCGAAGCATCGTCAAAACAAGATATGCAATTGACGTTTTCTTGCGAAAACTATGTTTGCAATCTTATTTTGCCTCTTTCCCAAAAAGTCTGAAGACTTTTCGGGAGACCCTATTAAGGTACGCCGAGAGGTGAA
>JAZRTB010000068.1:0-7470 GCA_045651805.1 Clostridia bacterium
AGGTAATCTGTCATCTTGTGACAACCATCCTTAGTGATAGCTGCACCGATTTCCCATCTGCATCCGAAGCCGTCACCCATAATAAAGTTATCAACCTGGAATGTCATATTCTCTTCAAGAGGATATTCTGAAGATGTTTCCATCCAGGGAGCTTCAACTTCGATCATACCTGTACCATGACAGGGACCATATACGAAGTTGTCCTTGAAGCCGTTATCTACGAACATATTGTAGTAATCCTTAGCTATATCACAAGCCATTACGCCTGCTTTAAGCTGGCTAACTGTCCAGTCGTGAGCTTCCTTACAGAATTCAACAACTCTTCTTCTTTCACCTTCAAGCTTACCCATAGCGATGGGAAGACCGATAGCAGGTGAATAACCGTCAATCTTAGCAGAAAGGTTAAGCTGAACGATATCGTCCTTGCCGATTGTTCTGTAACCTGAACGGCTGATAGCGTGGCTTGTTGACTTTTCGCTGTATACGTACATGGGAAGACCTTCGTATTCTGCACCTTCTTCGTAAATAACTCTCTGAGCGATACCAACCATCTGGAGTTCTGTTACGCCGCGCTTAAGGTTACGGATAACTTCGTCTGTAGCGATGTCAACGATTCTGAAACCTTCCTGAATACAAGCGAGCTCATTGATACTCTTAATCTTACGAAGAGTAACCATGATATCGTTACACATTGAAATTTCAGCATTGGGGTAGCTTTCCTTAAGACCTTCCATAATGGGAAGTGTACATTCAACGTAGCTACCAAGACCAATCTTGATGTTGTCGCCTGTTACACCGATAGCCTTGAATACATCGTTAAATGTGTTAGCCTGAAGTTCGGGGTAAGCGGGGTCAGCTGATTCTCTGAACTCACGAAGGCAGAAAATCTTGTCAATTCTTGAACCTGAAACGTCCTTTGCGAAAATGATACATTCAGGACCAACCATAAGAGCAGCGTCACCATTTGCAGCAATAGCTACACCTGCACGCTCGAAAAGGGGCCAGAAGCCGCTGAAATATCTTGCGTTAGCGTAGTCAGACTCTGTTGAGCATACTACCATTACGTCAAGACCTCTTTCTTTTACAAGCTGAGCTGCTTTCGCAATTCTTTCCTTGTACTCGTAATCGGGGATACAAACTCTGTTTGCCATAATAAAATCTCTCCTTTTAATTTAAAAATTATTTATTAATTTTATTTTTAATTATATTACTTTCTTCGGGTGACAGAATACCTGTCGTGATGTGGTATGTCATAGTCTCTCCTGACTGAAGGTACTTTTCAAGTCCCTTTTCCTTACAATAGAGATAACCCATATGCTGTGCAGTTGCAGGAAGCACCATACCAAGTGCATCTTCATCAGTTGTTCTTGAAATCCATCTTACACCAAAGGGAAGCTCCTCGGGTCTGTGTGATACATAGCAAGCATATCCGTCAGGAAGAAGCTGCATTGTATGAGCATCACCGTTTTCGTCCGCATCGTACTTACAAGTAAATACGATTTCGGGAGCATAGCTCTGCGTCTTGGAATCAATAACATTCATAATGGAAGCATCCTTATCAAGCATATCAAGATAAGCATTTGTCTTATCTGCAAGCTCCTTGGGATAATTGTCCGGAACTTCGTGATGTGCTTCAATATTTTCAGGCTTCGCCGTATAAATAAGCTGTGCACCGTCAACGGGGCGGTAGTTAATGTGGCAAAGATAGAAATATTCAAGAGGAAGATCCTTATGATTTGTGAATGAAATAATCATATCAATTGTTGAAGCATCCTCATAGAGTCTGCATTCGGGAGTAAATTCATAATCATGCTCGAAAGCTCTCTTATGAGTGTAGCTACCGCTTAAGGATATGTACTTACCCTTTTCATCCTCACCTGCGAGAATATATGCTGTCTTATACTTTGCAATGGGAAGTTCACCGTGAGGAGTATGTGTATCCTCTGCAGTAGGATTACCCATAGCGGTAAGACCGCAATGCATAAGGAAGCAGCCATAGCTTTCACCATAGAAATCATAGCATACTTCGGGATCATCATAAATAGACTTCATAACAAGGTTATGACCGAGGAACTCCATATCCCAGATCTGCTGACCCATAAAAGGAAGAAGTGTCACATAACCCTTGTCGTTTGAAAGCTTTACAGCTTCAATTCCGTTTGCATATTTGAAAAGAGTTGCTTTAAGAGAACCTGCCTCAAAAACAGTCTTTTCCTTTTCCACAAAGAATTCCTTGTATAAGTTAATTTTACTTATCATGAAACTCCCCTCCTATTCTGACATTATTTTACCACATTAAGACTGTAATGTATTTATAAAATATTCACTGTTTTTTGCACAATCTTAAATTTATTTATCATAATTCGCTTTTTTGTGCAAAACCTGTCGCAATTTATATGTAAAATGCTGAAACTTGGGAAAAAGAGCTAACGCTGAAGACACCATGCTTAACAGCCTTTAATCGCATGCGAAATGTTTGCACATCATCAAAGTGCGACATGCGTGCAGGCGCAGCTTGCTCACCATTGTTTTTCTATCTGCATAGATGCCGTTGAGTAATAATTGTAGAAAGGACAATGCAAAAACTCCGCGGTTGTGAACATAAGCTTTTCTTCCGTGAGTTCTTCAATTTCGGAAATCTCTCCATTAAGATATGCTTCCACACTTATCCGGGCACGCTTGATTCTTGCAAGAAGTCCACCGAAACGAAGGTCTATTCTGTCAAGACCAAATGCTTTGTTATATTTAAGCCAAAGAGCAGAGAAAAGGCTGTGAAGTTTTTCAGCTTCACAGTATAGTTTTTTAATATTTGTAAGGTTTTCAGAAAGGGCTGTCTTATCCCCCGCTTTGTAATTTGCAGTAAGCTTTCTGCCAAGCTCCGCCTTTATTGAAAGCACATATGTAAGCTGTCTGTGATAGCTGAAAAGTTCCTTAAGGTCTCCGGGAACAGAAATCCTGTCAAATCTGTCAAGGCATTTTCCGTAGTGAGTATCAAAGTCAACGTGTTCATACTGCTTATCAAGAAGCCCCTGAAGAACATCCTGATAAAGCATCTGCTTTGACATTGTAATTGCATTCATAGTCTTATGAACACCTGTGTTTCTGTCTCTGAATTCCAGTGTTTCAGGCACCTCGTCAATATCAAGTGCAAGGAAACTTTCCGCATCGTAACCGGTGCAGATTTTAAACATCTTTCCGAGATGCTCCATATTCACGTCCTCGTGATATACTGCTTCGGCAAAAAGCTGAATTCCGAGAAGTGCAGTATAAAAGCTTACTTCACCACCGTCATCACCCCAGAGGGTTGCACAGATTTCGTTAATTCCGTTTTTACGGCTTGATTTAATCATCGGGAACGTTGTGCGGAAGGTTTTGTCATAGTTAACACTCATTCCACCCCAGGTCCATACACCGCCGTAACTTGAAACTGTGTCGGACATCTTTTTGAGGCATCCGAACATAGCATCATACATTTCTTCTGTCTCAAAATAGTAATCCCAGTATGCAAGGTCATATCCTTTAGGAACGTGCTTTGCATCTTCCTCCGTAACAACGGTGTCCATATCCCAGAACTGTCCTTTACTAGAGCAATAGCGCATAAGCATATCGCACCACATAATAGGAGTTTTGCCGTATTTATCAAGAACTTCTTTAACCTTTGAGAGATGTCTTCCAATGAGTTCCATATGGGGAACTTCACCGTGAAGGTCCTTATATCTGCCTTTTCCTGCCTGAAACGCCTCATCCATACCTACGTGAATACGATTTGTTGAAAGGCTGCGGTCAAGTGTTTTAATCATCGCCTCGATAAATTTATAGGTTTCAGGCTCATCAATAAGAAGAATGTCATTTGTATCTTTCATACCTGCGGCATAAGGCCAGCGAAGAGCGTTTGAAAGATGACCAAGTGTCTGAATACAAGGTACAACCTCCACACCGAAAACAAGTGCATACTCGTCAATGGCACGAAGCTCGTCCTCTGTATAAGCACCACGCATATATCCGAAATAAGGATATTCCTCTATTTTATAGATATTTTCCATATAAAGCATAAAGGTATTAAGACCCATTCTTGCACATCTGCGGATTAAATCCTTTGCAGTTTCTACCTTTACGACGGCATTTCTTGAAAGGTCAAGCATAATACCGCTTTTTTCAATTCCTCTGTCAGCATCATATGAAAATTCGGTCCTGCCCTTTTCAAGAGCATCTTTAAGGATGCAAAGTCCACGGCAGAAATCGGGAATTATGCCATAAGATATTTCTGCTTTTCCGTCTGCAATTTTCACGGTAAGACCGTCTTTTTCGCGTTTGGAAACAGACACTTCCGGTCCATTGACATCAATATCAAACCCGATACCGTTTCTAAGTTCATTTACAACTGTCAAAAGGTCATTGGATAAGTTTTTAAAATTAAGTTTCTGCATAATAACACCTCATTTTTTCAGCAATTATACCATTACCAAAAGTTTTTGTCTATAAGCAATATTAAGATTTTTATGCTCAATATTAATACTGCCAATTTTTAAAACATTTCCGAATGTTTTTCAATCCATTCTTTATACCAATAAGCTGAATCCTTGGGGATTCTCTCCTGTGTTTCGTAATCCACAAAAACAATACCAAAGCGTTCCGAATATCCTTTTGCCCATTCGTAGTTATCCATAAATGACCAAAGGAAATAGCCTGCAATATCTGCACCTTCGTCTGCCGCTTTTTCAAGCTGAAGGAGATACCTTTCAAGGAAGTCGATACGGTTGGGGTCGTGCACTTTTCCGTCAAGGGAAACAACGTCGTGTGCAGACATACCGTTTTCGGTTATATAAATGGGAAGATTGTATCTTTCGTAAAGGAATTTCGGTCCCCAGTAAAGAGCCTTGGGCGTAATAGGCCAATTAATAGCAGTTCTTGGAAATCCTGCATATCTTTCTTCATATTCAGGTTTGCCGTCTTTGCCCACAGATACTGCAATTCCGTTATAGATATTCTGGGCATAAAAATCAAGGGGCTGACCGATAAGCTTCATATCCTCATCTGTAATTTCAGGAAGGAATTCTTTGTACATCTCGAGGCCGTCCTCGGGATATTTACCAAATATAACAGGGTCACTCCACCAGGAAACACTCCACATAACATTACCTTCCATCGGGGGACATTCAAAATACATTTTTCTTGCCGCCTCAATATCCGCAGGACTGTCTGTTTTAGGATAGCATACACCACAAGTAGGTGCATATCCCACCTTAATCGGATTTTTCGCATTTTCACGAAGTGCAATAACTGCCGCTCCGTGTGCTTTCAGCACATTGTGGCACATCTGGAAAATATCTTTATAACCTACCTTTAAACCGGGAGCATGTCCACCTGAAAAGTGTCCTGAACCGATAAAGCATTGTGGCTCGTTAAAGGTGATAAAATATTTAACGCGGTCAGAATAAAGCTCGCTTACTTTTGCGGCATAGTCCGCAAACCACTTTACACAATCAGAATTCAGCCAACCGCCCTTTTTATATAATTCGTAGGGGAAATCCCAATGAAAAAGAGTTATGTAAGGCTCAATCCCGTTTGCAATAAGTTCATCAATAAGGTCAGAATAAAACTTCACACCTTTTTCGTTGACTTCACCAATACCATTGGGGAAAATACGCGACCAGCTTATAGAAAAACGGTAAGATTTGATACCAAGTTCGCGCATAAGCTTAACGTCTTCTTTAAATCTGTGATAGTGGTCGCAGGCAACATCACCGGTGTGTCCGTAATCCACTTTTCCCGGTTCGTGAGAAAAAACATCCCACACGCTTAAACCGCGTCCGTCTTCGTTATATGCTCCCTCTATCTGATATGAGGCGGTTGCAACGCCCCACGCAAAATCTTTTTTAAAACTCATAATTATCCTCCTCAAATTATTTATTTGCAATGATTTTATCAAAACCGAACAAAAGCTCAATCTTTTTCAATAGTTTCGTATAAGCGTTTCTCACAAAAATCTAAAAATTCACACCAGATACTACTGTCAATAAACTTATTTTCTCCGGTTTCTTTCAGGATTTTTGCTTTTGCTTCTGTATCATTGTTCCATACATGATTTCCGATAAATACATCTACTTTTCTTTTTCTCAATTTTTTAAGAGATTCCAGATAATCTTCTCTGCAATTATCGTAATCAAAACGACCTTTAGCAAGGGTGTTTGCCCCTGCTCCGCCAAACGTTCCAACCTGATATTTCACACCATTTTCTTCAGTTTCGTAAAATAAAGATATCGTACCTTCAGTGTGTCCGGGGGTTTCTACTACTTCTATTTTGGTATTTCCAAGAGAAATAATGTCTCCTTCCGACAGCAGAATATCAGGTTCGAAATAGTTTCTGACTTTTTGTGCATCTTTTTTACCTATATAGGTCTTTGCACCGGTTAAGTGAACAAAAGCTGCTGTTGCTTCGGTATGATCACCATGCCAATGTGTATGTATAATATATTTGACATCATATGGCGAAAAACCTAATTTGTATATTGAGTTTATTAACAGAAACAAAGTATCGCTATATCCGGTATCAATTAAAATTAACCCATCTCCGGTGTCTATCAAATGCGAAGATGCAGGGAAAGTTCCCGTAAAATACGTGTTTCCAATAATTTTAAAGGGTTCAATTGCCCCCTCATAATGATTGTTAAAACTCTTTCTTTCAAACATTTTATGTGCCTCCTCTATTTTTCGAAATCATTCGACATCTATATTGCACATATAAGATTTAGATGTAAACAATTTTTACGTGAAACTCGCGTCAAGTTAAGACAGAAAATTATTTGTATGTGTAATAGTCATCACTACACAGTTGAAATCCTTCACAAATATCAAATAATGTGCGACTCCTCTTTTTTCGTTCTGCACTATCTTCTGTTACAAAGTACAAATCTGATTTGCTTTTAGGTTCAAAATCATTGATGCAAAAGATTTCATTATCCATGTCACCAATCGCGCAAAAGTTTCCGTGCCTACAAGTATAACATGAATGTATTTCATATTTATCTTTTAATATTTTTGAAAGTTCCATAAAAATACTTTCTGTGTTTCCTGTTAATTCAAGTTTTTTGTCATCTATAAACATTGAAAACTTATCAATCTCTGTATCTTCATCAAACTGCATTTCAACATCAAATATTTTTATTTCATTAAATCCCTTCAAATGCAATAAATATTTTTCCGTTTTCAACACATCCACAGCTCCTTTCGACATTTCTTATATAAAGACTGTATAATCCGGATGACACTTATTTTAGTTTATCTGATTACCGAAGAATGTCTGTAGATATAGAATTCTTCCTGACTCGGCATCCATTTCTTTTCTTTAGGTAAAAATGTTTTATCAAATGCCTCTACCGCAGTAGTGTCTTCACAACAATCGGCAGCGGTACTTGGAATATACATCCATTTTCTACCATCAAGCGCATTTGGTACGAGTTCACAGACAAG
>JAZRTB010000069.1:0-29069 GCA_045651805.1 Clostridia bacterium
GGCTTAATTGTATGTATGTTTACAACTGCAGCATCAATGCCGTCCTTCTTAAGAAGCTCTCTTGCTTCAAGAGCGTAAGGAACCATAAGACCTGTTGCAACGATTGTTGCATCGCTGCCTTCTTCAAGCTGTACACCCTTACCGATTTCAAACTTATAAGTATTCTCATCATAAATCTGCGGAACGGGAAGTCTGCCGAAACGGAGGTAAACGGGGCCTTCGTACTTAACAGCAGCTTCAACAGCAGCCATTGCTTCAACGTGGTCTGCAGGGTTAATGATTACCATACCGGGGATTGTTCTCATAATACCGATATCTTCAAGGCACTGATGTGTAGCACCGTCTTCACCAACAGAAATACCTGCGTGTGTAGCACCGATTTTTACGTTAAGATGAGGATATGCAACGCCGTTACGAATCTGCTCAAAAGCACGGCCAGCTGCGAACATTGCAAATGAGCTTGCAAATACAACCTTGCCTGTTGAAGCAAGACCTGCCGCTGTAGAAAGCATATTACCCTCTGCAATACCTGTGTTTATGAATCTTTCGGGAAACTTTTTCTTGAAAGTATCTGTCTTTGTTGATTTGGAAAGGTCGGCATCCATAACAACAATATCATATTTTTCACCAAGTGCCGCAAGAGCCATACCGTAGCTCTCACGTGTAGCAATTTTATCACCGATAGCCATTATGTTATACCTCCTTACATAAGTGATGCAATTTTCGCATCAAGTTCTTTTATAGCCTCTTCATACTGCTCTGTTTTCGGAGCATTTCCGTGCCAAGCCGCCTGATTTTCCATAAATGAAACGCCCTTACCCTTAACAGACTTTGCAATGATTGCAGTAGGCTTGCCCTTAACAGTCTTTGCCTCGGCAATTGCATTTCTGATTTCATCATAATTATGGGCATCAATAGTAATAACGTGCCAATTAAAAGCTCTGAACTTTTCGTCAATGGGGTATGAGTTCATAACCTCTGCGATGTCACCGTCAATCTGGAGGCCGTTGTTGTCAATAAATGCAGTAAGATTGTCAAGCTTATAGTGAGCTGCAAACATAGCTGCCTCCCACACCTGACCTTCTTCGATTTCACCGTCACCAAGGATTGTATATACGCGGTAATCCTTATTGTCAAGCTTTGCCGCAAGTGCCATACCGTTTGCAGCTGATATGCCCTGCCCAAGTGATCCTGTTGACATATCCACACCGGGAATGCCCTTCATATCGGGGTGTCCCTGCATATTGCTGTAAATTTTACGAAGCTCCGCACATTTTTCTACAGGGAAATATCCTCTTTCAGCAAGGATACCGTAAAGCACCGGTGCACAGTGTCCCTTTGAAAGAACAAATCTGTCACGGTCGGGATCCTGAGGTTTTTCGGGGTTAATATTCATTTCCTCAAAATAAAGTACCGCAAGAATGTCTGCTATTGAAAGACTTCCGCCGGGATGACCCGATGCGGCATTGTAGATGCCTGTGATTGCGTGCTTTCTCGCTTTGTAAGCGTAAAGCTCTGTCTGATTACTCATACTACCACTCCTATTCATTATTACAAAGGGCGTCATACGCCATATTTAAAACTTCTTTAAGCCTGTCCTCTTTACCTTCCAGATAGAGGTAACCGATAAGTGCCTCAAACCCCGTTGCATAACGGTAATCTGTCATATCAGCATTTTTAGGCGGTGTGCTTTTCGCATTTCTGCCCCGCTTCATAACCTGCAATTCATCCTCCGTAAGCTTGTCCTCTATGGCGTGAACACTTACCGCCTGTGAATGTGCCTTCACAAATTTCACCGATTCCTTATGCAAGTCAGTCACGTGCCTGTTTCCTTTTTCAATCACCTTTGTTCTGATGAAAAGGTCATACACGCTGTCCCCTATATACGCAAGGGGTAAGGGGCTATATTCTCTGGGATTAACTTTCTTATCCGAAAAAAGCATTAAAACACCTTACTTCTCATATTTCCATTTTACACCGTCGGGTGTATCTTCAAGGACAATACCTCTTGCCTTAAGGTCGTCACGGATTTTATCTGCAAGACCCCAGTCCTTATTCTTTCTTGCCTCTGTTCTCTGTGCGATTAAAGCTTCAATTTCTTCATCAAGGCTTGCCTTCTCTGTATTCTTAAGAAGTCCGAGAACATTACCAATTTCAAGAATTGTCGCCTTTACAAGCTCAAGCTCTTCCTTTGAAGAATCCTTAAGTGAGTTCGCAAATCTTACCGCCTCGAATATTACAGAAATGGCATCGGCTGTGTTAAGGTCGTCCTCCATAGCTGTGATGAACTTTTCACGGTAGCCGTCCATTGCACTCTTCACATCATCTTTAACATCGCCCGACTGTGCATTTTCAAGTATGAAATCAAGGTTATCAATACAGTTATAAATTCTTTCAAGACCGTTCTTTGCAGCATCCATAAGTTCGTCACAGAAGTTGATGGGGCTTCTGTAATGTGCTGAAAGCATAAAGAAACGGATAACCTCATAATCATATTTAGCCGCAATGTCACGAACGGTAAAGAAGTTACCCAGTGACTTTGACATTTTTTCGTTGTTTACATTAATGAATCCGTTATGGAGCCAGTAATTTGCAAAGGGTGTGCCGTTAGCACAAACACTCTGCGCGATTTCGTTTTCGTGATGGGGGAAAATCAGGTCAAAACCACCGCTGTGAATATCAATTGTTGTACCGAGGTATCTGTTAACCATTGCAGTACATTCGATATGCCAGCCGGGTCTGCCAATGCCCCAGGGGCTATCCCAACCGATTTCATCCTCTGTCTTTCTCTTTTTCCAGAGAGCAAAGTCCATAGGATGGTGCTTTTTATCGTCAAGCTCTTTTCTTACGCCGCTTTCAAGGTCTTCAAGGGGCTGATGGCTTAATTTACCGTAGTCTTTGTAGCTTTCTACAGAGAAATACACATCACCCTCAACCTCGTAAGCGTGACCTTTTTCAATAAGTGTCTCAACAGTTTCGATGATTGCATCAATATTTTCTGTTGCACGGGGATGAACTGTAGCCTCTTTAATACCGAGAGCCTGTGCATCTGTAAAATACTCCTTGATGTACTTTTCTGCGATTTCGCCAACGGTGCATCCTTCTTCTCTTGACTTATTGATGAGCTTATCATCAACGTCGGTGAAGTTCTGCACGAATTTAACATCGTAACCTCTGTATTCGAGGAACTGTCTTAAACAGTCAAACACGATGAAGGGTCTTGCATTTCCGAGGTGGAAATAGTTATAAACTGTAGGGCCGCAAGAGTACATCTTAACCTCGCCCTCTACAAGAGGCTTGAACTCCTCTTTCTGCCTTGTCAAAGTATTATATAATTTCATAGTTCACACTACCTTTCGCTGTCTTTTTTAAGCTCTTCTATTTCTTTTGTAAGCGCATCAATCTTTGCCGACATTCTGCAAAGTTCCTGACTGACAGGGTCAGGTATATGCACCTGGTCAAGATCGCTGACACGTTTTGTTCCGCGTTTGACAACCCTTGCAGGAACACCTACGCAGGTACTGTCAGACTCAACCTCACGAAGGACTACCGCATTCGCCGCAATCTTGGAATTATCACCAACCACAAACGGGCCGAGAATTTTCGCACCGGAGCCAACCATTACGTTATTACCGAGGGTAGGATGACGCTTACCCGTATCCTTACCGGTACCGCCTAATGTAACTCCCTGATATATAGTACAGTCGTCACCAATAATCGTAGTTTCACCAATCACTACGCCGCAACCATGGTCAATGAAAAGACCTTTACCGATTGTTGCACCGGGGTGAATCTCAATCTTTGTAAAAAAGCGGGAAATCTGACTTATCATTCTGGGAATGAACCTCAATCCCCACCTGTAAAGCATATGTGCAAAACGGTGGTAAAGCACAGCATGGAAACCGGGATAAAGGAAAAAAACCTCAAACCCGTTGCGTGCCGCAGGGTCACGTTCAAGTATTGATTTTATATCGTAAGCAGTTCTTTTGAATATAAAAATCACTCCTAAAAATATTAGCCATTTTATTATACAATATAATTAAATAAAAAACAACTATATTTTTGCAAAAAAAGTCGGTTTCTGTGAATTAAATTTTGTACAATTTTACAAGCAGGAATTTATATATATTCTGTTGATTTTTGTTTTTTTATGTGATAGAATACTCTGCAGTATGATATGAAAGGTCTGTGGCTATGAAAAACAATGCAAACAACACCAAATTAAAGACCAATGTGCGAAACTATGCACTTTCGATTATTGGCCCTATTATAACGGCTTTTGCAATCAGTATTTTCTATACTCCCAACAAGATTGTAAGCGGTGGCGTCTCGGGTATTTCCACAATTCTTTACCACCTGCTTAAAATTGAGCCGGGTGTATCCTTTGCGGTAATCAATGCATTTTTCCTTTTGATTTCTTTCAAAGTAATCGGCAAAGAATTCGTTCTTAAGACAATTGTAGGTGCAACGCTGATATCCGTATTTGTTCAGCTGTTTTCAGTCTTTCCTCCTCTTACCGATGATATTGTTCTTGCTTCAATATTCGGTTCAATTCTTTACGGTCTCGGTATTGGCATGACATTTCTTTCGGGAAGTTCTACCGGGGGAACAGATATTTTAAGCAGACTACTTCAGCACTTCTTCCCGCATATGAAGATTGGTAAATTGCTCCTTTTTGTTGATGCGGCTGTAATTGTTTCATCACTTATTGCCTTCAGGCAGATTGACCTTGCTCTGTGGGGTATTATAGCACTTTTCCTTTCTACTTTTGCGGTAGATTTCCTTATTCAGAAGCTCAATGTATCACGTCTTGTATTTATTGTAACCGACAAAGGACTTGAGGTATCAAAATTCCTTGTATCAACATCACCCCGCGGTTGTACAATAATTGACGCTGTAGGTGCATATACAATGGAGAAAAAACAGCTTCTCATTTGTGCACTTAAAGAACACGAGCTTCCCGAGTTCCAGCGTAAAATCCTCGGAATTGATGAATATGCATTCATTATATTCTCTGAATCACAGCAGATTGTAGGTAATGGTTTCCATGTTTACAGATAATTTACATAACCCATTGAAAAAAGCATCGGAAAGAGAAATTCTTTCCGATGTTACTTATATGTATGACATTCCCGATGATGAATACAGACTGATATATGTAAAAGAAGGCAAACTGAAGGTTTTCGTTGGTAAAACCCTTTACAAAATTTCAGGCGGATGCTTTATTCTTTGCAATGGCGTTGGCATTAAATACCGATTTTCAAAGAGGCATCCTGCACGGATTTTTGAGCTTTCATTCGTGGAAATTCCCGATATTCTTCCCCTCGGTGTTTACCGATGTGCCGATAAAATTGCGGTTGAAAATGCTCTTTCTGAAATCACCGCAGAATTCATCACAAAAAAGAAGTATTCCGAAGAAAAGCTGGCTCTGCTTTCGCAGAATCTTTTCATCACTCTGTCACGAAGTATAGCAAAGGAAACTGACCGTGACAAAGTGCTGAAAGCACTTGTGAAAGACATTCATCAGAACTTTCTCCACGACAAAACGGATATAGAAAGCTATGCGGAAAAGCTTGATATAAGCAAGGACAGACTCTCCGTAATTTTTAAGAAAAAGTACGGTCTTCCGCCCTATAAATATCAGCTTATGCTTAAAATGGATTATGCAACAGACTTGCTACTCCATACCGATTTACCAATCGGCGAAATCGCAGATAAACTCGGTTTTCAGAATCAGCTGTATTTCAGCACAGCGTATAAGAAACAAGTTGGGGTAAGTCCAAGTGATATGCGAAAGAGTGATTCTTATCGTTTATAATTTGACAAACATATGCAAAAAAACACTCGTTTTGATAAATGAACTCAAAACGAGTGTTTTTTCTACTTTCTTTAAAACTTTACACAAAATATAAGCGTACTATGTTGTTCTTTTTCTGCCTGTGCACTCAAAGATACCCCACCTTTAACCGCACTATCGATTGCAGTCGCTATTTTTAACGCCATTGTCGCAGATGAGGCGCCCGACAGTTCCAAAGTTTCCGACTTGATTGAATTTGTTTTACTTAATCTCATTTCAATCAATCTTTTTATACTCTCATCATAAGCAAACCACTTAAGTTCAGGTCTTATACAATCTGAATTCCCTTCAAATTCTATTTCTACTTTTCCTCTGTGAATATTACTTCCGCTACGTTTTGAACCAACATCAGTATTTTCAACCACATTTACTTTTGTGCTGATTGATACATTTCTTTTGTTCTCAAATACATCAACCTGTGATTCACTTATCTCTATAGAGCACCATTTAGCTCCAAGACAATGTGCTATATGCTTTAATTCAGCAACTTTTTCTTCATGTGCTTTACTGAAAATACAATCTGTGCGAATAAATTTGTTCCTGTCAAAACTATCAACATAATAAACAGCATCGCAAATTGGTGCCGGTATAAATTGAAGTTTACTGAAAGCTATTGCTTCGTCGTATAAACAAAACATTTCTACACCTTTATCATTTTGCAGATATCCTATTGCACCTTCGCAAAGTTTTTCTTCTCTACGTACAGCATCATCAACTATCATTATCACATTGGGCAAACTAAACGTATCACTCTGATATTGCTCTGGGAAAACAGGATTTAATTTTTTCATTTTTTTCGAAAGAGATTTGTCCTTTGCTTTTTCAATTACATTACCAACGCCCTTTTTTGTGCCTACAGCAACCTTTTTACTTTTGTCAACCGTTTGTTTTACTATGTTAGCTGTAGCTTCAACAACTTTCTTCTTATCAATATTTAATTTCATATTTTACCACCTCTTAAAATCTTTTGTAAATTTCGCGAAACATCATTAGCCTAAAAACATTTCAAAGATTTGCGCCCCTGCGAGGCCGTTTGAAGGGGTCCGGGGGAGATTCGGAATCCCCCGGCGCTTTTCGCCATTTTGGCGCTCAAAATGGCATATTATTTAATCAATTATTCCGTAAAGATAATCCGATTCTTTTGTCAACGACTTAAAGTCGCCCTGGCGGAGGGCTTCGTAGGTTACTACTGCAACGGCGTTTGAAAGGTTAATACATCTTGCGTCGCTTATCATCGGGATTCTGACACAACGCTCGGGGTGGTCAATAAGAAGCTTTTCCGGAAGACCTTTTGTTTCTTTACCGAAAAGGAGGAAGTCGTTATCTTTATACTCTACATCCGTATATGAAAGCGGTGCTTTGGAGCTTAAGTAGAAAAAGCGTGCACCTTCATTCTTACTGAAAAAGTCATCAAGACCTTCGTAATACTGAATATTAAGAAAATGCCAGTAATCAAGACCTGCACGTTTCAGTTTTTTATCATCAATCTGAAAGCCCATCGGCTTTACTATATGAAGCCTTGCCCCCGTTGCGGCACAGGTACGGACAATATTACCTGTATTCTGCGGAATTTCAGGCTCTACCAAAACTATATTTACACTCATCAGTTAATCCCCTTTGACAAAATTTCATCTTTAAGCCTAAAAAATACGCCTTCTTTTACACCTGCTGCACAAACGTACATTGACGGACTTCCCATCATATCCATAAGGACTTTACAGGGAGTTGCCCCGGCTAAGATAATATCGGCACGGCTTATATCCATACCCTTTATACCCTTTCTGTTTTCAAGAGGAGTATTGAATATTTCCTGATACACCTCTGCCACAGCACAATAAGGTACATTAAGACCGTCAAGCTCATCAGGATTGAGAATCCTCTTTTTATAAAGTGAGGCAAGCGTTCGTGCACTACCGCCGATGCCATAAAGTGGTAATCCTTCACACTCATCAAGCCATTCTATACCGCCTATGTAAGAAGACACATATTTATAAAGGTGCATCTGACTTTTACCGCGGAGGCTTTCCGTAAGAATAACTGCACCAAGAGGCAGGCTAACCGCCCTTTTCACTTCTCCGCCACGGACAAGGGTGATTTCCGTACTGCCTCCACCCGTGTCAAAAATAACACCGTCAGTTATTCCGACAGAATTTTTAACGGCAAGATAACTGTAGTACGCCTCGTCCTCACCGCTGATTATTTCAAAGGTTATACCCGTTCTTTCCTTTACACGGGAAATAAAAAGCTCTTTATTTCCCGCACTGCGAAGTGCCGCCGTTGCTATTGCCGCAATGGAAAGGCACTTATACTCCCTTGCCATATTGCAAAAATCTTCAAGGGCATCAATAACTCTTGACATAGCTTCTTCCTTAAGGAAGTTATCGCCACTCATACCCTCGCTGAGTCGGACTGTGGAACGGACTTTCTTAAGAACTTCCCACCTGCCGTCTTTTTCAAGCTTGTTGATACTCATTCTGACAGAATTTGAACCAAGGTCAATTATTGCAAAACAATAGCTCATAAAATATCCTCCACTTCATCAAGCGATTCTGTAAGGGCATACAAAAACTCCCTTGTTTCAGGATTTGCCATACAAAAACGCATAGCCAATGTAACTCTTTTTACAAATTCCGGTGACAAATCCTCCACCTTCATAGCAGTTGCAAGAGGGCACATTCCCCTGCCACGGATGTCCATACGGATTTCAAGCTTTTCCCCTTTTTTTACATAAGGCACAAGAGGGAAAATTCTGCAGGAAAGGGGGCGTTTTTCCCTGTCACAATGACCTGTGCAGGTGAAAAGGTCTGCATATTTTCCATTATATGAAAAATCCGTGTCATAAATTTCAGCCCACTCGGGCATATTGTTATACATAACCTCTTCCCCGGGGAAAAGGTACATACCCGTAATTTCATCGGTAACTTCACAGCAGGCACCGTTGCAAAGCTGACCACAGTCAACCGTAAGAGGCGTAACATCGCCCAGAATTCCGTAAACTGTATTAAAAAATTCTTCCTTTGACATTCTGATTTTCATAAAAACGCTCCCGACAGTTTAATTTACATTATTATATAACAATCGTGCTTATTAGTCAATCAGACAAAATAATATTATCTTTTTACCATTATATGTATTATAAATATTGACAAATTACCACAATATATTGTATATTTAGTATAATGGATAATGAAACTATCCAAAATAATTTGTGAATTTTCACAAAGGAGGAGTTTGAAAATGAAACTTATCTATGGGGTTAAGGACAAACCCAAATTCGGTCAGTTGATTGTATTTGCTATTCAGCAGCTTCTTGCAATCATGACTGCAACGCTCGTTGTTCCCGTAATCATAGGAAACAATATGAGCTCTGCGGCGGCACTTTTCGGTGCAGGTATAGGTACACTTGTGTACATTCTTTTCACACAGAAAAAGTCACCTGTTTTCCTTGGTTCTTCATTCGCGTTTATTAACTCAATGTTTGCAGCTTTCGCAGGTGCAACTTCCATGTCACTCGGTTATCTCGGTCTTATAATCGGTGCTGTATGTGCAGGTCTTGTTTATGTTATCATTGCACTTGTTGTTAAATTTGCAGGTGTTAACTGGCTTAACAAGCTTATGCCCGCAGTTGTTATCGGACCTACAGTTACAATCATCGGTCTTTCACTTGCCGGAAATGCTGTAGGTGATCTTACAAAGACTTTTGTTGAAAATTCAGTTGCATCGACATATGTAAGTATCATATGTGGTCTTGTAACACTTTTCGCAGTAATCATTGCTTCTTCATACGGAAAGAAGACAGCAAAGCTCATTCCTTTCATTATAGGTATTCTCACGGGATATGCCTTTGCAGGAATACTTACAATTATCGGTTATGCAGGAGATATTGCATATTTGCAGGTTGTTAATATTGCTCCTTTCCAGGCTCTTGTAGAAAACGGTGTTACTCTTGCAACATTCTTTGTTGCTCCCGATTTCACATTCCTTACAGCTTTCGATGGCATTGGCGAATTAAACGCAACATACATCGGCACAATTGCAGTTGCATACGTCCCCGTTGCATTCGTTGTATTTGCAGAGCATATTGCAGACCATAAGAACATTTCTTCAATCATCGAGCAGGACCTTCTTGAAGAACCCGGTCTTCACAGAACACTTCTCGGTGACGGTATCGGCTCAATGTTCGGTGCATTCTTCGGTGGCTGCCCCAACACAACATACGGCGAATCTGTAGGTTGTGTTGCTATTACAAGAAATGCATCTGTTGTAACAATTATTACTGCAGCAATTCTTGCTATTTTAATTTCATTCTTCTCGCCCTTTATAGCATTCGTTAACTCTATCCCCTCTTGTATAATGGGCGGTGTATGTATGGCTCTTTATGGTTTCATCGCAGTATCAGGTCTTAAGATGCTCAAGAATGTTGACCTTAACCTTAACAGAAACCTCTTTGTAGTTTCCGTTATCCTTATTTCAGGTATAGGCGGACTTACACTTACATTCGGCAAGGTTACAATCACATCTATCGCTTGCGCACTTATACTTGGTATAATCACAAACATTATCGTATCAAAAGCAAGCACCCAGGAATAATTCGGAGGACATCATGGAAAACAAAGTAACAATATTTGACCATCCGCTGATTCAGCATAAAACAACTATTTTAAGACAGACTACCACTACAAATAAGGAATTTCGTGAGCTTGTTGAAGAAATCACAATGCTTATGTGTTATGAGGCACTTCGTGACCTTCCTCTTGAAGAGGTTGAAATTGAAACGCCTCTTACAAAAACAACACAGAAAATGATTAAGGGCAAAAAGCTTGCTGTTGTTCCCATTCTCCGTGCTGGTCTTGGTATGGTAAACGGTCTTTTAAGCCTTGTTCCTTCTGCAAAGGTTGGTCACATTGGTATGTATCGTGACGAGGAAACAATGATTCCTCATCCCTACTACTGCAAGCTCCCTGCGGACATTGACAAACGTCTTATCGTTGTTGTTGACCCGATGCTTGCAACAGGCGGATCTGCTATTGATGCAATCACACAGATTAAGGCAAGTGGCGGAAAGCAGATTAAGTTCCTTTGCCTTATTGCTGCTCCCGAAGGTATTGAGGCACTTACAAAAGCACATCCCGATGTTGAAGTTTACTGTGCAAACGTGGATGAAAAGCTTAATGAAAAGTGCTACATCGTTCCCGGTCTTGGGGATGCGGGGGACAGAATTTTCGGTACCAAATAAGCAACGTGACGTTGCATCCATGTCGCACTCTTAAATTGTGCGTACACAGTTTCATGCGTTTTAATTTCGCACAATATTTTATGAGAAACCGTTTTTTAAACGGTTTCTCTTTTTTTTACTACGAACAAACTTCACCTCTCGCTGTATCCACATACAGCTTCGGGTTTCCCCTTCGGGGTCCAGTTTGTCCGTTCTGAACTTTTTTTCCTATTTCCTTTTCAGTTTTTTAATTGATGGTCTTAATTCTTTTTATTGACCTTTTCTTAAATATATATTATAATTAGAATAATATTGAAATGAGGTTTTTTTATGGACATTCGTGAATTTAAAGATATATATGGCGAATTCTACCCGTCTGTGGTATGGGACTGGTGTGCAAAACCTACCCCCGAAGAGATTGATATGCAGCTTGAAAAGTTTTCGGACTGCGGTATAAGCACAGTTTACATCCGTCCTGCAAAGGGGCTTGTAACACCCTACCTTTCAGATGATTATCTTGAGCTTATCCGTACCGCTGCAAGACGTGGTGCAAGATACGGAGTTTCTCTCTTTATCTGTGATGAAAATTCATCTGCCAGCGGTAACGGAGGCAGAGAAATCACAAGTGTTGCCGACTACAGAATCAGGGATTTTGTAAAAGCATCGGGAAAAGATGTGGAAAAAACCGACGAGGTTCTTTCCGACAATATTGTTCTTCGTGATATATCGTCAATGCGTGCATCAAAACGTATTCCACTTGCCGATATTACCGATTCTTTCGTGACAGAATGCTTTATTGACGAGGTATATAATAAATATATCCGCGGATGCAAAAGATTTATCGGATATGAAATAAAGGGATTTGCCACAAATATAAATATTCCTGAAGACTCTCTCCCCTGTTCTCCTACAACTATAAAGGAATTGGGTTCAAGCACTCTTGAATGCGGAAAAAGTCTCATAAAAGGGGACAAAGAATTCAAAAAAGATTACTACAACAATTTCAGCAAATGTATTGAAAAGAACTTTACTTCTTCTGTTCATTCAAAATGCGTGGAAAACGAACTTCTTTTGTCTGTATCCGTTTGCGGAAAAGATGAAATTTCACGCCAAAAGCAGTATATAAATTCAGATATCGTCACTTTTGAAACCGATTCTCCCATAAAGAACTTTCTTCAATTCAAGCTTGCCGAATCAATCTCTGCACAATTTGAAAAGCCTTTTACTGTAAGACTTATGTCGGAGAGATTTTCCCCCTGTTCCGAAAGATTCAATCTTGCGGCATCAGTATTGGCAATGGGTGCTGAAAACATCTGTTACGACAGCGTGGCATTCTCCCTTTCAGACAGAAGAAAGTACGAGAATAACACCATTGTTCTATCCGAATTTTCCGAAAAGGATATGTCAGGCAGAATTGCAAGATTTTCAAAGGTTTGCTCGCAGACTGACTCTTCTGCAAAAGTGCTTGTTATATGTTCGCTTCACAACGCAAAGTTTTTTGAAGAATTATGCGGTCATCTTCTCAATTCGGGAGTTGACTTCCATATAGTTGAAGAGGAATTTTTTACTGCTTATGCTAGAATTTCCCCCGAATTTATAAACATCGGCAAATTTAACTACGACACAATTATCTGCCATAAGGATTTCTCTTTTGAAAGCGATTCCTTTGAAGGCAGAAGAATCGCACTTGACACAAATATTTCTGCAAAAAACTGTACTGTTACCTGTGAATACGGATGTGATATTTCAGCAGATAAAGAAATTCTTGTAAACCGCCGTAACGATGGTGAAAACGAGTACATTTTCCTGACTTCTTTAAAGGGTGACACCACCATTACTGCCGTTTCAAACACTTCTGCAAGGCTTTTTGCCGCAGACAGCTCAAACGGTGAAATATACGAACTTCCTTCCCTTGACGGAAAATACGTTTTCACACTTAAGAGCGGTAAAACTGTGCTTCTTATACATTCTGATAAGCTTGCATACGATTTAATTCCGCCCTATACCGATGAAATTCAGGTTATATCTGTTGAAAATAAAACAGAGATTCCTTTCGTTCTTGCCTGTGCAGGAGAAAATATTCTTCCCCTTAAGAACGTGAATGCCTGCTTCGGTAAAAAAGCGTACCGCGAAAACAACATTGATAATCTTCACAAGGAATTTTATGCACTTCCCGACGGCGAAATTGTAAAGGTAAAATACCCCTTTACCGTTCACAAAGACAAAATCGGGACTGTTAAAGTGTATATAGAATATGCCGATAATTTCGATTTTGCAGAGCTTAACGGTAAGCGAATCGGTTCTTTTACCCCTGCAGAAAAAGACCCTCGTTTTATGGGTGCTGATATTACAGAGTTTCTTGCAGACGGGAAAAACACACTTGCGGTTGAATATAAAAAATATAACAACTATATGCCCGATTTTTCAAGCCTTACGCCTCCTCATCTTCACTCGTTTAACCCCACTACTTTTGAGCCTGTATATCTTGCAGGTGATTTTGATGCAGACGGAGATACACTTACACAGCTTGGCGAATATGAAAACGATGTGACTAAATCGGGAATGCCCCACTATTACGGCTCTCTTACTTATCAGGCGAAGCTTCCCGACACTTCTCTTTCCGATTCACTTCTTACAGTTTGCGGAAGCTTTGATATCTGTAAAATTAAGATTGGCAGACGCGAGGCTACATATTATGCAGAAACCCCTGTTGCGGAGCTTTTCAACCTCGATGCAGGAACTATTGTTGAAATAACGGTATTTAACACGCCATATAACCTTATGCGACCTGCAGATAGCGAGGCAAAGCCATTCGGCATAGAAAAAATAGAAATATGCAAATAAAAAAGAAGCGTGCCGCTTCACCCTTGTCGCATCTTGGCTAAAAAATCACACAATTTCCTATACAGTAACAAAAAGCTCTGTACGATATCGTACAGAGCTTTTCTGTTATTTATCAAGTTCGTAAATTCGTATTGCATTTTCTCTCGCAATTTTATTGAATACAGTTTCGGTAATTCTTCCTGTATCACGCCATTCAATAAGAAGATCACCGATTTCAACGGGGTGCTGATTATTAACCATATCGGTACCATACATAAGTCTGTCCTGAAACTCCGTCAGGAATTTTGCACCGAAATCGGGATCACGTGAAAGTGCCAGATAAGGAGTGCCGTCGGAAAGGTCACCGTAAAGATTGGGATAATTACGCATAAGATGCACCATTGCTCCCTCTTCCTCAATAGGTCCTGTAGGCGGTTTTATAAGCATCCAATGATGCGTGTTGGAATATATTTTTCCGCGGCTTCCCGTTGTTTTAAGTCTGCCGATTTCCGCCCAGAATATAGGTCCGTGGCCCATAATCTTAAGGTCGGGGAATTTCTGCAGAGTATGCTCAAGCTGTGGAAGACCGGGGTCGTCATAAAGACCGAAATCACCGTATTTCTGATCAGAGCCGTCGTAAGTAACGGGAAGACCAACCTTTTCCGCACATTTAAAAAGATTTTGCACAAGAGGGTCCATAAGTTCAAGGTTTGGCATAACTTCCCCAAGACCTTTACATCCCTTTTCCTTGTAATATGAAAGCACCCAGTCAAGCGGAGCGTCTGCACGATTTGTAAGCATACGTGGGTCAACATTACAGAATGCAAAAAGTCTGTCGGGGTATTTTTCCACCATTTCAAGAACTTCTTCATTGGTCTGTGGCGAATAAACCTCCGGATTTACAATGGGAAGCACTGCACCCTTTTCAATTCCAAGTTCGTCATAGCGTGCTATAAGCTCTTCCACTGTACAGAAATTCCTGTCCACATTCCACGGCTTCGGGAAAGGCTTTACGCGATATGCGTGAGCATGTATATCAATAAACATAAAATCAACCTCCTTGATTTTATGTTACTCGATTTCACACAAAAAAGCAATGCATTATATTGACTATTTTGAATTTTTATTATATTATATTGACCATTTTAGAAGCATAGTTACTGGGAATAGGAAAAAATGTTTTGAACGGACAAACGGAACTGCGGCTTGTCGCGGGTTACCCGACGGCGTACGATGGTACGCCAAGAGGTGACGTTTGTTCGTAACAAAAGGCATAACAAAAAAAGAAAAGCCGTGCAACACGGCTTTTCAACTGAAAACGAAATATTTATGCTTTTAGCACCAGTTGTACATTATTTTTTTGCCTTTTGTGTTCAGGGCATTTTTAACATTCCCATGCATTATTCGTCAAAGCCCATACCCCTGAGGTCTGCAATCATATTGAACTTCTCGGCATCATACATCTTCCAGATAACCTGAAGGCTCTTAATTGCATTTTTACCGTCAGTATCGGGAGTTTTGTCGTTTATGATACAATCGGCAAAATGTCTGATTTCGTACTGTGTCATCTTGCCTACTGCTGTATCATCCTTCCAGATAACTGTATAGCCTGTTCCTTCTGCCGCACCAACGTTATGAGCGTGATTCTGGTTATAAAGCTGAATTTCGCCATTGGGACGGTCATAACGAAGAAGGCCCTTTTCACACATAATCTGGCAGTCCCAACCCATACGTGTACCTACTGCATTCCATGTTGCACCATGGTAACCGAGTGCACCGCTTTCAAACTTGAAGCTTGCAACACTTGTGCTTTCACGAAGAAGAAGGTTATCGCCAACCTTTGAGCCGAAGTGTGTACCTGCAACGGGATTACCGAGGAACCAGAGGAGAACATCTACATAGTGACAACCGTGGCTGAAGAACTGACCGCCGCCAAGTCTTGCAGTATTGCCCCAACCTGTTTCGTCAAGTCCCTTTGTAAGCTGCTCTGTCCAGATAGACATCTGTATAACCTTACCGTATTCACCGCTGTCAACCATTTCTTTAAGTTTAACCATACCGGGCCAATGACGAACGGGATATGCACACATAAGCTTAACATTTTCTTCTTCACAGATTTCTATAAGACGAAGGCACTCTTCCTCTGTATTACAGAGAGGCTTTTCCATAAGAACGTGCTTACCGTTTCTTGCAAAGAACACACCGCACTCATAATGAAGGTCGTGAGGAAGTGCACACAAAATCGCGTCAACATAAGGAAGCATTTCTTTCCAGTCAGTTGTGATAAAAGCACCCTCGTAATCTTCTGCAAGATATTCTGCTCTTTCACGGATAATATCGCAGAAAGCTGTAACCTCTACAGTTTCAACGTCCTGAACACCATCAATATGGCTTTTCATCATTTTGCCGCAACCAATTATACCAAGTCTTATTTTTTTCATTTTTTTAACATCCTTTCTTTACATCTTGTAATCAATGATGTATAATTTATTTGTATTATAACAGTTGTTTTTTTGTTTTTCCATACACAAAAAGACAATAAATTTACAAATTCTGTTCGGAGTGTAAGCAATGGGTGTTCGTGCAAAGACTTATATAAACGACCTTGTATCGGTGGATTCTATCGTTACGGTTTATTATCTGAATATGACAGGCGGCGGTACAAGCGGTGACTCCCACGATTTCTGGGAGTTTCAGTATGTTGATAAGGGTGCTTACAACATTATGATTGACGATAAACGCTTTGACCTTACGGAAGGGCAGTTTATTCTGTTCCCACCTAACGCGCGCCACTATGGCACAGGGGAAAAGTATGATGCACAGATTGGGATTGTAAGCTTTGAATCTTCCTCCCCTGCACTTTTTGAAAATCATTCAAAGATAATTACCCTTTCAAAAACTGAAAAGGAGCTTCTTTCAGGCATAATTACGGGCGGTGTGGATATATTTGTTCCCGTGTCCCCGGAATCAGGGTTTACGGGACTTATCCCACGAAAAGATACTACTCCCGCGGAACTTGCAAAGTTAAAGCACCGGCTTGAAATGCTTTTGACAGAGGTTTGCATAAACAGCGAAAACGATAAATTAAAAGCACTCGGAACAAATAATTCAAACTATGTTAAAACACAGTTTGAGGAAATTGAGGATTTTCTTAAAACTAACCTTGATAAAAACTTCACACTTGAGGATTTGAGCCGTGAATTTTCAATAAGTACATCAAAAATAAAGCTTCTTTTTAAAGAAGAATGTGAAGAAAGCCCCATTGCACATTTTACTTCTCTGAAAATTAAAAAAGCTAAACAGCTTATCCGTGAAAGTGGTCTTAACTTCACGCAGATTTCAGAATCCCTGGGTTTTACTTATGCACACTACTTTTCAAAAGTATTTAAAGAAAAAACAGGGCTGACGCCAAGTGAATATGCAAAGTCAATATACAAAAAATAAATGCAGAAAATTTCTGCATTTATTTTTTTAGTTAACTTTAATACTCTTTGATATGGTTGTAACACAAAGCATCAACGCCGAGGAAAAATACAGATTACAGAGCGAAGTACGAATACAGACGTACAATGCTCCTCAAATCAGCCTTAAAATATAGTCCTTTACTTTTTCAAGGCTACTCATTTTCCATTCATCGTCTTCTGCTTTAAGGGCAAGGGGCACAACATATGAAAAGTCCATATGGGCGTTTTCTACATAACCCTCTGCTTCACCGCTGAAGAAATATTCATCCCACACATCTTCGTCTGCATCCTTGAAACGGTCAGGCTCAAGATAAATCATTCGACGCTTTTCCTCTGCAATAAAGCTTTTTGCAGATAATGGTGCAAGAAGGTTATATTCATCTTCATCAATATTCGTGAAAATATCGGGAAGCGGAGATGTTTCTATACGTTCATCCACGCGGTTTATTTTAATACCTGTTGCCACAAAAGCAAGCTTTTCCTCGGTAAATATAAGTTTAACCAAAACAGCATCATCAGTATAAAGATGCGCACGCTGATAATCCGTGTCAAATATAAAATTACCAAGGGAATAGAAAATCATTTTTCCATTGTCAAATACTTCGTAATTTTCGGGCACGTGGGGGTGATGACCAACAACTGCATCTGCACCCATTTCGAGATATTCTATATAACGTTCACGGGTGTAAGGTGTGGGAAGTGCCGTAAACTCCTCCCCACCGTGGGAAATTACAATGCACCATCTGCATTTTGATTTTATTTCACGGATACGCTTTCCGATTAATTCCATATCGTCCCAGCGGAAAATCCCTGCATCGGTTTTCGTTGCAGGGATACATTCTGTCATATATGAAACGCAAATCATCCCTATTCCGCCTGCTTCATCAATATAAACAGGCTCTGATGCTTCAATCTCGTTAAGACCTGCACCAACGGCAAGAACACCGTTTTCTGCGGCATAATTCTTGGTAGAGATTAACCCCTCTACCCCTGCATCCATTGTGTGGTTATTTCCAATGCTCCATATATCTGCACCAATTTTATTAAAGGTGCCTATCGCATCGGGATTCATACTGTGGAAAAACACACCGCGGGAACCGTCGTCAATGGCATTAATGAGTGCACCCTCAACATTAAGGCATACGTGGTCTGCACTATGGAAAAAATCCAACACGGAAGAAGAGAGAAAATTCTCATCCTCCCACTTTTTGTCCATATAACGGTCAAAACCTACGTCACCTGAAAATACGATTGAAGTTTCTTTTTTCATTTCTTTACTTCTCCTTCTTATAATTAAGGACGGTTATACCTGTACATATAAGCACAAGTGCAATCAGAAGATTTACATACGACACACCGCTTGCCTCTGTAAGCATTAGTTCTGAAAGAAGCACGCCAAACACGGGAATCATGAAGCTGAACACAGTTACTCTTGATACGGGATTATGCTTGAGAAGTATTCCCCAGAGAGCATAAGCAATAGCAGAAAGGAATGAAAGATATGTAAGAACACCAACTGCCTGAAGGCTATTTATCTCTATTCTGCCTCCCATAAGTGCACCTGCAACAACCATAACAGTACCGCCTATAATAAACTGGTATCCGCTGATTACAACGGGGTCTTCATCGTTTGAGTAACGCTTCATAAGAACAGAAGAAACCGCATAAGCAACTGTTGAGAAAAGGACAAACGCATCGCCCCAGTTAACAGTAAGTTCAAGTCCGTTAAGGTTTACAAGTATAATACCTGCAAAGCCTAATATACAAGCAATAATCTTTTTTACCGTAAGCTTTTCCTGACGGAAAATAAGGCTTGCAATAAGAATTGAAAAGAATGTGTTTGAACCGCTTATTACAGTACCTTTAACGCCTGATGTAAGGCTTAATCCCATATAGAAAAAGAAATACTGAATTATGGTCTGAAAAAGACCGACGGTTGCAACTTTTCCGAGGTTAGTTTCTTTCGGGAAAAGAAATTTTCTTCTTGCAACAGAGTAAATAATAACGGTTATAATTCCTGCAAAGAAAAATCTGATACCTGCAAAAAGGATTGTGGAAGCAACGGTTGCCTCGGGGCGGATAAGCTGATAACCTATCTTAATAAAAGGCGTTGCACTTCCCCAAAGAGCCGTACACAGAATTGCCGCCGCGGCTACAAACCACATATTAGTAAAAATTTTGTTTTTCTTTTCGTTCATTTTATTCTTCTCCTTCCAAGGGGTAAGTGATACCGATTTGTTTTCTTATTTCATCCATTTGTGAAAGTATTGCCATACTTTCCGAATGAGGCATAACACTACTTTCTGTTATCCCCGTATTTATACAATTACACGCCTCAATAATTTCTTCTTCAAATCCGTCACCGATTGAGGGCTTTTTAATAACTTTTTCTTCCCCGTCTTTACAGATTATTATTTCTTGTGCACCGTAAAATGAGGGAAGCTTTATATACCCCTCTGTTCCATAAATAAATGCCGTTTCGGGCTTCTGCACACCTATTGCAGAAGAAAGATTTGCAACAATGCTGTTTTTATATTTAAGAAGCATCTGCGTATGAATGTCAACACCGTTTTCATTAAATGATGTTGCCTTTATTTCCTCCGGCTCTGTTCCGAACAGAAACGCTGCAAGGTGTAGAGGATATATACCTACATCAAGAAGACTTCCCCCTGCAATTTTATTATCAAAGAGGATTGCGGCACTTTCTGGAGTTTCTCTGTAGCAGAAATCCGCTTCAAGTGCCATAACTTGACCTATTTCCCCACGTTCAATAATCGATTTCGTTTCGCGGATTGCAGGAAGAAATCTTGTCCACATTGCTTCCATTAAAAACTTTCCGTTCTTTTTTGCACAATCAAAAAGCTTCTTTGCCTGATTCTGATTCACACAAATCGGCTTTTCACAAAGCACGTGCTTTCCGTTATTTAAGAAAAGCTCTGCACAAGATTTGTGAAATGGATGAATTGTTGATATGTAAACTGCATCAATTTTATCAGACAGAGCCATTTCTTCATAACTTCCGAAAGAAAATTCTATATCGTATTTATCTGCAAACTCTTTCGCTTTTTCTATTGAACGTGATGCAACACCCGTAAGAATGGCATCATCTACATTTTTTACCGCCTGCGCAAATTTATTTGCTATATTTCCGGGGCCGGCTATGCCCCATCTTATTTTTTTAGGTTTCATCATTTACACCTCTTAAAATATTTCCTCATAACAAGTACGGTTATAAACCCTAAAAGCGGGAAAAGTCCTGCAATCAGAAATCCTGAACGCATTCCTATCTGCTCCGCCGTAAGGTTAAGAATATTTCCAACATTTTGTGCAAAACTGCTTGCACCAACCTTATCTGCCATAATTCCCACAAGTTGCGGTGCAACCGATGCCCCAAGGTCTCCGCCTGCCGCCATAAGTGCATATGCCGCCACACTCATACCGGGAATTTTTTCTTCTGTATATATAAGGCTTCCCGGCCACAGCATTGATGTACATATACCGGTAAGGGCACAGGCTATAAGTGCAACTATGGGATTTGTGACAAATCCTGCGCACATATAACAGAAAAATGCACCAAGAAGTCCCAACAGAAGTACTTTCTCTATATTTTTACCGAATTTTGCATAGGTGGTTCTGCCCATGCCGAGAAGTGCCCCGAAAAGTGCCAGTCCGAAAACATCTCCCCACACTTTAGGAATTGAGAGTGCCTTTTCTGCAAATCCTGACGTCCATTGTGACATTGTGCACTCTGCCGCACCACCGAAGAATATACAAAGCACACAAAGCCATAGCCCTTTTCCCAAGCCTGCCTTCTGCCCTGCTTCTCCACCGATTTTCATCTGGGGTATTTCGGACATCATAAACATAATCCAACCCACAAATGGTGTAATAGACCACAAAAGTGCCAGATACATCCACGACTCTCTTCCGAAGATTTTAAGGAACAGAGTGCTTATAATAACTACAACCACCACACCCCAGGCATATACGGAGTGAAGTTTACTCATTTCTTTATCGGGATTTTCCGCAGGAATAGCGGCTATAACGGGACTCATCAGAACTTCTGCAAGACCTGAACCTATTGATGCGATAATCGTTCCGATTACTATCCACAGATACGCCTGCATCGGGAAAAAGTGTGGCATAACTGCATAAATCACCATACCTACCGCTGAAACAAAGGGCGTATATTTTACAGTTTTTTCTATATTGAAAAATTTAGTAAAAAAACTGAAAATTAAATCAATCAAAAGCTGTGTTGCAAAATTCACTACAACAAGAAGTCCCATCATTGTATATGAAATCTCGTACAGTTGTCTGAATGTAACAAACAAAAGCGGAGAAATATTCGCAACTGCCGACATAGTAAAACCTGTCATATAACAAGCATATTTTGTAATTTTGTACTTATTTTTTCTCATAATGGATTCCTTACTGAATTTTTACTTTTTGTTTTGCAATTACAAGATGTATAAATAAAACCGCTGTAACGATGAGGACAAACGATACTGCAGACAATAACTGCTGTGCATTTATCTGCAGTCCCAAAATCATATTTCCGTTTTTCTGTATGGCATCAAGCACAATACCGCCTACTATTGATGCCATAAATCCGCACAACCCACTAATTGAGTTTTTAATAGCCATAGCCTGTGTTATACAGGTAAGCGGAACGTAGCTGTAAGCTATATTGAATGAATTCTGATTTGTTCCTGCCAGCGAAACATTGTAAAGCACAGTAAATAATATTACAAGCCACCACGTTCCGGGAGTTGTAAAAATGTTTATAAAGAATGCCGCTGCCGCAAAGCAAAGACCAAGTTCCATTCCTTTGGCAAAGCTTTTCTTATCAGAATACATTGCAAAGGGCTTTGAAAGAAGCATTCTTGCCGCGTTTGCAACAATATTTATAAGCTGAATTATAAACACACTTATTGCAAGCTCTTTTGTTTTATATACTCCCATAAAGCCAACCGTAAAATATACCGCAAACTTCTGCAGACTTTCCATGAAAATAACATTGCGGAAATTCTTGTTTGCAAAGGTGTTTTTCATAACGTCTTTTACGGAAAGAGATGCTTCTTCCTCCTGTGCTTCCTGACTTTCGCTCTTAATAAGCTTCAGGCACACAAAATTACAGATATTTATAACGAGAATCGACATTGATATGAAAAGAAACGCCCCGTTAAGATTTCCGATACTTTCAAAGCTGTCTATTATGTAACCGAAAACTGCTGTAAAAACTATACCTGCTATAAGGGATATTACCTCTTTATTTGCTGAATAAACCGCTCTTAATGATGGTTCAACATGGGAATTTGCCCACTTAAAAAGCATCGATGAAATAAGGTATTTTATCGCGTAGGCTATCATTATGGAAACAACAACCAGGATTTTTTTAACTTCTCCATCCACAGGGAAAAACGGTACCAGATACACCAGCATAAAAAAGCATATGCTTACGGTGTCACATATCATAACAATTTTTTTGGTGGAGGTTTTTGCTTTCACAAGAAAAATTGATAAAAGCTGGAATACAAACGCCAGACTTACGAAAGAGGATATTATACCTATAAGGTTATCGCCTATTCCAAGTGCTGTAAGAAGCTTCGCAAGAAAGGCATCTGCTACCAACAGAGCTATGAAATACTCAAAAGCACACTGCATAGTATACGCCTTACGCGATCGTCTGTACTCTTTTGTCTGAAATCTGTTATCCATGATTTAGCAACTCTTCTTTCCTTATTTTTCATCACTATAATATCACAACTTTTGTCAATTATCAAGCAAACCGGACAAATAAATATACTTTGGTGCAAACTGCATAAATTCACACCAAAGTATAAAAAATTTTTATTAAAAAAATCAGATGAGAGACATATATATTTTCTTTATTTCCTCCACAGAAGTTTCCCTGGGATTACCCGGTCTGCAGGCATCGTCAAAGGCAGACTGTGAAAGGAAGTCAATATCCTCTTCCTTCACGATTTCCTTAAGGTCTGCGGGGATTCCCACATCAGAAGAAAGCTTCTTAACAGCATCAATTGCCGCTTTTCTTGCTTCTTCAACTGACATTTTTTCTGTATCTGCCACACCCATTGCCTTTGCAATGTCACGATACTTGTCACCTGATTCGGGAGCATTATATTCCATTACCGCAGGAAGGATGATTGCATTTGCAACACCGTGGGGGGTGTCGTAAAGTGCACCGAGAGGATGTGCCATTGAATGAACAATTCCAAGACCTACGTTAGAAAAGCCCATACCTGCAATATACTGACCGAGAGCCATTCCTTCCCTGCCTTCGGAGGTGTTTTCAACTGCTCCGCGAAGATGCTTTGCAATAAGCTCAATCGCCTTAAGGTGGAACATATCACTCATTTCCCACGCACCTTTTGTAATATAACCCTCAATCGCGTGAGTAAGGGCGTCCATACCTGTTGCCGCAGTAAGATTTTTGGGCATAGTAGCCATCATATCAGGGTCAACAACTGCAACAACGGGAATGTCGTGTACATCTACACACACCATTTTTCTGTTATTTTCTGCATCTGTGATAACGTAGTTGATTGTTACCTCTGCAGCTGTACCTGCAGTTGTTGGAACTGCAATAATCGGCACACACTTATTCTTTGTGGGTGCTACACCTTCAAGGGAAACAACATCTGAAAATTCGGGGTTCGTAATGATAATGCCGATAGCCTTCGCAGTATCAATTGATGATCCGCCACCGATAGCTACTATACAGTCGCTACCGCTTGCCTTGTAAGATGCTACACCGTTTTTAACATTTTCAACCGTGGGATTGGGCTTGATGTCGGAGAAAATCTCGTAAGGGATTTTTTCATTATCAAGAATATCCGTTACCTTCTTTGTAACACCGAATTTTATAAGGTCAGGGTCGGAGCATACAAAGCATTTCTTAAAACCTCTTGCCTTTACTTCTGCGGAAATTTCATTGATTGCACCTTTTCCGTGATAACTTGTTTCGTTTAATACAAATCTTGCCATAACAATTACCTCCATTTATTTATACAATTAATGTTTCCCAATTTACGCCATATATTCCTTGAAAATCTTTTTAAGTTCCTCCTCTGTAAGAACCACATCATCGCCACCCATTGAATCTTCAATCTGCGATACTCTGCTTCCGCCAATTACGGGGAACACATCAAAATCCTTAATTGAGCACATTGCACCGCATACTATTGCGCCGACGGTGGTGTTGTACTTTTCCGCAAGTGATTTCATAACCTGAACCTTTTCAAGGTTTTCGTCGCAAAGATAGCGTTTCTTTGCCTTTTCGGAAAGGGCATCTACGCCAAATTCCGCAACCTTGGAGAAGAAACCTTTCGCCTGTGAAGAATACGCCACAAGGGGCATTCCTGCATTTTTATAGAAGCTGTATTCGTCCTTGTCCATTCCTACAAGACCGCCTCTTTCACCAAGGCAGTATGCAGGGTTGAAACGAATCTGACTTGCGGAAATTTTTGCAAGTCCGCTCTTTTCTGCATAGTCGTTAAATTCCTTAATTCTTCTGCTTGTCCAGTTTGACACACCGAATTTTCCTATTTTGCCCTCTTTGACGAGTTTATCCATTATTTCTGCAATTACCTTTACAGGAACTTCTTCATCATCACGGTGAAGCCAGTAAAATTCGATTTTTTCTGTACCGAGCGCTTTAAGACTTTCAAAAAGATCACTGCGGATGTCATTTTCATTTATTCTGGGTGCTTCACCTGCGTCGGGGTCATAGTAACCGCCTTTAGTGAAAACGTGCACCTCCGTGGCATTACGTTCACGAAGCCACTTACCGACAATTTCTTCCGATAACCCTTTTGCATAAAGGCGTGCCGTGTCAATATGTGTTCCGCCCATTTCGCGAAATTTATCCATTATCAAAAAGGAATCCGTCTCCGATATTCCGTCACCGAAATACGCTGTTCCCAAAAACATTTTCGAGGCTTTCTCCCTGAATGAATATGAATATCTCATTTATTATCCTCCGTTTCACAAAATATTTTTAATTTTTCTGCATTGATAATAAAAAACTCTGCCCAATGTGTTTTCAGCATTTTTGCGTAATTTCAGTATTTAAAAACCTTTCCTTATATTCCTCAAAAGATTTTATATTTTTTTCTTTCATATCATTGCTTACTTCTACGCCCACATAACGCAAGTGCCAAGGCTCTGATATATACCCCGTAATCTCAACTGTTTCGGGCAGATATCGAAGAATAAATCCGTACTTATAGCAGTTTTCTCTTACCCATGCCGCTTCAGGTGTCTTTGCAATATTTCTTCCGCCCGGAATTGACCCCTGAACATCTATTGCAAGACCGGTGTGATGCTCACTGTGGCATGGTCTTGCACAGGTTTTATCAGCACCTGCAACAGTTTCAGCAAGCAGGTACTTTTCATATAATTTTCTCTGTGTTTCAACGGAACGATATGCTGCTACGACACTTACGGAGAAACCCTCCGCTTTTGCCGCATCGCGCATTTTGGCATAAGCGGTCGCTGTATCGTTACGCATTAATGAGCCATCAATCTCCACCAGATTTTTCGGGCAATAATCTTCAGGCAGCTTAAAATATTTATTTACCAACACATATAAGCTGTCACAATCTTCAATCAGAACATCAAATTCATACTTTCCTTTGTCAAGATTATTGTTCACACGCCAAACAATTTCCTCCGCACTCATATCTGGATTCAAAAAGGCATACTCCTTATACCTTTCTTCATTTTTCTTATTAAAGAAAGTAATCTTTCCGTATTCTTCAACAGTTTTTATCTTAGTATTCATAAATCACACATACTTCCCTTCTTCAAGGTCAGCTATAACTTTTGCAATAGCGTGTTCTTCATTGCTGACGGTTACAAAATCTGCCGCCGCCAAAGCATCGGGACAGGCATTTGAAACGGCAATTCCTGCTTTTGCAGCGCTAAACATGGAAATATCGTTGTTGTAATCGCCAAGTGCTATTGTTTTGTTTATATCAATACCGCAAAGCTCGCAAAGCTTCTCTATAACCGAGCCTTTGCTCATACCTTTAGGTAAAATCTCATACAATGCCTTTTCGGAACGGATGAAGTCAAATTTTTCTGCAAGAGGATGCTTATCAAGAGTATCTATAACTCCAAGAAGGTCCTTTTCGTTATCACTGCAGAAAAGCATTTTCGCCACAGTTTCTTTAACATCGTTATAATGGCAGGTGAGATTGGGAAGTCTTGTCACTTTTCTGAAATGCTCCATAGCACTGTTTTCTTTATAGAAATATGTTTTTTCGAAGGTACATGTCTGTATTCCCATAGTAGGGAATTTTTCGTCAATACAACGTACAAGTTCCATAACGCTTTCATGTATAGGTTCTGTCCAGATATACTCCCCTTTTTGATAGTCATACAGTCCGCCACCATTTGCACAGCCGAAAGGAACATTCGGTTTGACTTCTTCCGCGATTTTTCCCACATAGTAGGGCATTCTGCCTGTCACAATGGTGAAAAGGCCGCCCTCACTCTTGAAATATTCTATTGCTTCTTTATTTTCATTTGATACGGACTTGTCTTTTCTCAATAAAGTTCCGTCAAGGTCTGTACAAATAAGTATTCCGTCAAATTTACCCATATTATTTTTCTCCTCTTTGTATAAATTCCAGAATCTGCTCCTTTATCGCTTTCATTCCTTTTACAGTAGGATGCCCCCAGATTTTTTCAATATTCTGAAGCTCGATAACATCCACGTCGTTTTCTTTGCAGGTTTCCTTATAAAAATCTACAATTTCCTCTTTCAGTTCGGTATTTAATATGCAGTAAACCTTTGCATTCGGGAAATTGGTTGTAAGTAGGTTAATAAGATATGTAAATGCCGGGAAAACATTATATAAGTCATCCTTGATCCAGCCTGATTTTATTTTCTCCCCTAAAGGTGCATCTGCACAGGAATCATTCGTACCGCCAAAAAGGAAAAAGGTATCAACTGTGTTTTCCTTAAAGTAACCCTCTGCAATAAGATTTTCAATTCGTTTTGTAAAAGATTTGTTACTGTAATCTGCTCCACCATAGCCGGTGTTGCAGATAGTTGAGCCTGACCAACTGCTGTTTAAAAGCAGATTTCCGTTTTCATTAGCTAAAGTGTACCACCAGGTATCTTTAACATCACATACATCATTATCACCAAGTTTTAATTCGGGATGATTAATGATATAATCAGGACCTGTCGGGGCGTAATAAGGCTGATGCCCTTTGGGAATATATCCTTCAAAAGTTGAGTAACTGTCCCCTAAAATTATGATATTTCCAAGCATGTAAATTCTCCTTTTTTATAATGGGTGTATAATACGTATGCCAAGTTTTTGTGGTTCTTCATATCAAACCAAAGACTGTTTTAACTCCAGAATCTTTTCTTCAATTTTTTTGATTATGATTTTAAATTCTTCATCTGTTTTCCCTGTGGGGTCATCTAACTCCCAGTTATCATCAAAATCTCTACCGATAAATGGACATCCAACATTGCACCCCATAGAAATTGCCATATCAGGTTTTGGAATATCTGCAATGGTTTTTGAATATTGTGTTTTCTCCATATCTATTCCATACAGTTCTTTCATAATTCTGACTGCGTCTTGATTGATTTTTGCCTTTGTTTCTGTTCCTGCAGAATATGATTCAAAAACATCTGCTGCCAAGTGCTTTCCAAGCGCCTCAGCAATCTGACTACGGCAAGAGTTATGCACGCAAATAAATGCTATCTTTTTCTTTTCATTTTTGTAAAACATACATTCTTCTTGCCTGCATTGATTGTTCATATGTGAGCGAGAACAAAAAACTTGTCCCAGTTCCATTTTTATTCCCAATTTTTCACTTGTAAATTTTACAGCTTCTATTATTGCCAGATATGAATCTCTTTTGCAACAACGAGGACCACCATTTTTTCCTATTGTCTCTAATGCCCGTCCTGTCATTTGATTAGAAAGTCCCCATGCCTCTTTGGAAAGTGGCGTGGATTTTAATGCAATGGAAATATACATTCCTGTACTAATACCTGCTCCGCAGGCTCCCCAAAAACCACAAGCCCCTCCGGGAACTTGTTTTCCTCTTGTCTGCATTTCATAAAGTGCATCTTTTAAATCTATATCGCCACCTGCATTTTTATAAGCAGTCAAAAGAGCAGAGCCAACCATAGTATGATGTTCGGGACCATGCATATGGCATGATGGCATACCCATCATTTTTTCCATAATTTCAATAGGATTCTTAGATTTACCATGCAAACATATTGAAATAACTTCATTAATTCCGTTTGTATGACATTCATCACAAACAAAATGTCCATTTATGCATTTTGTTTTGCTTCGTTGTTTTTTGTGACAAAGTACACATTCCATTATTTCGTCGCCAGCAAGATATTCAAGCGGCGCTTTACAAATTAAGCATTCTTCATTCATTTAAATTACCTCGTCATTTTCATCTCTATATTATCGCCGGAATTCGACAGTCTTTTTTAGCAATAGTTCATATAGAGTTATGCCTAAAAAACACATAAACAAATTGGAATTTATCGGTTAATCCACTCGTCTTTTGAAATCGCAAATACCTTTGTATTTTCATTTATCTCATCAGAAAACTCATCTACTTGTTTGCAACCATATGACATAGCAGTTTTGGCTGATGCTTCGTTGGTATACTTCATATAAGAATAAACGAT
>JAZRTB010000070.1:0-8255 GCA_045651805.1 Clostridia bacterium
TAAAAAAGCAGGTATGAAGTATGTTGTCCTTACTGCAAAGCATCACGAAGGCTTCTGTATGTGGGACTCCGACTACACAGATTATAAAATTACAAACACGTCTTTCGGCAGGGACCTTTTCAAGGAATATGCCGATGCTTTCAGGGCGGAAGGCTTAAAAGTCGGTGTGTACTACTCACTTATTGACTGGCATCACCCTCTGTTCCCCGTTGACTGGACACATCCCCGTCGCCACGACAACGGCCCCGAAATGAACAAAACAAGGGATATTAAAGCCTATGCGGAATATATGCGAAATCAGGTGCGCGAGCTTCTGACAAACTATGGCAAGATTGATATTATCTGGTTTGACTATACATACCCCGAAAGACCTATCGACCTTATGCCCGTGTCTGCACGTACGCCCCTTCGTTATCATTCCTGGGCACACGAATGGATGGAGGGTAAGAGTAAGGACGACTGGGAAAGCGAAAAGCTTATCGCATTAATCAGAAGTATTAATCCCGACATCATTATAAACAACCGTACGGGAATCGACCAGGACCTTTGGACCCCCGAGCAGTACACTCCCACAGAGTGGGTTAAGCATCCCGAAACAGGTGAGCTTGTTGTATGGGAAAGCTGTCAGACATTTTCGGGTAGCTGGGGTTATAACCGTGACGAAATGAGCTGGAAATCGCCCAAAATGCTTATCGAACTTCTTATAAATAACGTAAGCTGTGGCGGTAACCTCATTATGAATGTAGGTCCTACTGCAAGGGGTAACTTTGATAAGCGTGCGGAAAATGCACTTGGCGTTTTTGAAGAGTGGATGAAGTACAACTCACGCTCAATCTACGGTTGCACAATGCGTGAGCCCGGAATAAAAGAGCCCCGCGGAACACGTATCACACAGAGTAACGACGGAAAACGCCTTTACATCCACCTTATTGAATACCCCAACGGATTTATTAAGCTCGAGGGAATGGGCGGAAAGGTTGACTATGTTCAGTTCCTTCACGACGGAAGCGAAATTCCCTTTACGGACAAGCAGTTCGTACATATGGGCGACACCGTGTCGGGCGAAAAGGACAACGATGTTGTAATCAACGTTCCCAAGATGATTCCCAACGTGGTAGTACCTGTTATCGAAATCTATTTAAAATAAAAATTCCCCAATTTGGGGACAGTCCCCAAAATGAGAAATTTTGAAGAAGGAGAGATGTTTATGTCAAGTTATGTTACAAGAAAAACAGACGGTGATACAGCGTGGTTTACCCACGACCGTTTTGGTATGTTTATTCATTATGGTCTTTATGCAATGCCGGCAAGAGGCGAATGGGTAAAGACCCAGGAGCTTATTGCAGAGGATAAGTACGACAAATATATGCAGTACTTTAACCCCGACCTTTTTGATGCGAAGGAATGGGCAAGACAGGCTAAAAAAGCAGGTATGAAGTATGTTGTCCTTACTGCAAAGCATCACGAAGGCTTCTGTATGTGGGACTCCGACTACACAGATTATAAAATTACAAACACACCTTTCGGCAGGGACCTTTTCAAGGAATATGCCGATGCTTTTAGGGCGGAAGGCTTAAAGGTCGGTGTGTACTACTCACTTATTGACTGGCATCACCCTCTGTTCCCCGTTGACTGGACACATCCCCGTCGCCACGACAACGGTCCCGAAATGAACAAAACAAGGGATATTAAAGCCTATGCCGAATATATGCGCAATCAGGTGCGTGGGCTTCTGACAAACTACGGCAAGATTGATATTATCTGGTTTGACTATACATATCCCGAAAGACCTATCGACCTTATGCCCGTGTCTGCCCGCACCCCTCTCCGTTACCATTCATGGGCGCACGAGTGGATGGAGGGTAAGAGTAAGGACGACTGGGAAAGCGAAAAGCTTATCGCTTTAATCAGAAGCATTAATCCCGATATTATTATAAATAACCGTACAGGTATCGATCAGGACCTCTGGACACCTGAACAATACACCCCCACAGACTGGGTTAAGCATCCCGAAACGGGCGAGCTTGTAGTGTGGGAAAGCTGTCAGACATTCTCGGGAAAATGGGGTTATCACCGTGACGAAATGAGCTGGAAATCACCCAAGATGCTTATTGAGCTTCTTATAAATAACGTAAGCTGTGGCGGTAACCTTATTATGAATGTCGGTCCTACTGCAAGAGGTAACTTTGACAAGCGTGCCGATAATGCACTTAATGTCTTTGCAGAGTGGATGAAGTACAACGCCCGTTCAATCTACGGTTGCACCATGCGTGAGCCTGAGATTAAAGAGCCACGCGGTACACGTATTACCCAGAGTGAAGACGGAAAACGCCTTTATATTCACCTTTTTGAATATCCTAACGGATTTATCAAACTTGAAGGAATGGGCGGAAAGGTTGACTACGTTCAGTTCCTCCACGATGCAAGCGAAATTCCCTTTACGGACAAACAGTTCGTACATATGGGCGATACAGTATCGGGTGAGGGCGACAATGATGTGGTAATCAATGTTCCTAAAATGATTCCCGATGTGGTAGTGCCTGTTATTGAGATTTTCCTGAAGTAATATTTACAAATTGCATAATATGCGATATAATAAGTGTGTAACCACATATGGTTACACACTTATTTTTAATCGTATAGGAATTTGCGTAAATATATACGCGTGAAACTATGTTCGTGCTTTATACGTGCGCGACAAGGGTGCAGCGTCACGCTGCTTAAGGAGTGGTATTATGAAAAAATTTTTATTGACATTGGTTTTTGTTTTGATGGTTTTTTCATCAGCTGTTGTGTTTGCGGAAGAAGCGGTTACACTTCCTGCATTTGACGTAACTTTCGGCGAAGAGGCAGTTGAAAGTGAACAAAGACAGTTTCCGCTTATTGTTTATAAGGACATAACTTATGTTCCTATGACATACTTTGATTGCCGTTACCTCGGGCTTAAAACTGACTGGAATGGCGAAACAAGAACTCTTTCAATAGAGCAGACCCCCATAAATTGTGCATATCGTGACTATAAATGGGAGTGGAAGAACAATAAAAATAATAAGGCATCTGTATGCGATTTTAATATCGTAGTAAACGGAAAGACGATAGATAATTCAAAGGAAGAATATCCGCTTCTTACATTCCGCGATGTTACATATTTTCCACTCACTTGGCGTTTTGCCGTAGATGAATTCGGCTGGGAATACAGCTTTGATGCAGAAAACGGACTTGTTATCAAGGCGAAGAATTACCGTACAAAAAACGTTGAGCTTCCCGGTATAGAGGGCGACGTTGCAACTGACGGAGAATATTATTACTACAGCGGTGAAAAGGACGGTAAAAAGGTAGTATATCGTGCTTTGACATCCGATACAAGCAATCCCGAAGTGATTTATGAAATGCCCGATACAAATTTGACAAATGGTGCATCGTTCAGTAATTCCTGCGGAGATATTTACTTTTCATATACCGCAGGGTCTGTTCCTACAACAAGCACAAGCCGATTTTTCAAAATAGAAAAAGACGGCTCTGTGACAGAAAAAATTCCCGATGACGGTTACGGATACGGAAAACACGGATATTATGAAATCAGAATTGCAAACGACGAAATAAAGGTTATGGGCGAGCATCACGGTATTAACGGAAAGACCGAGTTTTCCTACGAAAAAGACGGAAAGGTTTATGAAGTGGAGCCACTTCCCGGATGGACCCATGTAGGGAAAAGAAGAAACGGGGTTGTATATAGTAACACATCTCCCGAATGTGTGAAAATATTTGATGATAAAATTTATTACACCGCTTTTAATGAGGAAAATTCAGAGGACAGTGCACTTTACGTTATAGATACAAAAACCGGTGAACAGAAAAAACTCCTTGACGGTGTGTGCGGATTTGATGTGTGCCAAAAACCCACCGGTGACTATAAAGGGAACGTAATTATTTACGATAATAACGGCACAGTTATGCTATACGATGAAACGACGGGTGAAAGTCGTGCACTTGAAGAAAAAGGCGATGAAGACCTTTATCTTGTAGCTGCAGTTGGCGGTTACCATACACGTGCCGTTATGAAAAACAGAGAAGGAAACAGAACTGTGGTCAAGACCTTATGGGCGGACAAAACGATGCCGACGGAGAATACTGTAGTATTTGAAACAAAAACGGGAACTTATGTGTCAAAATTTGATAATCTTATCTGCGTAAGAACGGCAGGAGAATCCCCCGAAGATGAAGTAAGATTCTTTGTAGCGGGAAATAGCGGAGAACACGAATACGCGACCTTTTCGTCATCTGATGTAGCAAGCAATGTGTTTGTGTATGACAATATATTGCTCTACAAAATCGGAAAAGATAAGGTAGCACAAGTTATTTTAAAATAAAAAATGATGATTATACACCGAGAAGGAGAAACAAATGAAAACTGCATTTAATATTCAAAGAAAAGAATTTGACATATCGTGGCCCCAACGTATATCCCGTCATGATCTTGTCTTTGATGCCCCTCCCACAGACCCGATGCAGTATGGACTGCCCATCGGTAACGGAGAAGTGGGTGCACTCATTTGGTGCGACGACAGACGTATCTTTATGGCGGTTAATAAAAGCGACTTGTGGGACGATGCCGAATTCGGGGATTTCCACAACTGGAAAGAGGAAGAGGAGGAGCTTAATACAACCCTCCGTCACGCCTGCCGAATTATAATAGACTTTAAAAAGCCGATTTTCGATACATTCTATCTGAATGATTTCAAGGCACGCCTTTCTCTTAAGAATGGTTGTGCGGAAATTCGTCTTGCTACTCCTTTTGGTAATCTTGAGGCGAAGATATTTATTTCCGAGAAAAGTGACCTTTTATGTGCCGACTTTGTTTGTGATTTTGCAGAAGAAGATGAGGTGGAAGTGACGGTTGAGCGTTACGGCTCTCGCACATTTGCTCATTGGTACTATATGATGAAGCGTGACCCCAATATAGGACTTGGCGGAACGAGCGCATTTGTGGAAAATAACAAAGCGTATATATCCCACAACCTCACAACGGGCACGTTTTATTGCGGTGCGGTGTGTGATAATCTCGTTCCAACACGATCAAATTCCCACGCCTGCGTTTTCCGTGGCAACAGTAATAAATTTACGTTGTATCTGTCTGTAACAAGTCCCTTTGACGAAAACGGAAGAGAGCTCCTTGAAAACACTCTGAAAAAAGCTGTTGATACGGGAATCGATAAGCTTCTTGCTGAAAATGAGGCGTCATGGAAGGCGTTCTGGGAAAAGTCATTTGTTGAAACGGACGATGACTATCTTGACAACTACTGGCACCTTGCAATGTACTATGCAAATGCAGGACAACGTGGTCGTTATCCCGGCAGATTCATAAATTCCCTTTGGAACTGGAGGGCTGATGTACAGCCGTGGAATTTCTATTTCCATTGGAATCAGCAACAAGCATATTGGGGACTTAACGCTGCAGGGCATCACAATCTTTGCGAGTCCTACCTCAATTACAGATGGAACGGAATGGAGCACGCTGCCCAGACTGCAAAGGATGTTTTCGGTGTCGAGAACGGAATCTTTGTTTCCGACGTTTGTGAACGTCGTGGTTACAACTCCGTGGCGGAAAATAACAATCACACCCCTGTGGGTGAGGTTGCACTTGACTTCTGGCGTCAGTATAAATATACCTGCGACAAGGAATTTTTAAAGGAAAAAGCACTTCCGTATATGCTTGCCGCTTCACGCTTTTTCGTATCCGTTTTTGAAAAGGCGGAGGACGGAAAATATCACTCGATAAAGGGAACGGCATACGAGGGCGAAGACGTTTTTGACGACCCGGTAACCGACCTTACAATGGCAAGAGTTCTGCTTTCTGCAACTCTTGACGCCTTGTGCGAGGCGGGCGAGAGTACTCCTGACGAGGCAGTATTCCGTGATATGCTAGAAAATATCGCCCCATTGGTGCTTGTTGAATGCGATAGTGAAATTATAGAAAATGGTGTTATAAAAAGAGGTATGTTCAAGGGTGAACACGTCAAAACGGGCAAGGTTGTTGCTGTCGGACGTGTCCGCCAGGATTCGGGAACACGCTTTTCCAACGAAAATCGTACCCGCTATTACAAAGAGCATATGGGCGAGTACATTCCGCAGTTTGTACCTGATTACGAAAAGAAAACTCCTTGTATAGGAAATGATGTGTTCCGCACAGCAAATAGAGGTGTATCGATTCCCCAATATACTGAAAACGGTGTCGAGCAGATAACTTTTGCACATTTTCAGGCAAGCATTGCACCCATTTACCCGATGGGTCTTGTGGGTATTGGTGACCGTGGCACCGAGCTTTATGATGCCCTTGTTTCTACGGCTCTCTATTCCCGAAACGGGCAAGAAATGGGATGGGACCCTATGCCTATTGCTCTTGCAAGACTTGGTCTTACGGATGCGGTGGATAGATTTATTTACGATTATCCGTCTTACTGGCAGCGTTTCAACAACGGCTTTTCCCATTATGACGGCGGATATGTTCCAAGTGAGAATCTTCCGTTCAGAAGGAAGGATATTATTGACCTTGACAGCAAAACGGGGGAAAAATTCCGTGGCGAGAGTTTTACGTTCAGACATATGGGTCTTGAACCGCTTGGAGTTTTTTCCGCAACTATGAATGAACGCCTTATGCAGAGTCATGAAGGCATAATCCGAATTGCTCCTGCTTACGGCAAGAAAAGTGCAAAATTCAAGCTTCACGCAGTAGGCGGATTTGAGGTAATGTGCGAACTTGTGGACGGAGTTGCATCCTTCGTTGCGATAAGGTCACTTTTCGGTAACACATTAACCCTTGAAAACCCCTGGGCCGAGGCGTGGTGCAATGGTGAGAAGTTTGAAGGTACTATCACCCTTGATACAAAAAAAGGGGAAGTGTATATTTTTACACCCTCATTAGATGCTTTTCCCGAATTTGAAAAAGAGATTCCGTTGCAAAATGACACCTGCAAAGTACGTCCCGACGGCAATGCTATGTTAGGACTTGCAAGGTCTTTCTGATTTTAAAAGAGAATGTAAAAAAAGTCCGTTCTGAAACATTTTTTCCGATCCCCATAATAAAGGAGGTGTAAAGAAACTCAGTTTCTTTACACCTCCTTTTATGCTGTTTGGCGACAGTTACAGAAATGTGCAAATTAAAAAAGGTGCACCAAAGATGATGCACCGAAAAACGCACACCCCTGATTAGTTGCGACACGAATCAATACCACATTACGAGAATGCAAAAAAGAGCATGCGTTTTTACCAAAAATAAAAACACATTCCCGTAAACAGGTATATTCAATTCGTATCGCAGTATGAGTATAACATACTCTCTAAAATTTGTCAATGTATAAAAATTCCACACTTTGGGGACTGTCCCCAAAGGGCGGGAATTTTTATACTTATAAGGAAATACTACTTATAAATTGTATTAAAAAAATTAAGCTTTTTGTTCAAGAACAAAGAAGATGCCATTTTGAACGCCAAAATGGCGAAAAGCGTCGGGGGATTCCGAATCTCCCCCGAACCACTTCAAACGGCCTCGCAGGAGCGTAGTTATTTATGGGCGTGCATCTTTTTAAAATTGTGGTCTTTATTAAGAAAAACACATTGAATTTATTCCGCCGTCTGCATTGGCAAACTTATTGCCGAGGGCAGACTAAAACTGCTTGTCAGCAAAGGAAATTGAAACAAGCAGTTTTACGAGAACTGTCAATGTGTTCTTCTTAATCCTATTGTTTGTGGATGCTTTAATTCACGTAAACTAACTACAGCGTTAATCTATGGTTGTTTTATATTTTATGCTTGTTAGCGGAAAAACCGTTTGCATCAATTTCCGTTGCGGGCAAACGGTTTTTAGGACGCTGTCTGAGGCAAAAGTGCCGAATAAGTCCGACGATATAAAAGCTTAAAATAGGAAACAACAAAACTTGCTTTGTATAAATGACATAGCGCCCATCCTTTTCTACGCCCCTGCGAGGGCGGTGAGGGGAGTGGGGAGAATCGCAACTCCCCACGTTTTGGTCATTTTGCGACAAAAGGACAATAAAGTACCCCTCAAAGAATGAATGGTACGGGGAGTTGAAGTGTGACTAGTCACATTTATTAAAAAACAGGAGTGGAAAAATCCACTCCTGTAATTTTAGGCACTTGTTTTTGGGCAATCGTCGTTTTTGCCAAAAAGGCAAAACCGTTTTTAATTGCTACGGCGTTGCATTTTTTATTTAGATTTGGTAGAAATTGCTCAAAGT
>JAZRTB010000071.1:0-6491 GCA_045651805.1 Clostridia bacterium
TTGTTTACTGTACTGTCTGGCTTGTATTCGCCTAAAGTTAATCTCAAAAAGAAAATTCATTTTGAGCCCTTACGCTATTTAATTTTCAAGGTTCAATTTGTTGCCCGTTTTTTTAGCGAGCTTGTTTATTATACAACACGCCAAACTGTTTGTCAACACTTTTTTAAAACTTTTTTCAAAATTTTTTCGAAGCGCTTCAAACGCGACAACGTTTGATATATTACCACACTTCCTCCCACGTGTCAAGGGGGTTTTTTAAGTTTTTTCAGGTTTTTTGAATTTTTTTGTTAAATTCTGTTTTTCTTCCTATATATTAGAGCAACTGTTGTCCGTTTATTTCAAGTTTAAAACGAAGCCCTAGCTTCTCTGCAGCATTACGGCACATGATCATTCTGCCCAAAAAGATTTCAAAATAATCCATAATCGAACCATATTCTGTGTCAATTTCAAGTTTAAGCGTAACAACATCTTTTTCTTCATTAATAATAACGGAAGATTCTTTTACGGAATAGTTCACCCTGTCGTGAATATCAAATGTAGATATATCACGATTTCTTACACGGCTTCTTCTTACATCGGTTTTATCGCCGAGGATGAGCGCTGCCGCAACAGCATTCACAGCAACACCCGTTCCCTCGTCATGATTCCCGATAGCTGTAACCACCGTTGCAACATCGTCCGAAGGCATATCGAGTTTATCAAGTATACGAAAAGCCATTACCGCACCACTCTGACTATGCTCCTGACGGTTTACGAGATTACCTATGTCGTGAAGATGCGATGCAATTTTTGCAAGCTCAACCTCGTGCTCATCATAACCGAGGGTGGAAAGAATATATTCCGCAGTATGCGCAACCTTTCCCACATGTGCAAAGCTATGTTCTGTAAAGCCAAGTGCCTCAAGGCTTTTATCAGCGTGAGTAATGTAATTTTTTATATCTTCGTTCTTCTTTATTTCATCATAAGTTATCATACGGATTCCTCCTTGCAGGAACTATTTTACCACAAAGAGTTCCACATAGCAAATACAAAACAAAGATTTTTCGAAATTTTCATCAATACAACTTTGTAAACTCAAATTCTTCATCTATTCCGAGCTTTTTAAGCGCTTTATCTTTTTTATCAGCAATATCTTTGTCCAAAAGGTCAAAATAATTATTGCCCTCGGTGTCGATATCAACGATAAAGGGGCCTAATTCATTCATCTTAAAGAACCACGCGGCTTCAATTCTTCCAAGCTCATCATAAAGGTAAACGTCCTGAATTTCGATTGAATCTATCCACAGATTGGGACTTACGCTTCTGGGAGAAACGTGAACGCATTTCTTTTCTTTCATCATTTCCGCAGTTTTCTCCCCCATGGTTGTTTTTCCGACAATCATTTTAAGTTTCCATTCGTCAACGCTTTTTGCGCCCCACTTTTCAAAACGGATACTTGATGTGGGCATAAAGGAAACAAGACGCCATTTTCCGTTTTCCTTGACAACAATAGGACCGTTATGTATCAAAACATTTCTGTCTGTTGTGTCAAAGGGCAAAACATTGTTTTCGTCGAAAATATATTTCTGAAGTCTGCTTCGGCAGGTGAAACACTCACCGCTGATATAAACAGTATCTCCGATTTTTAATTTGCATACATCCTCATCGGAAAGAGGAGCTGTCAAATGATACTCTGCCATAATCTGTTCACCCTCCTTATAACTGTGCGAATTCGTTATACACAAAGTCACGGTACCGGTCTGCAATATCGTGGGGAGTAAACGGCACAAGCATTACCTCTTTTTCGGAGGGAGTGTGTGCATATATGGAATATACAAAATGAGGCAGACAGATAGGGTCTTTGAGCCCTACCATAAATGATGCCGGTGCTTTCAGAAGAGATACCATATTATTCATATCAAAATAAGTAAGAGTATCAAATACGGCATCTGTATTTTCGGGATAAGTTGTCAGAAGCTGATTGAGAGACGCGAAAATACCGCTGCCGATTTCCACTCTCTGCTGAAGACAACTGTAGCTTGAAACTGCCGAATAGCTTTTCTTAACCTTTCCGCTTAATGCAGATGCTACTACGGAAAGTGCACCGCCCTGACTTGCACCGTAAGTCACAATCTTGTTTTCGTCCACTTCGGGGAAGGTTGCGATTACATCTATAGCTCTTACAGCATCAAGGTATATATTTCTCATATAAAAAGTTTCTTTATAGAGGATGTCTCTTGTCATAAGGCCTCCCCTGAAATCGCCCATTCTGTATACTGCCATATCGGGAGTTGTTCCGCCCTGGGAACGCACATCTATAGCAAAACAACACACGCCCGATGAAAGAATATCGGTATGTATGTCTTTTCGTCCGTTGCCGCCGTGATAATATGAAACACAGGGCATTTTTTCATCCTTCATGTTAACGGGATGCGAAAAATACGCCTTTACAACTGTATCATCGTGGGTATTGAACAGAACTTCGTATGAGGTAAAGGTTTTGTCATAAGGAGTACTGATTTTCTTTCTTTCAACCTTAAGCGGAACTTCTCGCATCATTTTAACCTGCTCTGCCCAGAACTCCGCAAAGTCCTCTTTCATAGTTTGTGCAACAACCATCTGCTTCAACTGTTCTTCGCTAGTGTTTACGTAATTCATACATCTTCCTCCTTTATCTGTCGCCAAACCAGTTGGGACTTATCATTTTTGTTACTGTGTTATCGGCTTCAATTCTTGTGGATGCACGGCGTGCTACCATACAGTTGGTACTTGTTGCGCAGGCAATTCCCGCAATATGGGTATATGCATACTCAACATTTACCGCAAGAACGGATGTGCTTCCGCCTGCGCCAAGAATTCCTATTCCGAGGCTATTTATAGCCTCGTACAAATCCTCTTCAATTTTTGCAAACATGGGATCGGGATGCTTTGAGCCGACCGTTCTTAAGCAAGCCGCCTCTTTCGCAAGATTAGCCGCAACATTTGCAGTGCCGCCAATACCGATACCAAGCACCGACGGAGGACAAACCGCACCTGCTCTTGCAGATGCCACAAAGCTGTCAATTACGAATTTCTCAATACCTTTTATTCCGTCTGCGAATGCAACGATTCTGTGTCTTGTTCCGCCAAAGCACTCACTTCCGCCACCTTTTGCGGCATAGGACATTTCTATGGAGTCACCGTCAACAAACTGATATGTAAAATCGGGAATGTTCATACCGATATTGTTGCCCGGGTCAAAACCTGTAAGGGGGTGCTTCATTGTTGCTCTTAAATAACCGAGCTCCGTCGCTTTTGCAACTGCTCTTCGTGCGGCATTTTCAAGTTCGACAAATCCACCCTCAAGTTCACACTTGTTTCCTACTTTAAAATAGAAAATCGGCCAGCCTGTGTCAACACACAAGGGATTCTCCCTTACCTTTGACATTTCCATACTTTCAAGAGTCGCTTTTAATCCCTTTTGCGCATCAGGGTTTTCTTCTCTTTCTATAGCTTTTATAAACGCATCTTTAACGTCAGGCGAGATTTCTGTTGCACCACGTTTAATGGTCTCAAAAAGTGCCTGCTCGTAAGTTTCAATTTTTATCACAGTTGTCATCCTCCTTTATATTTCAATATCCGCAAGTGGCATATGTTGCTGACAACCGTAAATGTCATTGTCCGCCAGACTTCCGCTAATATTTTTTCTGGGGAAAGTTATTTTTATGGAATTTACAACGCCGTAGGATATGATGTCAATTTTTTCTTCCTGAACATCATAAGCCTTTGATATATCAGATTTCTTAAGTCTTTTTTCAACATATTCCATATCTTCTTTTGTGTTGAAAATAAGGTCAAAGGTGATAAAAAGAGGTCCTGCGTTTTTGCTTCTTAAAATTTTGGTATAATCAATCAGCTTTTTCATAATTAAACCTCCTCAACAAGGATTTCTGCCGTTTCCATAAGAGAATCTACCTTTGCAAGATGGAATACGGAGAATTCGTAAACTTCACCAACGTGAATGTCCGACGGCGAAAAGGGAAACGCAAGATTTCCTGCAGTTGATTTTCTGCCTGCATAATCACAGTGAAGCATTCTGCTTCTTGCAAGGGCGCATACTGTGTCTGCAATTTCCTGGGTTTTTCCTACTACGTCAATAATTACTCCCATGGAACTTTCTTTTCCGCCACTTGTCTTGAAGAAAATCTTATAACTGTCGTCTGTCATAGTAGATTTCGTGTTTTCTTTTATGAAACCCGTAACTGTTTTAGTGATAAAATCAATATTTTCAATAGTTGCAGGATCGTAAATTGTCGCAGGAGAAATTGTTCTGTAGCCTGCACATCTTACGCCTTCAAGTTTAAGTGTCTTTTCCTCTGCCTCCCTGAATTCCGACCCCGTGACACGGACAGTTCTTTCGTCAATCTGCGCGAACTTGGAGTTCGTAAGATCACAAACACCGTCAGGTTCAAAAATCAGGTAGGGGTTTGACTGTTCATAAAGAGTATGTGCCGCCACTCTGTCAACGGTACATTTACGGATGGGATTTGCAGGTCTTAATTCAAAATAATCATCGTTCATATACGCCTGCATAACATCTGCCGCTGCAACCGGTTCCGAGCACATAGCACCGCACTCCATAATTTTCGCCATATGGAAAGCAAGACCTTCTTTGTACCCTTCATAAATACAAGGCGCCGCATAAATTGCCGTATCGCAGGCACGTCCGCAGATAATCACGTCAGCATTCTGCTTCAAAAGTTCAATAATCGGTGCAATACCAATCTGGCTGACGATACGTGTGCTTTCCTTTATTATGTTTTTATCGGCAGGAAATTCACTGCTCATATCAATAAGCTTTCCGCCATCGTATTTTTCAAGTACATATTCCGTTGATACGTCACTCAGAACAACGCCAAGCTTAAAATGCAGATTCTTTTCTTTTGCAATCTCCAGCAAAATCCCCTTAAGCCACTCCACGTGAAGTGTGCTTCCCGCACCTCCCGCTGTTCCTATGATAAAAGGCGCTTTATGTTCAAGAGCCTTGGGAAGTGCCAGAGACAAGTCCCTCTTTACCGCACCACGGTCCGTAAAGGACTTTCCGCTTCCGAGGTAATACGGCCCCGGGTCTGTTGACCCTGCATCTACGCCGAGATAATCAACCTTTTCGGAAAAAGCTATATTAAGAGCATCTTCGCTATAACCATAGCCCAAAAGTCCGTTTAATGCAACAATTTTCATTTATCTGTCATCCTTTCCCGGATATGCATATTAAAATATTCCTATTTATATAATAACATCTGCAATCACATTTTTATTGCATAACATTCAATTTATATTGCATTTTGTTCATTATTGTGTTAAACTGTGATTTGGGGTGATAGCTTTGGATTACAAGCATTTTGTTCTGGAATATTACAAAAACGCATCGGACGGCATACATATACATAAGGTACATAATTCTGTGGAAGCGAAAAAGCTGCATACCCACGAATACTTTCAGATATACTACATTGAAAAGGGGGCACTTATTCACTATATTGAAAATGATTATGCCCGACTTACAAAAGGTGATATGTTCATCATACCACCTGATGCAATGCACAAAATTGCAGAAGATGACGGAACGGTTTTTTACGCACTGTCATTTATGCCTGACACAATAAACTCTCTCGCCCCGACTTCCCTTTCCTCGGATTTCTTGAAAAGTCTGACAAAAAACAAAAACCACGTCCCGAAAATTACTTTATCAACGGAAGATATTCTGACCGTTGATAAAATAATTGAACAGATGTATAAGGAGTTTGACAATAAAAAACTTGGCTCGGGCGAAATAATAAAAGCCTATATTCTTATCCTTATTTCCGTTTTTGCAAGATATTATCATTCTGAAAAGTCGTCAACCATTGACAAAGCAAGCGGCAGGCAATTCATACTGCACTGTATTGACTATATCGAAAATCACTATTCACAGGACATAAATCTTAAGGGCATTGTTCGGCTTTCGGCAATGTCAAAAACGAATTTCTGCAAAATATTTTCCGAAACTACGGGGTGCTCGTTCAACACATATCTTAACCGCTGCAGAATCGCAAAAGCAACGGAATATATTAAAAAAGGTTATAAAATCACTTCCATTTACGGGTTATGCGGATATAACGATTTCTCTACCTTTAATCGCAACTTCAATAAAATTATGGGAATGTCTCCCCTTGACTACAAGCAAAGCAACTGCGAAAACTGATTTTACGTTTATGCAGCACACTCTGTAAGATTGCAATAAAAAATTTAAATTTTCTAAAAAAATTCTTGACAGTTTCATTAATTATGTTATAATTAGTTTGTTACTTTATGCAGAACTTGGTAAGTCTGTTCTGCGAGGGGAGGGTATAAAATGTCAGAGATCAGAGTTAAAGATAATGAATCTTTAGATAGCGCCCTGAGGAGATTTAAGCGTTCTTGTGCTAAAGCAGGCGTATTGTCCGAGGTTAGAAAAAGAGAACATTATGAAAAACCCAGCGTAAAGCGTAAAA
>JAZRTB010000072.1:0-12537 GCA_045651805.1 Clostridia bacterium
ATACCTACAGCTTTCATAATATAACTCCCAAACTCATATTTGATTTTATTTTAGCATAATTCCACCGATAATTACAATAGTTTTAATGTAATTCGAATAAAAGTAGATTTAATAATTGATTATAACTGTTGACAATAAGCATTTGTTGTTGTTAAAATATTCACAGATACTAATTTCGAAAGAGAGGCATATTGTTATGGAAAAAATGTGGGGAGTATTATTTCACTTTGGTGAACTTTGGGGCGCAACATCCTATGAAAGTCTAGGTATAGACAGATTCCGTCTTGATAAAAGAATCTGGAACAGAGCAATTGATAAGTGCGTAGAAGTAGGCGTTGACACAATCATTATCGACCTTTGCGAGGGTATCGTTTATAAATCACATCCTGAGCTTGCAGTCCCCGGTGCGTGGTCTTATGAAGAATTCCACGAAGAAATAAAGAGAATTATTTCTCTCGGTATTAAAGTAATTCCCAAATTTAATTTTTCTGCGGCACACGACAGCTGGCTTAAAGAATACGGTGAAGACCTTATATCTACACCTACATACTACAAAGTTTGTAAGGATTTGATTGAGGAAGCCTATGAACTTTTTGAGCATCCCGAGTATATTCACCTCGGTCTTGATGAGGAGTCGCCCGATATAAGAACTCCCGAAAATCACTTCCGTACAAAGGAAATGCTTTATCACGACTATAACTACCTCATCAACTGTGTAAGAGAGGTTGGTGCAAAGCCTTGTATGTGGAACACAATTTTTCTTCATTGGGAAGATGCGTATGAAAAGTTTGATAAGGACGTTACTATTTTTACTGAAATGTACTATACATACAAAAAAGAGGACTGGTCACCGATTTCCGATCAGCTTGACATTGTAAAGAAATATTATGCAGAAACATTTAAAAAACGTGATTTTTATCCGCAGTATGTTGAAAAATACGGGGATGTTCCCATTGAATACATCGAGCAGGACCCCGTAGTTTCAAGAACTATCGGAAAACGTGAAAGATACGTTAAGGAAGGCTACAATATAGTAATTGCAACAAGTAACATCTTTATAAAGAATAACGAATGGGCAACTTTTGAATATTATTCTGCACCCGAGCAGCAGTGGATGGATAATAATATCGCAGGCTTCCTTGCTTGTTCTTGGAAAGAGTTTATTCCCGAATGGGAAGAATCGGTAATCAGTCAGATTGAACTTCTCGGCAAAGCAAGAAAAGCGTTTTACAGTAAGTAATTAAACAGTTAATTAAAAAGCACAAAATGGTTTAAGAAAACAAATAATGCAGCCATAACGCCCGGCACTAAAAAAGGACATAAATAAGCTGATAATTCTTGATGTCGTCAACTGTTTTCAGGAAATTTGCTTTTTGTGTCCTTACATTATTTTTTGAAGTGTTTTTTTTGTAAACTTCTTTCATAAAACTACCTCGAAAATCAAATTTAAACAAAATATGTTACATGTTTTGCTTTGTGAAAAATCAAGTTTTTTATGTGAAAACCGCTAAAAAATGCAACTATACGGTTTTTAAAAGTGTGTCAGTTACCGTTGCATAAATTGTCTTATGCGATTAGTTTTTGTCTATTGTAATAGGCGGTAATATATGATAAAATAGTAGAGAAAAGTTTTCTGTAAAAATATCCGGAAGTCTACCATAAGTAGACTTCAATTTATTGCTTTTTTTGTGAAATTAGTGTAAAATTACAATAGTATACTTGAACATTATCAGGGTATGCGGAGCATTAATGTATTTAATTTAAATTTATTATAGAGGGGTGCTTTTATATGAAGAAATATCTTTCATTACTTTTGTCGGTTATGATGATTTTGTCCTGTTTGACAGTTTCTCCCGTATTAGCAGAAGAATTTGCGGATGAAATTGGTGAACTTGTACCGGCAGAGACGCTTTCGGAAGAATGTATTCCTGAAGAAATATTAGAGGAAGAAGAGACTGACGGTGAGGATGCTGCACAGCTTAATGCGGTTGATTATGCTGTTCTTGACGAACTTGCTTCTGCAATCGCTCCCGAAATGCTTACGTCAGGAAACGAGCCTGCGGACAAGGTGACAAGAAATCTTGATATGTCACTTGCAGGCGACCTTGATATCCCTGATGGCGTTACAGTTGAGTTCAGTTCAAGCGACACTTCAGTTATAACAGATGATGGTGCTGTTGTGCGTTCTTTCGAAGAGGACAAGACTGTTACTGTAACAGCTACAGTTTCTGACGGCGAAACAGGTGTGGAAAAGGCTATGGTATTTACTGTACTCAAGGCAGACACACTTGTTCTTTATTCTGACAACTTCTACTATCCCGAAGCTGTGGGTAAAGAAATTATTGGCTTTGCAAGTAATGCCTATACTTCAATTCTTCCGGGTAGCTGGAAATATGGTCCCTTTACACAGAATCCATCAACAAATGTAAGTTCGCAGATTAAATTTGCAGATGGGGAATATGTAGTTGACTATAAGAGATTGAATACAGAAGCAGGTACTGAATTGAATCTTAATGTTCCCATTCAGATTGATGCAAATAGCCCGAACTATTCAAAAATCAAGTTCTCAATGACTCTTAAACCCGTTACATATACTGCTACCACACAGCGTATTGACTTTGCACTTCTTGCAAAAAATGCAAAGCTTATAGACTGGTTTGTGTTTAAGTCAACCTCAATTCAGAACAACCTTCAAAGTCCCACACAAAATCTTTCTCAGACAAACACAGGTTTTAATACTGTAGGAGATAATAAGATTGATGTTATTATCGACTATGAAGCAGGTACATATACAAACGTAATGAATGGTAGAGAACTTGAACCGATGAGACTTCCCACAGGTATGGAAACTCTCAAGCTTAACTATATGACAATCGGTCTTGCAAGATGGCAGGTAAATCCTGCGGAATTCTATCTTAAGGATATCGCCGTTACAACAGAGGTTGACCTTGAAAAGCCTGAAAATATTCTTACAATGATTTCAGAAGATGCTTTTTCTTGTAATGACGCTTCTGCAGTATACGAAGATTTCACATTTGAAATCAATTCTTCTCTTACAGACTATCTTGAAAGTATCGGTGCAACAGTATCTCTTTCAAGTGACTCTTCGCTTATTGAAATTGACGGAAATAACCTTACAGTAATTCCTTCCGAAGAAAAGGAAGATGTAACAGTTACCCTTTCAATTGCAAAGGAGGGCGAAGTTGCAGAGAAGACATTTACATTTACAGTATACAATCCTGCATCTCTTATCCGTGACGGTATAACAATCGATATGTTCAACTGTCCCGATGCAGGTGAAATTCTTGATGACTTTTCGTTTGTACCCTCTGACTATATTGATGCACTTCTTTTTGAAACAGGTGCAACTGTAACTCTTACATCAAACAGCGATGCAATTGAGTTTGACGGATATAATGCTTATGTTACAAGAACAGAAGAAGTTCAGGACGCGGTAATCACCGTTACTGTTTCAAAGGATGGTATCACAGCGAGAAAGACCTTTGATATGAGCGTATATAATCTTCTTCCTGCTGATATCTTTGAAATTTCCGTACCTGAAATTACTGACAACGGAACAACTGTAACAGCAAGCGTAGAAATCACTTGTACAGACGTTGTTGACGTTAATGCAAAGGTTACATTTGTACTTGTTCTCCGTAACAAGGTAAGCGGTAAAATTGCATCTATCAACTATGATACAGCGACTCTTGCAAAGGACGAGAGCGATGTTCTTTCAACGGTTCTTGCAAGTCTTGGTGATGAGTACGAGCCTGCATACTATTTCTGGGATGACATTGAAAATGCTGTTCCCGTGACAAATGCACCTCCTGCAGAACCTGGAGAAATTGATGCTTCCGATATTACAATGGGTAGCGCACGTATTTCGTGGTCAAAAGCAGATGACGATGGTAAGGCAATTTCTTACTACAATGTATATCGTGACGGTAATAAGATTGCTTCAACAGAAGAAACAGCATATGTAGTAGAAAATCTTGATTTCGGAAGTATATACAATCTTTCCGTAACAGCTGTTGATAAAGCAGGTAACGAATCGATTGAATCTATTGAAATTGATGTTGAAACAATGAATATCCCCACAGTTATCCTTCAGTCAGATGACCCCGTAAACAATCCCGAAGGTGTTCAGAATTCAGACAGACTTTCACACGTACATCTCCAGAAAGGTTACTACGCTTATACAGAAGTGTGTGAAGTTGAAGGCAGACTCTGCAGAAAGACTATTCGTCATATAAGAGATGATGGTACAATCGTTATTACACGATTCCACTTCAAGGCAGAAACTTCTTATATCACACCTAAAACAAAGGAAATCGTTGTAGAAATTACATACTTTGATGAAGGCACAGCACCTCTCAATATAGAAACACAAGGTGGCGGCGGTGTTGCTTCAGCTCTTACAAACACCGGCTGTTGGAAGACACACACGTTCTTTATCAATTCTGCAGCATACACAGCGGCAGGTGCTTATGACGGTGCAAACTTCCGTATATACACACAGAATGCAGAAAACTTCAGAGTATATTCTGCATCTATCGCAAAGCAGTCAGAATACAGAAAGCCTGCTGCTTCACTCAAGGTAACAGATGTTATCACACTTCGTGAAATGCTCTTCTTCAAGAATGACAATCTTGCAACTCTTGTTGAACTTGACGGAGCCAAGGCTCTTAAGGTTGAAAATGGCAAGCACATCGAAATCGATGTTCAGGATAGTGCAATTGATTCTTCCAAGAATGAAGTATCAATCGAAATCACATATCTTGACGATTCTGAAGACACATTCACAGTTGAGTATGCTTCAAAGTCAGGTATCTCTTCAGACGTAATTCAGAAGACAGGTTCCGGTAAGTGGAAGACTGCTCTTATCAAGGTTGACGATGCAAAATTTGACGGTAGCATGAAGGGTGCAACAAACCGTAATCTCGATATGCGTATCAGCGGTGAAACTACACTTTATGTAACAACTGTAAAGGCATATTGATAATCGGAATATTCCGATGAATTACGGAAAAGGAGGACACTTTATGAGAAAATTTAAATTTTTCTGTCTGTTTGCATTTGCTTTCAGCTTGTTAACTCTTCTTTCAATAAATGCAAGTGCCGTATATGTGGTTCAGGAAGAAATAACGGAAATTACCCGTTATCATGAAAACAGTGCTTACGGTACTTTTGGTGAAACAGACGATTTTAATGGCCTTCGCTATGTTGGTAGTGAAGATATCGGCCGTTATGGTGGCGAGCTTTACAGTAAGAAAAGTACTTACAAAGGCATAACCGGCCGTGAAGTATGGAAAGAAAACGTATTTTATATGCAGCTTGACCCCGATTTTGCTTCTCCCGAGGACAATGCATTTGCTATTATTATTGACTATTGGGATTATGCAGGTACGGGTTACTTCCATCTTGAGTATTCACCTCAGGATGAAGGTGTTGAATCAAAGCGTATCTCAATCCTTAAAGAAGGTTTTATAGAAACAGGTAAGGAGGAAGATGGTAAGTGGCACCGTGTTATTGTGTACATCAGTGACGGTAAGTTTACTAATTCGCTTCCTAATGACTGTGACCTTCGTATCTATCAGGGTGCGTTTAATACATTTGCACACGTTGAGGTTGTAAATCTTAGCCGTTACGGTGCAGATACACTTGAAGACTATGGTATCGCAAACGATTCCAAAGCAGGTACCCTTAAATCTGCAGGTCTTTATGACTGGGACGGCACACAGGATTCTCTCTTTGCTAAAATGACAAGAGAAGAAACTGCAGTACAGATAGTTAAAACGCTTTTCCCTGAAGAGGTTGATCCCAAATCAAAAACCAGCTTTGCAGACGTAAAGCCTGAAAATCAAAGCTATGTAGCAGTTGCACAGAAAATGGGCGTTTTGTTCCCGAAATCTGCTACAGAGCTTGGCGCAGATGAGTATATAACACAGGAAGAAATGGTGAAGATGTTTATCAAGCTTGTCGGCGGAGATACGACAAGGACTGACACCTATCAGTATGGTAAAGAGCTTGGTGTTATTCTTCCTGACTCAATGATTTTCCAGATGAAAAAGCCTGCAAACAGAGATAACTTCGTATCTCTTGCTATGGCGGTGTTTGTAACACCTCTTAATGGGGAAAAGGCAAGGCTTTATAAGATGATGGAAGACGGTTCTCTTGATATGGAAACACTCTGGCAGGATTTATACATCCGCAGTCTTCTTAAGAAAGAACCGATAAAGGTAGAACCCAATAAGGTTGTAGACCCCGAAACGGGAAGAACCTGGTATTATCTTACTATTTTCGGTACAGATGCAATCAAGGCGTATATGGCACAGCCTGCATTTGACTACAAGACTAATACAAAGTTCTACTTCCGTGACGAGTTCAATGGCGTTTATGAGTATAACATCGAAACAAAGTATCTTACTTTCATTGATGATGGTTTCACACCGTACAACTATATGTACGTTACAACAAAAACAAATGATCTGCTGTATATGAATAAGAAGAAGCAGATTATAAGAATGGACTGCGAAACTTACGAAAAAGAAGTAGCGATTGAAATCCCCGAATGGCAGAAGGGTAATATATCGCTTATGCATACTACCTTTGACGGAAGATATATTACACTCGAATGGGACGACTCAATTCTGAAACCTATCAATAATAACTATAAGAGAATTCCTGTTGGCGATACCTTAACAGGTGAATGGGATTTAAGATATTATCATATGTTTGATACTCCAATGCTGATTCCTGACCATATTATGATTAACCCTGTTAATCCCAGATATGTTATGTTCATCCACGATACAGATGCTGCTTCGAGAGAGCGTATCTGGATGCTTGACCGTGAAACGGGCGAGAAGTGGAACTGTATTACACAGAAAAGACTTGATCCATCAAAGCCTCTTTTGTTCAGTTATGAAACTTATGGTCACGAATCATGGTGTGACGATGGTTACAATATATTTGTTGCATCATCAGCTCCGTATCTCGGAAGCAATTTCTCTATGGGTATGTATCGTGACAGTAAGGGCAGACGTACTTGCGGATTTGTAATCTGCGGTATGGATAATAAGAACAGACAGTACATTCCCTTTGACAGCAGCACATGTCATCCCGGTATAAGCCACGATTATGAAGGATTTGACTCAAACCGCTGGATTGTAACAGATACTTCATACTCTAACGGTGAGACATCAATGCTCTGGCTCCTTGATTCATATTCCGGTAAAAACTACTATCTCGGTATTACTCCGCAGACAGGTGTTGACCCCGGTCATACACATCCCAATTTCTCATGGAATAACCAGTATATATTCTTCGGTCTTTATACACCTGACCTCAAGACTCCCTGTCTTGGTTGGATGGATGTATCCGATATTGTTAACAATCCTCTTCCCGGTGGCGATTATGAGCTTTCTGAAACTTGTGATACTTTCGGATATCAGGAAACAGATAACTATATTATCCCCAGAGAAGATAAGGACGGAACATACTATGAAGTTCCCTTTGAAAGACATATGTATGTAGATATCAAGACAGATGTAATGTATGAAGAAAGTTCAGATGTTACCATCAGCGTAACATTCAAGAATAACAGCAACAATCCTCTTAAGCTTACATATTACATCTGGAGAAATATCGGTGGTATCAACTATAACCACGAAATGGAAACTTTCATTGAAAGAAATAGCTCCGGAACATGGGAAACAAAGGAAATTAAACTTGAAGGCATTATGACGGATAACATGGGTATCCTCGGATCTGACTTCAAACTGAGCGGTGTAGGATCGGGCGCTCTTATAAGAAGCGTGGATGTACGCAAAACCGAAAAGGAGGTAGAGTAAGATGCTCCGCAGATTAAAAGCAATTTTATTGGTGGTAGCTATCCTTTGCATGGCAATTTCAGTTCCTGCATTTGCAGAAGAAATTGAATTCAATGCCGAAGTAAAGGTAAACTACGACGATTCAAAAATCAGTTTCACAGTAGAATCTCCCGCAAAATATCGTCAGGTTATTTCTGTGAGAATGTATGTAGGAGACCCCGCGGTACTTGTTCACGCTATGGAGGTTACTGCAGATTCACGCGGTAATGCGGCAGGTGTATTCAATATGGATATAAGTGATGAAAACGAAGACATCAGCGGTTACTACACACTTAAATTCCAGGGTGGCGGATATATGGCATCTTCGTCAAAGGATGAAGTGACTGTGTTCTATGAGAGAAGCAGTGAACTCTATGATGAAACCCTTCCAAGATTTAATGCAGCAACAGAAGACACAATCGGTGACCTTCTCCTTGAAAAGAAGGATATGCTTACATTTGATTTTGGTGATTACTACGAAGAAAACAGTGAACTTCTTCACAAGATTTTCATCAATACAAGATTGGTTGACTTCGATGACGAATATACAAAGTTCACAGAAGTTCAGGACACAATGGACACAATTACTCTTATTTCTGCAATAAAGCAGGCGGCATCTCCCGATGCGGTTCGCAGAATAAGTGAAAGAAATATGGCACTTCTTGAAATTGACCCTGAGCACAAATACTATAAGGGTAATGAAGAAGCAGTATATACAATTCTTATAAGCCTTGTTGATGAAAGCACACCGCTTTCTCTTAAAGAACTTAAGAAACACATCCGTCAGGCAACTGCTCTTGCAGAACTTAACCGTTCAAACGCTGCAGAAGTTACAGAAGTAATCAGCAACTGTTACAGTGACCTCGGTATTGATATTGATGATTACAACAGCCTTTGTGCAATCTATGGTGCAAAGAACTTCAATAAGCCTTTTGTTGAAGCAAATTACAAAACAGTAACTGCTTTCAACAAAGCATATATTAATAGAAAGAATACAATTTCTGAACCTGCAGGCGGAGCCGGTGGCGGGGGGGGGGGGGGTTGTTCTTCCGGCGATGTAATTGCTCCCGTAACCAATATTGAAATCACTGCAGATTCACAGCCCGAAAAAGAAAAAATCGGATTTGCAGATGTAACGACTTCTCATTGGGCATATCAGAGCGTTGTTGCTCTTTCAGAACTTGGCGTAGTTGCAGGTTTTGAAGACGGTACTTTCCGTCCTGATGAAAATGTAACACGTGAACAGTTCATAAAAATGCTTGTTGAAGCGTTCGAACTTTACAATGAAACTGCGCAGTGTGATTTTGATGATGTTAACAGCGATGCTTGGTATTACCGCTATGTAGCATCTGCATATAATGCAGGCATTACAAAGGGACAGGGTAATATATTCGGTACAGGAAACAGCATCACCCGTGAAGATGCGACAGTAATGATTCAGAGAATTATTGCTTCAGATGTTCCTGCAGATTACGCAGTTAAATCAGCTTTCGCGGACGACAGCAATATAGCTGACTACGCAAAAGTATCAGTTTATAAACTTGTTGATATGGGAATTATAAACGGCGTTGGCGGAAACGCTTTTGCTCCCAAAGCAAATCTTACAAGAGCTCAGGCGGCTAAAATTATTTACGGAAGCTTAAGCTACAGTTACCGGAATTAAGGAGGTGGATGCAAATATGAAAAAGTTTTTATCACTTATACTTACGCTTTGCGTTTGTTTGTCTGCATTCACCGTTATGACGGTAAATGCAGCAGAGGAAACAGTCACTACAACAGTTGTTTCTGAAAAATATGTTCAGAATACATATTTCTTAAAAGCACTTGGTCTTGGTGATTATACAGAAAAGAATCCTTCAGATAATATTACAAGGGAAGAATTTGCAGGCATCCTTGCAAAGCTTATTAACGAGGAACAGGCATTTGAGTTTGATATTGTGCCTATGGATCTTAATACTGAAAGCGAGTATTATAATGCAGTAAGTGTAATGTATGCTTATGGAATTATGAATGGTGTAAGCTCTACGCAGTTTAACCCCAAAGGGAATATCACAAGCTTCCAGGCAATCAAATGTATGATATCTGTTCTCGGCTACGGTGAAGTTATTGGTGCAGGCGGTTATCCCGATGAATATGTAAAGCTTGGTCAGCGCCTTAAGCTTTTCAAGGGTGTTCCTATGGTTGACCAGCCGATGACATGGGAAAATGCAATTAGTCTTGTAATTAACTCTTTTGATGTTGCGGTTATGCAGTTTGCGGCTGTAAATGAAAACAAAATCATTTATACTGCGGCAAATGGCGAAACAATTCTTTCTGCATACCATAACATTTATACAGACGAAGGTAGAGTAACAGATAACGGTATCACAACAATTTCAGGCGATCCCGTATGGACAAAAGACGGTATGGTTGTTGGAAATATAAAAGGTTTAATAAAGGACGAAGCAATCCGTACCTATATCGGTCAGAATATCAAGTTCTATTATTCTGAAATTGATGGCGTTATTAATTTCCTTTATGCAGAACCTGCAAAGTATACAGGAGAAACTCTTGTTGTAAAAGCTGATGACCTTATTATTGATTCAGCATCTTTCACAAAGACAAATGTACCTTACTATGTTGGCACAAAGATTCAGAATGCAAAGGTTGATCCTCTTGCAGATGTAATCTACAATGGTAAGAGTTTCCCCACATTTATGTCATCAGACCTTAAGATTGAAGCAGGTCAGATTACTTTTATCGATACAAACAGCGATAATCTCTATGACCTTTTGCTTGTAGAAGAATATGTTGACGTAGTTATCAGTGGTGTTGATACAACAACACAGTGCGTATACGACTACTTTGGTAATACATATTCATTCAGCGATGATGCATTCGTAACAATTTACGATAAAAACATGAACATTATTGACGCAAGCCAGCTTACAACTAATGCGGTTTTGTCAATTTACAAGAGTAAGGATGGCGAATGTGTTAAGTATGTTATCTGTGCAGACAGAGTAACAGGCGATGTTACAATGAAAGATGAGAGAGACGGAAAAATCTATATCACTATCGGTGATACAGAGTACAGCTTCTCACCGAGCCTTCTTCTGAAACTTGAGGAAGGTTACAGCGGTATTGAACTTGCTGAACTTGGCACAAATATAAATGCATACCTTAACTTTGAAGGCAAGATTGTTGATTCAAATGTTACAAAGAATGAATATATGTATGCATTTTGCCTCAAAGTAGGTGAGGAGAAGGTATCTTTCACAAGAAAGACAGCCGCTATGAAAGTGGTAACACAGACAGGTACAGAAGCTACACTTCTTGCCGCAGAAAAAATCAGAATCAACCAGGGTGAGCCTACCGATGGCATCAATCTTTTGAATCATGCGGATTTCTATGATGAGTATGATGGTGAATTTATTCCTCAGCTTATTAAGGTTAAAGTAAATTCAAAGGGTGAGGTAAACTGGATTGAAACAGCTACAACAGTTTCAACAGCTCCCCTCGGATTTGAAGAAGGTAAATTCACTCTTAATGCTTCGAAGGATAATGGTAACAACAACGGCAACAACTGTTATGATGGAAGATACGCATCAACAACATCTACCGTTGTATTCCAGGTAAAGCGTGACACAGACTACACAAATCCTGCAGATATCACAATCGTAAAAAATGGTCCTTACTATGCAAGTGCAAAGTATTACGATGCTAATGAGCTCTGGGAAGCGGGTGCGATTGTTGTATGGGATAACAGCACTACAATCTATTACGAATCAACTCCCATCATAGTTGAAAAGGTAACTATGACTAAGAACGAAGATGAAGAGTTCGTATATAATATCAAAGGTCATTATGGTACAAGAGAATGGAGTTGGGTAGAAGCGGAGCCCGGACTTATTGATTCCTATTGTCCCGAAGGGATTAAAACAGGTGATGTTATAGCAGTTATTCTCGATGACTATGGTAGAATTAATGTGCTTAAGAAACTTGTAAGTCTTACGGAAAAACCCGAACCTTTCTATATGGACATACGTGGTACTTATCCCTTGGTTGACCACGGTGTAGTATTCGGTAATGTCTGTGCTAAGAGCAGTACTGCGTTTTCCGTAACAACAAATGGAGGAACCTCTGTTTATACGCAGTCAAATTCAAGCACACCTGTATTTTTGTATGACGTTCCCAATAAAACACTTACATCTGCGCTCTGGCAGGATATTCCTGTATCAGCAGTTCGTAAAGGAGATTCATACACAGTTACAGACGACAACACACGTGTATGTGTAATCCGTAACAGAAGAAGAGCTGTAGAAGTAATTATCGTTAAATATTAATATCAAAAATGGGTGTTCGGAGCTGTAATTTGTTGCAGCTCCACCATTCGGTAACACGTAAAGTGTTATATAACGAAAAACAGCTTTAAGGCAATTTACTGCCTTAAGCGGCGTTCACATAGGGATAAATTGGTTTTAGAATGCTCTTTTCGGTTAATACTTCACAAAAAAATCGCGTAATACGCCAGTATTACGCGATTTTTATTGCTATGTCTTAACTCAAAAATATCTATTCTAAAACTGCTTTGCACCCAAAAATTCATAAGTTCGGACGGAGAACAAGGCGAAAATGCGAAGTTATCCTGTCGGATTACAAGCATTTTCAACAAAGTTATACG
>JAZRTB010000073.1:0-9832 GCA_045651805.1 Clostridia bacterium
TCGAGTTCGGGTTACTCACTTTCGGCTACAGTAGAGATTGCATTGGACGGAAGCAAGCAAAATCCCCTGGAAACTGCAGTTTTCAGGGGATTTTAAGCGTTTTGATATTAGAGTTGTTTGAATTTTATCGGTTCGTCGAAAATCGCCGAACCCTACAAAAAATTAAAAACTCAATTTTTGCTTGCGGTTGACCGACTTTTTCGACAGTCTGAAGGGTTGAGCATCGCTCAACCCTTGTTTTATATAACGTCGTTAAGTGCTTTTCCGTTTATAAACGCCTCTATATTCTCCGCAGTCATAGAAATACATCTCTCTCTCGCCTGAACGGAGCCCCATGCTATATGGGGAGAATAGACGATTTTTTCCCTGTTTTTAACATTCATTATCGGGGAATCCGCCTTGGGGGGTTCTTCGCCATATACGTCAAGACCCGCACCTGCGATAATGCCGCTATCAATAGCTTCCTGAAGTGCCGCTTCATCAATAATACTACCTCTGCCGACATTTATAATGACGGCAGTTTTTTTCATCATTTTAAGCTCTTTTTCTCCGATAAGGTGATGAGTTTTCTCGTTAAGAGGTGCGTGAACCGTTATAATATCACATTCTGTAAGAAGTTCATTCAAAGGCACATTCGGGTAATTTTCTTCACGGACAGCACCGCTGATACTGCTGTAACACACATCTGCACCGAATGCCGTCGCACAATCTGCAACCTTTCGTCCGATAGCACCCATACCGATTATGCCCCACTTTTTGCCTTCAATTTCAAAAAACCTTTTTGCAAGGTGATTTGCAACACCGCTTTTGGAATATGAACCATCTTTTACAAAGTCGTCATAATAGCGAAGATTTTCAATCAGAGAAAACAAAAGTGCAAAGGTATGCTGACACACACTTCCCACACAGTAGCCGGGAACGTTTCTGACCTTTATGTTATGCGCTTTGCAGTATTCAAGGTCAATATTGTTATAGCCGATTGCAAAAACACATATAAGCTTAAGATTTTTTGCGGAAGAAAGAACTTTTTCATCAAGCACAACCTTATTAAGTGCAACAACATCGGCATCTTTTATGCGTTCTGCCACTTCATCGGGAGAAGTGTTACCGTACTCCACCAATTCCCCGAGAGCCTCTATACACTTAAAATTCATATCACTGCCCATAGTAAAGGTGTCAAGCAATACTATTTTCATCAGTTTTCCTCCAGCTTTTTAAGCTCCTTCATATCTGCATCGGACTGGTCATTATTTTTATTATTCTTAAGAATCTTAAGGTCTTTGAAATTAAACTCTGTAACCTGGGTTTCCGCTTCGTTATCAAGCTTAACCTTGGCAATACCTTTAAGCATAGTTATGCTCTGCACAACGCCCTTACCCTGGGGGGTTGAAACAATAGCACCAACAGACGGTGCGATTTTATAATATTCGTCATAGCAGTTCTGCTCATACTTAAGACAGCACATAAGTCTGCCGCAATTTCCTGAAATCTTTGTAGGATTAAGGCTTAATCCCTGCTCCTTCGCCATCTTGATTGACACGGGATGGAACCCGTCAAGAAAGCTGTTACAACAAAGATTTCTTCCGCAGATACCTATACCGCCAAGCATTTTTGCTTCGTCACGGATACCGATCTGGCGAAGCTCAATTCTTGTTCTGAAAACAGACGCAAGGTCTTTTACAAGCTCACGGAAGTCAACTCTTCCCTCTGCAGTAAAGTAGAAAAGAATCTTGTTTGCATCAAAGGTGTATTCAACATCCACAAGCTACATATCAAGCTTGTGAAAAGCAATCTTTTCTTCGCAGATACGGAAAGCTTCCTGCTCTTTCTGCTTATTTTTTTCAACCTGAACTTTATCCTGCTCGGTTGCAATTCTTACTATTTCTTTAAGGGGAGAAACAATCTCCTCCTCCTTAACTTCCTTTACTGTCATTGAAACAGTACCATACTCAAGACCTCTGGCAGTTTCAACAATTACTGCCTGTCCGAGAGCAGGCTCATATTTTCCGGGAGCGAAAAAGTACGCCTTACCCGTTTCTTTAAATTTAACTCCTACTACCTTTACCATGGATATCCTCCCAACAATTAATCAGCATATTTACAATCCACAAATCATATTTCATTGAAACATTAAGTTCTGATCGTACATTTGCCGTTCTTTCTATAATATTAAGCACGGAAGATGTTGTCACCTTCCCGCAAAAGCCGTCAAGAATAAGCTGCATATCTGTATTTATAACTCGTCCGCCGGTTTTGATTGCAAGTATATCCCGCATAAAGCTCGTAAACAAGTCAAAGTACAAATCACAGTTTGCAAATCCCTGTCTGGGGCTTTTTATATTGAAAACATCCGCAACCCTGAATATTGAAAGTCTGTCTCCAACCATACCTGCTGCGGCTTCAAACATTTTTCTGCGGATTTCAAAGAACTCTTCATCCTCGCAAAGCTCAATCGCTCTGCCGATAACGCCACCGCTGTAAAGACTGATAAACTCCACGCTGTCACGTTTAAGCGGATACTGTCGCTGAATATATTCCTTGATTACACTCTCGGAAAACGGTTCAAAAACAACCTTATTTCCCCTTGAACGAATTGTGGGCAGAAGCATCTTCACATTTTCCGAAAGCAGTATTATTACTGCGTATCCCGGAGGCTCTTCAAAGCTTTTAAGAAGAGCATTCTGCGCATCGTTATTCATATTATCGGCATTTTTTACTATAAATATTTTTTTATCGGACAACGCCGGTTTTATATAAAGCTCCTCATTAAGAGCCCTTATATCCTCAACCTTTATTTGTCCCTCTTCACCAATTATTATAAGGTCGCTGTGAGTGTTTGCGGCGTGTTTTTTACAATCGGGACACTCTCCGCACGGCTTCACATCACCTGTACAATGAATCGCATTGGCGAAAATACGCGCGGCGGTATACTTTCCTATTCCCTTCATTCCTTCAAAAATATAGGAATGGTAAACTCCACCGCTGCGTGCCGCACCAAGAAGTGTGCGGAATGCCTTTTGTGTAGTAAGATAATTAGCCATCATCATTACCTGCTTTACAATATTTTCTGACAAGCTTTATTATAAAATAACTCACCACAATAAGACCTGCAGATATAATCGCCCCAAGTAAAAGTCCATTGAGCACTCTTGTGAAAATAACTTCTGCAGAAGTAAACACGTGACACGATGTATTGATTACCGATGCAAAAAGAATTGAACTTCCTACTGCAAAGCACCACTGAAGAAGCTTGCAGTCTGTATTCTTCATATAATACAGGAAAAGGAACAGGCAGGGCCATCCCACCAGAAACTCCTTCGTTCTCGGACGAGCGGGCATAATTTCTGTAATTGTATTTCGCATAAAGCTTTCAGCACCCGAAATACTGCTTACATTACCACTTCTTATAAGATAGATAACTGCCACACCGCCCACAACAGCAGCAATAAGCATCCAGTAAACTTTAATATCCGCATTAAGCATCTTTAAAACACGCTTATACAGTTTTTCCGAAGTGTTTGCAAAGATAATTGAATAAGCCACTACAGAGTACGCTATGGGAAGTATGAGAGAAATCTTGATTCCTCTGAAAATAAGAGAGTTCAGATAATAGTCAAGTCCCGAAAGAAGTGCACATTGAACCATTACGCACAAAAGCAATATTCCGAGTGCGAGTAATACAGACGAAAGGACGAAAAGCCACGGCTTCATCTTATCCTTTGCCTTTTTCGCCATAATCATAACTGCAGTAATTGCAAAGCATGGTGCTACTGCCGCAAAAAGAGTGGGATAAAGAAGCAGAATATTGTAAGGAACAAAGAAATAAGTGAAAGGAACACTTAATACTGCACCCGCTGCCGCGATAATTTCAAGAACTTTCATATATTTGCCCGAAAGCCACTCTATCATCATAAGTGCCATAAATATCATTATCACCATTGCGACTGCACTTACAAGCCTTCTGTTGGTACTGTAGCCTGCAAAAAGAGTGTCATAGCTGTCGGTGTTAAAGCCGATTTCTCTGAGCTTTGTAATTGCAAATCCTGTAGCATCATTTGTTTTCTTACTCTTGTCCGCAATGGAATCTGTACCGTTGGTAAGCTGATTTATCACTACAAATCTTATATTTCTGTCAACTACCGAATTGACTATCTGTGTATATCTTTTCTCGTAAATTGTAGCACCTGTGTTTTCGAGTTCAAAATCCGCAGTTTCATATCCGCGGAGAACACGACCCTCCGCCGCATTTACAAGAGCATCGTATCCGATAGGCTTCTGATTGGAAAGCTGTGTCTGCTCCTCTGTAAGAATGAGGTACAGACCCTTTTTCTGAATCATTTCGCAAAAAGCGGTGTAGTTTTTCTCTGCATCCTCATCCTGCGACTGGTCTCCGTATGATTTTTTAAGATTTATCATACTCACATTATATTTATCTATAAGTTTTTCAACTTCTGCAATATATTCCGTATTTGTATATGCACTGAGCATCATTGAAAGCACTATATTAAATCCGCTTTTTTCGGCACCTTCCAGTTTCGCTTCATCAAATCCCACGGGAATATGCCAGGCGTCACTCACACCCTCATACACAACGTATACATCTGCATCCGAAGAAGATGTAACCTTTACATACTCATCCTCTGCATACTTTGAGGTAATCCATCTGTTGAGGAATTCTTTCCACTCGGTTCTCTTTGTAATAAGCACATAACTGTCGTTATGGATTTTATCATTACCCGAAAGCTTTTTTATAATATCTTCACTTTCATCATCATACTTGTGGCAAAGCACATTGTACTTAATGGCAGACACAAGACCACCGTTAATAAGAGAATTCAGGCTCTCTTCTGCAACAACGGCTGTACAAACACCGAACTCTTTATTCTTCGCAAGAGTTTCCTTAAGCTCTTCTCCGCTTAAATTCATAGCCGCATTGTTGTAATTTAATGCAAACAACACGTCCTTATTTTCTTTTTCATACTTTATTCTCATAGAAAATGCAGGAAGAAGCAGCGCCAAAAGAATTACAATTATCACAGTTCTTATAATCAATCTTTTTTTAGACATTTTTCATTCTCCTTACTGCGGATTGTCCGCATTTCTTCCTTTTATGATTGCTCTGACTATTCCGCTGACAAAAAGTACTCCGCAATAAACAATTCCGCAAACAGAAAGAGGCACAAGGAATGAAACCTTTCCGTTTGAAACACCCGGAAGAAGTCTCTCAAACAGGAAGAACACCAAAAACGCACCTATTCCCGCAACAAGAATTTTACCTATGTTCAAAGCGAGTTTTCTGTCAAGATATTTACCGATAACTTTCACCATTGCAAGAGCAATGTTTACTGCATAAAGAGTAAATAGTACGGTTGTGCTTATTGCAACTGCATACACACCCTTATCCTGCAAAAGCATATTCAGAATGAATTTTAACCCGATAACTGCTACCGTACCGATAACCGTGTATGAATATTTGGAGTCAAGATACAAAATCTTATTAAAAAGCTCCTGACAGGTATATCCGAAAACGCCGATTGTGTATATTGCAAAAAGGTTCGCCGTAACAGATGTAAGCTCCCTTGTAAACTCGCCACGCTCATAAAGGATTGCAATTACATTCTCACCATAACAGCTTACAACCAGTATGAAGGGAACGAAAATAGCAAACATAACCATTATCATATACTGCACAAGGCTTTTAACATAGTCACGGTTTCCTTCTTCGTAGTTGCGACTGATAGAGGGAAATACCACGTTACTCATTGCAACCACAAATACACTTGCGATAGTAACAAAAAGGTTTGATGCGTAATTTATCGTAGATGCCGCACCGCTTTCCCCTGTAACAAATGCCTTGTCAATCATAAAACAGACCTGGAACATCATATTTGATATGAATATCCACAGAAGCTCACTTCCGCCGCTTTTTTTATCCTGATGCTTTTCATATTTTGAAGCAAAAAGTCTGTACCCCTTTTTGTAAAAAGACGGAAGCTGAATCACAATATGCAAAAACCAACCGATTGTCGTAACAATGCTTACGGTTGTGATATCAATATTTTTGAAAAATAACGAGCCTATTATAACCACATTAAAGGGAAGGCTCATAATGGAGCTTATAAAGAAAACCTTGTTATTCTGAAGCACACCTGAAATGATGTATGCAATAATCACAAACACAAAGGACGGAAGCATAATATACATAAGCTTTACAGCCAATGCAGTATTCTCCACATCAAGTCCCGGCAAAAGCACATTAACAATAGGTCTTGCAAGAATTGCCATACAAATTGCCGCAATCACGGAAATAATTGCAGTTTTTCTGACAAAATAGGACACATATCCCCTTTTCGCCATTTCCGTTGAATGCTCTGCCTTATTCAGATTCTTTATAACAAGAGTTGAAAGTGCAACTCCTATTCCCGTAAAAATCAGATTTACAAGTCCGAAAATCTGGAAGTACATATCGGTGTATACGCTTGCTCCGAATACGGATGCAAAGAAAATATCTCTTAAAAAGCCAAGTCCCTTTGCAAGAAGAATTCCGAGCACAACCATTACGTATGCCATACCGTTCACCTGATACACCTACCTATCCCATTATATCTATTATATATTACTACAAAACAGGAGCAATAGTCAAGTTTTTAAGTGTATTTTTTAGAAAAGCTCTGTCCTTTCAACGTATTCCCTGAACTTTTTCATCGCATGGAAAAAGTAGCTGTCCTTTTTCCATGCAAGGCTTATATTTATCTTCATTTTCGGCTCGGCAGAAATCGGCTTGAAGCCTTTTTTCTCATTCACCAGAGGTCTGAACATAAATCCTGCGGCAACATTGTTTGAAATAAGGCTCTGTATTGTAGAAAGCTGTGCCGTCTGCAGAATAATATTCGGTGTAATATTCCCGTCCGCAAACCAGTTTCTGACTTCCTCCGTATGATAAAAGTTATCCTTGAAAAGCACTATCGGAATTTCAGAGAGTTCTTTTGCCCTGATGCAGTTTTTTGACGAAAGAGAGCTTTCTCCGCTCACACAACACACAATCTCCGTGTTGACAATATTTATACTTGAAAACTCTTTATCAAGTGCCTTTTCGTGAGGCATAAAAATCATATCAAGAAGACCTTCAGCGAGCTTATCCGTAAGCTCGTGCTGTCCGCTTTCCGTAATTTCTATATGTATATCGGAGTTTTCCGCCATAAATTCACGATAGATTTTCGGCAGAACAACGGACCCAATCATAGGCGGAACTCCAAGGCGGAGGATTTTCCGTTGTTTTCCCATATCTTTCATTATGTTTTCAGTCTGTTCGGCACGGCTTAAAAGCTCCCTCGCCATTTTATAAAACCGTTCTCCCTCGGAAGTTTTTATCATTCCGCGGTGCTGACGTATAAAAAGTTTAACGCCGAACTCCGTTTCCATTTCTTTTATTGCATTGGAAAGCGACGGCTGTGCAATATGCAAAAGCTCCGCCGCTGCAGAAACAGTACCCGTTTCACAAACTGCCGTAAAATATTTAAGTTGTATGAGATTCATAATATCACCCATCGTTATTATATAGTTTTAAGATATACTTGTCAATAAAATATATATTTTACAAATGGCAAATTTCGTGTTATAATAAAGAAAAAACTTTTTGGAGGTATTATTATGCTTACACATAAAATAGCAGTTATTCCCGGTGACGGAATCGGTCCCGAGGTTATCGCAGAGGGCGTTAAGGTACTTAATGAGGTTGCACGTCTTGACGGAGGTTTTCAGTTTGAATTCACATATTTCCCCTGGGGCTGTGAATATTACAAGGAAACAGGCAGAATGATGGCAGAGGGCGGTATTGAAGAATTAAGCAAATACGACGCAATCTTCCTCGGTGCAGTTGGTGCCCCCGGTGTGCCTGACCATATTTCCCTCTGGGATTTGCTCCTTGTAATAAGAAAGAGCTTTGACCAGTATGTAAATCTTCGCCCTGTCAAGCTTCTTAACGGTGCCCCCGCACCGCTTAAGGATGTTCCTGCAGAGGATATTGATATGGTATTTGTCCGCGAAAACACAGAGGGCGAATATGCAGGAAGCGGCAGCTGGCTTTACAAGGACAAGCCTAACGAGGTTGTTATCCAGAATGGCGTTTTCTCAAGATTCGGTTGCGAAAGAGTTATTCGCTATGCGTACGAGCTTGCAAAGAAAGAGGGAAAATCCCTTACAAGCATAAGCAAGGCAAACGCCCTTAACTACTCAATGGTATTCTGGGATCAGATTTTTGAGGAAGTTGGTAAAGATTATCCCGAAGTTAAGACATACTCTTACCTCGTGGATGCGGCAAGTATGTTTATGGTTAAGGACCCTAAACGATTTGAGGTTGTTGTTACATCAAACCTTTTCGGTGACATTCTTACAGACCTTGGTGCAGCTATTGCAGGCGGTATGGGTCTTGCCGCAGGTGCTAACCTTAACCCCGAAAGAGCTTTCCCCTCAATGTTTGAACCTATCCACGGTTCTGCGCCCGATATTGCAGGTCAGGGAAAAGCAAATCCCCTTGCAACAGTATGGTCCGCTTCACAGCTTCTTGACTTCTTCGGTCACGAGGAATGGGGCAAAAAGCTTATCAACTACATAGAAAAAGTTCTTGTAGAGAAAAAAGTTCTCACCCCCGACATCGGCGGCAATGCCACAACAGAAGAAGTTGGTAACGAAATCATCAGAATTCTTCAGGAGGACTGCAAATAATGGAAAGCATAAAGTTATCCTTTAATGCGGTTATGCCTATATTTATTTTAATGGCGCTGGGGTATTTCATTAAAAAGATAAAGCTTGCAGACAAGAAAAGCCTTGATACGATGAATAAAGTGATATTTAAGATTTTTCTTCCTTTGCTTCTGTTCTACAATATCTACAGCACGAAGACATCCGGCATTTTTGATGTGAAACTGATTGTTTTCACTATTATCAGCGTACTTGTTATTTTCGTGCTCGGCTATTTTGCGGTTATGCTTTTAACCAAGGAAAATGCAAAGCGAGGCGTAATGCTTCAGGGATTTTTCCGTTCAAATTATGCAATTCTGGGAATCCCCCTTGTAAGCTACATCTGCGGAGACAAAACGACGGGGCTTGCATCCCTTATGGTTGCAATTATAATTCCCGTATTCAATACCCTTGCCGTAATAGCCCTTGAAAGATTCCGTGAGGGAAACACCTCCCTTAACATAACCAAGCTTCTTAAGGGCATAGTCACAAACCCCCTTATTATAGGCAGCCTTATGGGAGTTCTTTTCTTCGTTACGGGAATCAACCTCCCTCCCCTTATTGAAAAATCCGTTAAGGACATTTCTTCAATCGCTACGCCTTTGTCAATTATTATCCTTGGATCTGTTTTTGAATTTTCCGATATCAAAGGATATTTCAGGGAAAATGTGATAGTCGTTACAACAAGGCTTATTATTGTACCGCTTCTCGTTCTTCCAGTCGCGGTGTGGTTTGGTATCACCGGCGAAGCACTTGCGTGCCTGCTTGTGACATTTGCCTCCCCCGTTGCGGTATCTTCTTTCGCAATGGCACAGCAGATGGACGGCGATGAAAATCTTGCGGTGCAGGTAATTGCCCTGTCGTCGGCATTATGTCTTATTACGTTGTTCTTGTGGATTTTTTCATTGAGCTTTTTGGGGTTATTCTGATTGACTTCCCCCGCACAGTATGATAAAATCAACTCATAATCTATGGAAGGTAATGATAAATATGGATATTAAAGAAGCTTCACTTAAAAAGCATTACGAATGGAATGGTAAAATAGAAGTTGTTTCCAAGGCAAAGGTTAACAATTCCGAGGATTTATCACTTG
>JAZRTB010000074.1:0-13461 GCA_045651805.1 Clostridia bacterium
TTCTGATTATGATGATGTCGCTTAGCCAGCCTGAAGTAGGTAAAAAATCTTTTTCAGAACTCGTAACTGCAATTCAGGAAAAAAAGGCAACAGCAATTGAAATTGGCGACGCAACAACGATTGTTGAAATTGAAGGAAGAAAATATACTGTAGAAGTTAATCAGTTCGTGCTTCTCTCCGTTGTTGGTGATGAAATAGAGAAACAGATTAAAGAGGGAACTCTTGATTCTACAGTTCCTGCTCCTGAAACAGTATCATGGTGGGTTTCTTTGATACCCACACTTCTGATGATACTGGTAATTGGTTTCTTTACATTCTCTTTTATGAAACAACAGACGGGCGGACACGGAATTGGAAACTTTGGTAAATCAAAGGCTAAAAACGCGTCTGACAGTAATGTTACATTTAAGGATGTTGCCGGTGCCGACGAAGAGAAAAAGGAACTTGAAGAGGTTGTTGAATTTTTAAAAGACCCCAAAAAGTTTATTGAACTCGGTGCGCGTATTCCCAAAGGGGTACTTCTTGTAGGACCTCCCGGAACAGGTAAAACACTTCTTGCAAAAGCCGTTGCAGGTGAAGCAGGTGTTCCTTTCTTTTCAATATCTGGTTCTGATTTTGTTGAAATGTTTGTCGGTGTAGGCGCAAGTCGTGTTCGTGACCTTTTTGAACAGGCGAGAAAGAATCTTCCCGCAATCATATTCATTGATGAAATTGATGCGGTAGGTCGTCAGAGAGGTGCAGGTCTTGGTGGTGGCCACGATGAAAGAGAGCAGACTCTTAATCAGCTTCTTGTTGAAATGGATGGTTTCGGAACAAATGAGGGCGTAATTATTATTGCGGCAACTAACCGTCCCGATATTCTTGACCCCGCACTTTTAAGACCCGGCAGATTTGACAGACAGGTTGTTGTTAACTATCCCGACCAGAAGGGCAGAGAGGCTATTCTTAAAGTCCATGCGAAGAATAAGCCTATCAGTCAGGAAGTATCACTTGAAACAGTTGCAAAGTCCACATACGGATTTACCGGTGCAGACCTTGAAAATCTTCTTAATGAATCAGCTATTCTTTCTGCAAGAAAAAATAAGAAGGTAATTGAACAGGAAGAAATTGATGAATCTATCCTTAAAGTTATAATGGGTCCTGAAAAGAAAAACCGCAAGCATGAAAAGGATAACAAACGTAAGACTGCATATCACGAAGCAGGTCATGCGGTTGCGGCAAAGCTGCTTCCCACTCAGGACAGCGTTCATCAGGTTTCAATTATTCCCAGAGGCAGAGCCGGTGGATTTACACTCAGCCTTCCCGATACTGATAAAACTTATATTTCAAAGGAAGAAATGCTTGAAGATATTGTAATGGCTCTTGCAGGTCGTGCGGCAGAAAAGATTGTGTTCAACGAAATCAATTCAGGTGCTTCAAGCGACCTTGAACATGTTACAAGTATAGCAAAGAAAATGGTTATGCAGTATGGTATGAGTGAGAAACTCGGCTATGTAACCTTTACCGCAGAAGATCACGAAGTATTCCTTGGAAGAGATTTCTCACAGGGAAGAAATTATAGTGAAAGTGTTGCGGCAACCATTGACGCGGAAATCAAGAGAATTGTTGACGAGTGCTATGAAAAATGTGAAAAGCTTCTTACAGATAACCGTGATAAGCTTGATAATGTTGCTAATGCACTTATCGAACATGAAAAGCTTGATGCCAAAGAGTTTGAAAGAGTATTTGAATTCGGCACACTTGAAATCACAGAGAATCCGGTTGAAACAGATGCAGCGGAAACTGTTGAAGGAAAACAGAATAACTAAACGTAAAAACACCGTTAATCCATTAGGATTAACGGTGTTTTGTTATTGATATTAAAGTGCATAGAACAGAATACAGAAAAACTGCATCAGACTTGCCGCATTAACAAATAAGTGGAACAGAGAATGTACATAGCGATGCTTTTTTCCTACACCGTAGAGTATAGCCCCTATTGTGTAAAGAAGACCGCCAATTGCAAGGAATATCGCACCACCAAGTCCGATTGCCCTGTAGGTGATAGGCCAGAAACCAATTATACACCAACCAAGACCGATGTAGCATATCATAGAAAATTTCTTGTATTTCTGATGGTCAATCGCGGTAAATACCATTGCAATAATTGTGACACCCCATACTATGCCGAAAATAACCCATGCAATAGCAGTTGATTCCAGACGTATAGCGGAAAGTGTAATGGGAGTATATGTTCCTGCAATCATAATATAAATCATACAATGGTCGAGAATCTGGAATACTTTTTTTGCAGTACCCGGACGGAGACCGTGATAGATGCTGGACATTGTAAAAAGAAGTATTACCGAACTTCCGTAAATTGCAGAACCTACAACCCCGTAAGGGTTATGGTGAACTGCCGCCATTATTACACAGAGGACGAGATATGCAATACCGAGTGCTCCGCCCACAATGTGTGAGACCATATTAAAAATTTCTTCTCCCTTTGTATAATTGGGGAGAGTCCTTTCGGAGAGAGGGGTTCTTGTCATTGTTTTATCCTTTCTCAGCAAATTTCTGCAATAAGGTTGTCCATATTGTAAAGACCGGGAATTTTGTTATAGAGGAACAGAGATGCCTTAACAGCACCTACTGCAAAAACTTCTTTGCTTGTAGCAGTATGCTTGAGCTCAATAATTTCATCGGTACCTGCAAAAATTACACTATGCTCACCAACGATAGTGCCACCACGAAGTGAGTGAATACCAATTTCATTCTTACTGCGCTTCTTTCTGGTGCTGTGACGGTCGTATACATATTCGTTTGAATTTGTACAGGTTTCATTAATAGCATCTGCGATAGCAAGAGCCGTTCCGCTGGGTGCATCTATCTTAAGATTGTGATGCTTTTCAATAATCTCAATATCAAAGTTATCTTCAAGAAGCATAGTTGCTTTTTTAGCAAGCTGAATAAGAAGATTTACGCCCAATGACATATTTGCACTAAAAAATACGGGTATCTTTTCTGAAGCGGATTTTATTGAATCAATCTGTTCTGCAGAGAGACCTGTTGTTGCAATAACAACGCCTTTGTTGTTTGTAATTGCATAATCAAGAGTAGCTTCAAGAGAAGAAGGATGAGAAAAGTCTATTATAACATCGCATTCTTCAGTTGTTTCGCTGAATGCCTTATACACGGGATAATCCCACTTTTTTTCTGTGTTGATATCAATACCGAACTTAACCTCGGAATCAGAACTTTCAGCAACAATTCGGGAGATTACCTGTCCCATTTTGCCGTTTGCACCAACTAAAGCTAATTTAACCATAAAAATCCACCTTTGTATATTATATGTAATCTGATGAAAAATATGTCGCGGAGAAAATTGTTTTACTCCGCGACAAACTCTCAATTATTTAATCAATCCGTAGTTTTTCATTGAAGTGCGAAGACGCTCAAGATTTTCGGGAGCCATTTCGTAAAGAGGAAGTCTTGTTTCTCCGGCGTTGAAACCAAGGAGATTCATACCTGCTTTCACGGGGATGGGGTTAACTTCACAGAAAAGTGAATTGATAAGGTCAAGTGCCTCACACTGCATTCTTGCAGCTTCCTTGAAGTTGCCGTCAAGAGCAGCCTGCATCATATCGTGAGTCTGACGGGGAGCAATATTTGCAAGAACTGAAATCGCACCCTTACCACCCATTGCAGCAATTGGGATGTTGATTTCATCGCAACCTGAATAGAAATCAAGCTTGTCACCGCATACAGACATCATCTCAACAACCTGAGCCATATTTCCGGAAGCTTCCTTGATTCCGACAATGTTAGGATGGTCAGCAAGTTTATTAAGAGTTGAGGGTGTAATGTTAAGACCTGTTCTTCCGGGTACATTATAAACGATGATAGGAAGGTTTACGCTGTCTGCAGTAAGCTCATAATGCTTGATGAGACCGCGCTGTGTTGTCTTATTGTAATAGGGAGTAACAAGAAGGAAACCGTCAATGCCGAGCTTTTCAGCTTCTTTGCAAAGTGCGATACCATGACGTGTGTCGTTTGAACCTGCACCTGCAATAACGGGGATTCTTCCGTCAACTTTTTTTACAACGAATTCAACAACACTAAGGTGTTCCTTATCGTTCATAGCTGCAGATTCGCCTGTTGTTCCGCACACACAGATAGCATCTGTATTTCCTGCAATCTGCTGCTCAACAATTTCGCCCATAACATTGAAATCAGGGTCGCCATTCTTATCAAAAGGTGTGATTATAGCACAACATGAACCTGTGAAAAGAGATTTTGTTCTCACTTTACATACCTCCAGAGATTAGTCATTCATATATTCAACGAGCTTCTGTGCAATCTGAACTGCATTTGCAGCAGCACCTTTACGGATGTTGTCTGCAACAACCCAAAGGTTAACACCGTTTTCAACGCTTTCGTCACGACGGATTCTTCCGATGTATGTTTCGTTTGTACCTGTTGCATTTGCAGCAAGAGGATAAACATTGTTTTCAGGATCGTCCTGAACAACAACACCGGGAGCATTCTTAAGCACTTCAACAAGCTCTGCAAGATCAAAGCTGTTTTCAAACTCTACGTTGATAGATTCGCTGTGGCTGTTGAATACAGGCACACGAACTGTAGTAGCTGTAATCTTAAGATCAGGTCTTCCGAGAATCTTACGGGTTTCTTCAATCATCTTCATTTCTTCCTTTGTGTAACCGTTGGGAAGGAATACATCAATGTGGGGAAGACAGTTGTTTGCAATAGGATGAGGGAACTTTTTGGGAGCTTCGCCCTTAAGACCGTTTTCAAGATCTGTCCAACCTGCAACACCTGCACCTGATACAGCCTGATATGTTGAATAAACAACTCTCTTGATTTTGTACTTTGCATCAAGGGGCTTAAGTGCAACCATAGCCTGAATTGTAGAGCAGTTGGGGTTAGCGATGATGCCCTTGTTCCACTTAATATCTTCGGGGTTTACTTCCGGAACAACAAGCGGTACTTCGGGGTTCATTCTCCATGCACTTGAGTTGTCAATAACAACACAGCCCTTTGAAGCAGCAATGGGAGCGAACTTTTCGCTGATTGAACCGCCTGCACTAAAAAGTGCAATGTCGATATCTCTGTCAAAAGAGTTTTCTGTAAGTTCTTCAACTACATAGTCTTTGCCGAAAAACTCAACTGTAGAGCCGGCACTACGTTTAGATGCGAATAAGTAATAATTTTCAACAGGGAGATTAGTCTCCTCGAGAACTTTGAGAAATGTTCTGCCAACCATACCGGTAGCACCAACAACAGCAACATTAAGTTTTTTCATAATAAATCATTCCTTTCAAAACAGCGCATAAATATGAAAATACACATCTAGGCATTATTAATTAGTATAGCACTAAAGTTTGGTAATGTCAATTTTTTTAATGCAAAACACAGAAAAAATAAAGGATTTCACAAAAAAATGTCGAAAAAATCATAGTATGGGCATAAAACAGCCGAAAAGGAGGGGAAATAATGCGTAAAAAAGTATTGTTTTTCGTTACGATATTAACAGTTCTGATTTTGTCTTCTCTGCAAGCTTATGCATCGGAGTACAGATCGGAAGTATCTGTCGGGCTTGTATATGGAGAAAGCGGGAAAGTAAATTTTACCGTAAAGTCAGCCGATATGCTTAACGTATATAATGCCGAAACAGGAGATATTCTCTATACTTCTCAGCAGGGTGAAGAGCTTTTCATTGAGATGGGCTCAACAGGGTTTGCCTCATATGAAAAGTTTGATGGAAGCGGAATCCCGAAAATTTCAGTTCAGACATTGAGTGGCAGTACGATTTCCTGTAACGGAACAGAATATCGCGGATATATTTATGCTGAAAGGCAGTCAAACGGAAAACTCCTCATTATAAATTATGTCGGCATAGATGATTATGTGTCAAGTGTGCTGGGAAAAGAAATGAGTTATTCTTGGCCTATGGAGGCACTTAAGGCGCAGGCTGTCTGTGCGAGAAACTTTGTTCTCTGCAGAGGAAAAACTCATTCAGAGTACGGGTTTGACGTATGTACAACCACACATTGTCAGGTGTATGGTGGTGTGAAGAGTGAGCACCCCAATACAAGGCAGGCTACATCGGAAACAAGCGGTGTCCTTGCTACATATCAAGGGAAAGTAGTTTCGCTCTACTTTTTTGCAACAAGTGGAGGACATACCGAAGATGTAGAGAATGTATGGGGATCTTCTTACGGATATCTCAGAGGCGTTGATGATTCGTACGAAGAGCCGAACAAAGCCAATAAATACAGTTGGACCACAAATCTTACAAAAAGCGATATCGAAGCAAAACTTGTTTCAAAGGGTGTAGATATCGGCTCGCTTGTTGAGATTACAACGGATAAGATTTCAGGGACAGGACGTGTAATGGCACTTACTTTCCACGGAACAGAAGGGAAATATACTGCAAAGCTTGAAAAATGCCGTACAATTCTTGGTTTGTATAGTCAAAAATTTACCATTTCTCCCGATTCAACAAGATATATTGTCACAACATCGGGAAACACTCCGTCTGTAGTTTATGCTGCTACGGCAGATTGTACGGATGAGGTCAGTTCTTACTGTGCAATAGACGGAAATGGCGAAATCAGAACTATAAATATCAATAGCACAGGTGCAAAAAATTACACTATTGACGGAAACGGATACGGACATGGTGTAGGTATGAGCCAATGGGGTGCGAGAGGTATGGCGGAAAATGGATTTACTTATGACCAGATTCTCATGCATTACTTTACAGACATTGAACTTGGATAAGGAGAAAATATGAACACAGACGAATTTGATTACTACCTTCCGGAGGAGCTTATTGCACAGCATCCTCTCAACGACAGAACAGCATCAAGATTGCTTGTTCTTGACAGAAAAACAGGTGAATATAAGGATGAAAGCTTTAAGAATATAAAGAATTTCTTAAAGGCTGGTGACTGCCTTGTTCTTAATAATACCCGTGTAATTCCTGCAAGACTTTACGGCGAGAAAAAGGAGACCAGGGGTGCTATTGAGTTTTTGCTTCTTCACAGATTTTCCACAGATGAGTGGGAGGTTGCACTCAAACCCGGAAGAAGAGCAAAGGTGGGGGCACAGTTCCTGTTTGGTGACGGGAAATTATGTGCAGAGGTAACTGAAATCCTTGAAGGCGGTAACAGAAGGGTAAAATTCACCTATGACGGCCTTTTTGAGAATATTCTTGAAGAGCTTGGCGAGATGCCGCTTCCGCATTATATAAAAGAAAAGCTTCAGGATAAGGAACGTTATCAGACTGTTTATTCAAAGCACGACGGAAGTGCGGCAGCTCCAACAGCAGGACTCCATTTTACGAATGAGCTTTTAAAAGAAATTGAGAATATGGGTGTGAAACTTGCATTCCTTACTCTTCATGTAGGACTGGGTACTTTCAGACCTGTAAAGGTAGAAGACGTTACAAAGCATAAAATGCATTCAGAACACTATATAGTTACTAAAGAAGCCGCAGATATAATCAATGAAACAAAAAGAAGTGGCGGACGTGTAATTTGTGTAGGTACAACAAGTTGCAGAACGGTTGAAAGTGCGACGGAAAACGGCGTAATAAAGGAAACAAGCGGTGAAACAGAGATATTTATTTATCCCGGATATGAGTTTAAAATGACTGACGCACTTATTACTAATTTCCATCTTCCGAAGTCTACGCTTGTAATGCTTGTAAGTGCTCTTGCCGGTAAAGATAATATACTTAACACCTATAAACATGCAGTTGATGAAAAGTACAGATTCTTCAGCTTCGGCGATGCGATGTTCATCCAATAAATACAGAAAATGCGGTTGTAAACGGACAGAAAAAAACTGTCCGTTTTTCTTTTAATAATATTGCAATTTGATTAAAAAAAGTGTATAATGAAACAGAATATGTACTAAAAGGGGAAGGAGGCACATTTTATGAAAGAAAAACATCAGGAAAAAGAAAACTTAATGATTGATGAGCTTGCGTCTTTTGGCATTGAAAAAGGCGATGTTGTTCTTTCTTGCGAATGCGACCTTTCTTTCGGCGGAAAGTACGGAAAGACTCTTGTGTGTGTGCTTTCGGACAGTCTTTGTATACTCGGGGATGACGGCAGCTTTATGCGGAAAAAATATTCTGACATTGAAGATATTTATGCGGAAAGCTACGTTGCGTCAGGCGAACTTATAATACGTGAAAACGGGTGCGAAATTCCCATAACACAGTATACCCTGACTTTATCCGGAAAAATAGAGCAGATTGTGAATGTGGTACATAAGTTTATAAATGGTGAAACAGTTGACAAAAATTCTATTGTTCCACCAAAGGAAGACGATTTTTCTTATATCAACAAGGGCCGTAAAAAACTCTTTATGCGAGTGCTTTCATATATGCCCAGATACAAGAAGCATCTTTTTCTTATGGTTCTCATAATCGTACTTGGAACACTTGTGAATCTCGTGCGTCCGTATATTACGGGAACTATTCTTTACGATGAAGTACTGAATCCAGACGGCAGATTCAGCGGTCGGATATTTGAACTTGTATGCCTGCTTGTGATTATATCATCAATCGGTGTATTCCTTGGAATAATGCAGGGAAGAATCGGTGCGGAGATGTCAGGCAGAATAATTTATGATATCAAGACAGAGGTCTTTTCCTCGATGCAGAAACTCGGAATGAGCTTCTTTTCTTCAAAGCGTACGGGAAATCTTCTCAACAGAGTAAACAGCGATGCTCTTGACATTCAGTATTTCTTAAATGACGGACTCCCGAATTTCATAATTAATGCGGCAACGATTGCCTCGGTGGGAATGTTCCTGTTTGTTGTAAATCCGCTTTTGTCTGTAACGGTGCTTGTACCCGTACCGGTTATTGCAATTATTATAAAGAAATCTGCCCGTAAATTCAAAAAACTTAAGTGGCACAGTTGGCGCAGGTCTTCTTCAATGAACTCTGTAATTAATGACACGCTTATGGGTGTTCGTGTTGTAAAGGCTTTTGGCAAGGAGGACAACGAAGTACAACGTTTCCGTGATAAAAGTCAGAGCCTTTATGAAAACAAAGTGAGAGAAGGCATTGCATCGGCAAAGGTTTTCCCCGTTCTCAGCTGGATTATGACTCTCGGCGGACTTATGGTATGGGGACTTGGCGGTACGCAGGTGATTTCAGGAAAGCTCACTTTCGGTGAACTTATGAGCTTTGTAGGGTATCTTTCTTTGCTTTACAGTCCCGTTAATTTTATGGTGAAGACTTTTGACTGGTTTACAAGCTGTATGAACAGTGCCCAGCGAATTTTTGAAGTTGTGGACAGAAAGCCCGACATAACAGAGGCGGAAAACCCCGTTGTCATAGACAAAATCAAAGGTGATGTTGAACTTAAAAAGGTTACCTTCTCTTACGAGCCTAACAGAACTGTGCTCCGCGATGTTTCTTTCAAGGTGGATGCGGGTGAAATGATAGGTCTTGTAGGGCATAGCGGTGCCGGAAAGAGTACCATCACAAATATCATAACAAGGCTTTATGATGTAAACGACGGCGAGGTGCTTATTGACGGAGTAAATGTCAAGGATATGAGCTTCAGTACGCTTCGCAGAAATATCGGTATGGTGCTTCAGGATACATTCCTCTTCTCGGGAACTGTGGCAGAGAATATTGCATACGGCAACCCGGATGCATCATTTGAAGAAATTATTGCTGCTGCGAAGAAGGCTCACGCTCACGAATTTATAATAAATCTTCCTGATGGTTATCAGACGGAACTCGGTACAAAGGGTATTGACCTTTCAGGTGGGGAGAAGCAGCGCGTAAGCATTGCAAGAGCAATTCTTATGAATCCCGCCATTCTGATTTTTGATGAAGCGACTGCATCTCTTGATACAAAGACGGAACAGAAAATTCAGCAGGCTATGGCTGAACTTGTCAAGGGAAGAACAACAATTGCAATAGCGCACAGACTTTCAACTCTTAAGAATGCAGACAGACTTGTAGTTGTTGAAAACGGACGAATTGTTGAAATGGGTACTCATGAGGAGCTTTTCAGTAAAGAAGACGGAATATATGCATCGATGGCAAGAAAGCAGATTGATGCAATCAATATAAAGAAAGGGGATGCAGACGGTGAGTGATAAAATTACATATCTGACAAAGGATGATATATCCTTTTGTGTCAATGAATCGGGACTTATTACTGCAAAGTATAAGAATGAAGATGTAGGCAGGGTTGCCGTCCTGAGAATGTTTCCCTTTGAATTTGAAGAAGAATATCTTTGTGTAAGATGTGAAACTTATAGTCGTGCCGATAAGGAAGAGGAGATTGGAATCATAAGGTCTCTTTCCGAGTTTGGTCCCTGTGAGCAGGAAATAGTCCGTAATGAATTGAAAAAGAGGTACTTTGTCCCTGAAATCGTTAAGGTTGAAGAGGTAAAGGATGAATTCGGTCATACAATGTGGAAAACAGAAACCACAGCGGGGAAACGTGAGTTTACCGTTACGGATATGAGTACCAATGTGTATAATCTCGGAAATAACAAAATTATGCTGACTGATGTTTACGGAAACAGATACTGTATTCCCGATATTACAAAAACTGACGATAAGACACTTAAAGTTCTTGAAATCTGGATATAAAGGAATGAGAAAAAATGCTTTTAAGTACGGCAATAACTGAATATAGTGAATTAATCGGCCGTGCTTTGGGCGGAGAGGACATTCTTTATGCGACTTTGTTCGATATATCTGATCACAACACATATACGGAAGGTGTTGTGGCAGTAAGCCGTACGAAGCTTTGCGTTCTGGAAAATTCGAAGATAGTTTATGTCAGAAATCTTTCTGATGTTGACAAAATAGCCTGTGGTGAATATGTTGGTGGGGGAATGCTTGAAGAGTTTTCTGATGGCACACGCAGATGCATTGTACGTTTTTCAATGAACTATATTGAAAAATTCAATTCACTTACAGAAATCACCAACGACCTGATATCAGGAACAGAGCCAATCATAAAAGAAGAAGACCCTGAAAAAGTATGTCCGAGGTGCGGTCGTCCTCTTGTAAGGGATGCAAAAACCTGCAGACATTGCTCTGACAAAATGAGCATTATAAAGAGAATATGGCAGATTTCCAAGCCGTGCAGAAAGCTCTATTTTGTACTTATGGTTTTATTTTGGGCATCAAGTATTGCCACGATATTGAATCCGTACTTGTCAAAAAGACTTGTAAATGACGTTTTAAGTATTAAAAATGCACCGGTATCCACGCTTCTTGTTATAGTGGGGGGGATGCTGGGGTTAAGTGTTCTCGGGGTTGTAATAACAATAGTGCATCATATTATTGCTGCAAAAGCAAGTAATATGCTCGTCCGTGACCTTCGGAATTACATATATGAAAAATTGCAGAAAATGCCTCTTTCGTATATTGAATCAAGAAAAGCCGGAGACCTGATGCAACGTATAAACAATGATACCCAGCGTATACAGACCTTTGTTCAGGATATTGCAATTATGGCTGTAAGTGAGGTTTGTCTTTTTATTGCCATAGCAGTTGTTACCTTTTATCTTGATGTTACGATGGCACTTCTGATTTTTGTTCCTATGCCACTTGCAATGTATCTTATAAACAGAATCCGTTTCAGTATTCAGCGTCGTTACCGTAAGCAATGGAGAAAAATGGACAAGCTTACAACAAGACTTACGGAAGTGCTTAACGGAATCAAGGTTGTAAAGGTTTTCGGACGCGAAGATGACGAAATAGAAAAGTTTCAGGAAACTGCAGGTGTTGTCCGTGACCTTACCTGCAAAAATGAAAAATATGTATACACAATTTTCCCGATAATAAAATTTATTATGAGCTTCGGAAGTTTCTTTGTTCTTCTTTACGGCGGAAGCAGAGTGACAGGAAACACGATGTCTCTTGGTGAATTAGTTCAGTTCTCTTCTTACGGAAGTATTCTTTATGGTAAGCTTGAGTGGTTCGGAATGCTTCCCAGACATTTTACAATGGCTATGGTAAGCTCGCAACGTGTGTTTGAAGTCCTTGATGAAAAACTTGAAGAGGAAGAAGAGCATAGTGCAGAGATAACAGATGCAAAGGGAAGTTTTGAGTTTGATGATGTGTCCTTCGGATATAAAAGCTACAGAAAAGTTCTCCGCAATATCAATCAGTCTGTCGAAAAAGGCGAAATGATAGGTCTTGTGGGTCATAGCGGTGCAGGAAAGAGTACGCTTATAAATCTTATAATGCGACTTTATTCTCCCGACAGCGGTAAAATTCTTATGGATGGCGAATGCCTTGAAAATTATGACAGACATGAGTATAAAGGGATTATGGGCATTGTTCTTCAGGAAAGCTACCTTTTCAGCGGATCAATACTTGACAATATCCGTTACGCCGTACCGGATGCAACATATGAGGACTGTATCATTGCGGCAAAGAAGGCAAATGCGCATGATTTTATTATGAAACTACCGGATGGGTACAATACTTATGTAGGGGAAAAGGGACATAAGCTTTCAGGCGGCGAAAAACAGCGCATAGCAATAGCACGTGCTGTTATAATAAACCCTGCGATACTTATTCTTGATGAGGCAACTGCATCTGTGGACACACAGACGGAGGCGAAAATCCAGGAGGCTCTTTCAAGGGCGACAGAGGGAAAAACAGTTTTTGCGATTGCGCACAGACTTTCAACGCTGAAAAATGCAGACAGACTTTTCGTTCTTGAAGAGGGTAAAATAGCAGAGAGCGGCTCCCACGAAGAGCTTTTGAAGAAAAACGGAATTTACGCATCGCTTTTTAAAGCGCAGCAGGAAATGTCGGCAATGAATGTTACAATAGATAACAGTAATTTAAAAGAAGAAGACACAAATAACGGAGAGGAGTTTGATGATGAGTAAAATTAAAATCATTACAGACAGCGGCAGTGATATTTCGTGGGAAAAGGCAAATGAGCTTGGGATAAGAATGCTTCCCATTTCATTCTCTTTTGACGGGGAAACATACTACCGTCAGGGAATTGATATGCAGATTGATGAATATTATACAAAGCTTAAGGAAAGCAGTGTTATTCCCAAAACTGCACAGGTTACACCTATTGAATATGCAGATGCCTTTAATGAGGAGTACGATAACGGCTATGACACGCTTATAGTTGTTACAATTTCGTCTAAGGGAAGCGGAATGTATCAGAATGCCGTCCTTTCAGCACGTGAGGTAATGGAGGAGCGTGGCGGTGAAATAATCGTAATTGATTCACACGGATTTTCGTGTATGTACGGCCCTGCCGTTATTCATTCGGCACATATGCTCCATGACGGAAAGAGTAAGGAAGAAATTGTAGCATATCTTGAGGATGTGTCCACTACAATGCAGACATATTTCCTTGTAAGCGACCTTGCACATCTTAAAAAAGGCGGCAGAATTAATACTGCAACGCTGGTAGTTGCAAATATGCTTGA
>JAZRTB010000075.1:0-7301 GCA_045651805.1 Clostridia bacterium
ATACCTCTGATTAACATTTTTTCCACTGTGTTTTCCTCCTTAACTATTGTTCCGGGCACTTTTTCAAAGCTCGAAAGCACTTCCATATTGATATTGAATTTCTTCGCAAGCTCCACGCTTCTGTTGTGGAGTACGTTTGCACCTGCTGATGCAAGTTCAAGCATTTCGTCATAGCTGATTTCGTTAAGCTTGAATGCATCGGGTACGATTCTGGGGTCTGCTGTATAAACGCCTGTAACGTCTGTGAAAATCTGGCAAAGGTCTGCACCGAGAGCTGCCGCAATTGCTACTGCGGAAGTATCTGAACCGCCACGACCGAGAGTCGTGATATCGTCATACTTATTAATGCCCTGGAAACCTGCCACGATAACGATTTTCTTTTTGTCAAGCTCAAGCTGGATTCTTTCACCGAGAACTCTCTTGATTCTTGCTTTAGAGTAGTTACTGTCGGTCTGCATACCTGCCTGCCAGCCTGTAAGTGAAACAACAGGTCTGCCGAGCTTTTCAATTGCCATTGCGAGAAGTGACATAGAAATCTGCTCACCTGCAGAAAGAAGAACGTCCATCTCTCTTTTTGATGCGGCAGTATTGATTTCAGCCGCTTTTGCGATAAGGTCGTCTGTTGTGTCGCCCTGTGCTGAAACTACAACAACCACGTCATTACCCTGGTCGTAGGTTTCAATAACACGGTTTGCAACGTTAAAAACCTTTTCTGCGTTGGCAACACTGCTGCCGCCAAACTTCTGTACTATTAAACCCATATATATAACCTCCTTGGATTTTTACTTGAATAATCTGATTTTTGATACAACATTGATTGCGGAAAGCTTCTTTTCAAGCTCGCCAACCTTCATCGCAGGTGTAACAAAGCCGTAATCGGACACACCCTTGATAATCTCCGCATCACCGAAGATTTCCTTGACCTTATCCTTCTGGCTTCCGTCGATACGGACAAAGAACTTGGCACATACATCTTCATAGGGAATGAAATCCGTCTTGTCACCCTCGCCCCAAGAGAAGTAGGGGTTGTATTCGGGATTTCTTACTATATCAACCACATCGCCCATAACGGCACTTGCTGTAGGAAGCTTTCCTGCACCTCTGCCGTAGAACATGAGGTTATCAACCATATTACCCTTTACCATAACGCCGTTGAACACATCAACAACGCCTGCAAGGGGACAGCTTTCGGGGATAAGCATCGGCTCAACAGAAGCGTTTGCCTTGCCGTCCTTCACGAAGCCGTTACCGATAAGCTTGATTGTGCAGCCGATTGCCGCCGCATAAGCAACATCCTCTGCAGTAATATTTCTGATGCCGACTGTATGAACATCGGCAGAGTCAATTTTCTTGCCTGTTGCAAGAGACATAAGGATTGAAATTTTTCTAGAGGCATCAATACCGTCGACGTCTGCTGTAGGATCTTTTTCCGCATAACCAAGCTCCTGTGCAGTCTTAAGAGCCGCATCAAAGCTGTCATTTTCGCGGAACATCTTTGTAAGAATGTAGTTTGTAGTACCGTTAAGGATACCTGAAATTTCCTCAACTTCGTTTGCACTTACATCGTTTGCAAGAGGACGGATAACGGGAATACCACCGCCAACAGATGCCTCATAAAGGTAACGGACATTGTTTTCCTTTGCAATGCGGAAGAATTCGTCGCCGTGTGCGGCAACAAGCTCCTTGTTGCTTGTAACAACGCTCTTTCCTGCCATAAGTGCCGCCTTTGTGTAATCATATGCAAACTTGATACCGCCCATAGTTTCAACAACTATGCTGATTTCGCTGTCATTAAGAATGTCATTGAAATCCTTTGTAAAAAGCTCCTTTTCCTCATGGTCAGAGAAATCACGGATATCAAGCACTTTCTTCACATCAATTTCCTCACCTGCTTTTTTGGTGAGCACCTGTTTGTTTTTTCGTATAATTTCATATACGCCGGAGCCTACAACTCCGAAGCCGATTATTGCAATTTTTTTCATTAGTTATGCCTTCCTTATGTTTATAGTAAAATTTTTCAGGGGATTTTTAAGACGATATACTCGCTTCACTCGTTCGATATATCAGCCTATGCTGATTCGATATAACCTTACTTCGTTCGGTTTCGATATGATATAAATCTCGTTTCCGTAAGGAAACATATCGAGCCAGCAAGCATATCGAGTACGAAGTACATATCGAAAATCTCGTCAGAGATTTATATCGCTGCGGAACTTTCGTTCCGCACTACTGCTTTGCAAGTATATCCACCCGCCTCACTCCGCGGACCTTCTGTATGCCTGTAATAAATCTGTCGGTGCTTACACGCATATTTTCTGTCTGCACCGTTACGGTAATGTTAGCCACCCCGTTTACGGGCACATTCTGATTTATTGTAAGGATATTGCACCCTGCCTCGCTGATAAATCCAAGCATATCACTAAGTACGCCTTTCATATCAACAACAGCAACAAGAAGCGTCAGTATTCCCTGCATCTGATTGAAGGGAAATACATAATCCTTATATTTATAATACGCACTTCGTGAAACATCTGCTATTTCAGCTGCCTCGTTCACGGTTTCTGCCTGACCTGATTCCAACAGCTCTTTCACAGTTATAACCTTCTGATAAACCGTGGGGAGTACAGACAAATCGGCGATTACAAGCTTTCTTTCAACCATGTGTCCACCACCTGTGTACATTTGTCTTTGATATATTACCATTGTTTTTCAGGTTTGTCAACACATTTTTTTAAAATTACTGATAATAATGGGGAAACTCTTAATAATTAATTCTAAATTCAAAGTTCGAAATTCGAAATGAGGGTTGATTTTCTCTGCGGAGAAAATCTTTTTATAAAAACAAAGATTTTTGTCGAGGCAAAAATCCACCTTCATTCCGCACTCCGTATTCCGCATTTAACATCCCGCTATATTTTATACTGATTATATATGTCCCTCTTTGAAACTCCCCTGTCTTTTGCAACTAATTTCATCGCTTCTTTTTCTTCCATCCCCTGCGATATATACATATTCACGTGTTCCTCGATAGACATACTTTCCCATTGCTTCGCTGCTTCTTCAAGGATTTCTTCCTTTTTCTTACCCTCGATAACAAGAACGAACTCACCACGGGGAGGATTTTCCTCATAATGTGAGATTGCATCGGAGAGGGTAGTTCTTCTGAACTCCTCGTGAATTTTTGTAATTTCACGGCAGAGACAGATTTTTCTTTCCCCGAAAAACTTATACATATCACGAAGTGTTGCCATCAGCTTATGGGGTGCTTCGTAGAAAATCATTGTACGTTCCTCATTTTTAAGGGATTCAAGCATCTCGTTTCTTCCCTTTTTATTAACAGTCAAAAAACCTTCAAAGGTGAATCTTCCCGTGGGAAGTCCGCTTGAAATAAGGGCGTTGATACCTGCAACGGCACCGGGAACGGGAACAACCTGCACACCGTACTCCGCACAAAGTGCCACAAGGTCCTCCCCCGGGTCGCTGATTGCAGGAGTGCCTGCATCGCTTACAAGGGCAATATTTTTACCGTTTTTCATTTCGTTTATGAGATATTCGCCCTTTTCACGGCGGTTATGCTCAAAATAGCTTGTCATAGGCTTTTCAATGCCGAAATGGTTGAGAAGCCCTAACGTGTGGCGTGTATCTTCGGCGGCAATTAAATCCACACTTTTTAAAACTTCCACACATCTGTATGTAATGTCCCCTAAATTTCCGATAGGGGTTGCACATAAATATAATTTTCCTTGTTCCATGATATCACTCCGTGAAATGCACAATGCATAATGCATAATGCAAAATTATTGTAGGTTTTCTCCGATGAGAAAACCTTTTTTATAATTTTAACATCCCGTTTATTTTAATGACTGTAAGTAGTTTCCTTCTCGGTCGTACATAAAAATTGCTTCTTCCAGTTTCAGTTGCGGTTTACCGCCCTCTGCACCCTCGATAAGAATAAGGTTTGCCGCCTTTCCTTCACCGGGGTAGACAATCTTAAGACGTTTCGGCTCAATATTATATTTTCTGAAAGTTGTGATAACGTCACACATTCTGTCGGCGCGATGCACCATAAAAAGCTTACCGCAGGGCTTAAGCACCGCCTTTGCAGACTTCACAACGTCATCAAGTGTACACAGAATTTCGTGACGGGCAATTGCAAGCTTATCTTTGGGATTTACAATACCGCCCCCCGCATTCATATAAGGGGGGTTACAGGTCACCGCATCAAAAACGTGACTTCCGTAAATCTCCTTTGCATCCTTTATATCTGCACACTTCACACGGATTTTGTCTGAAAGACCGTTTAATTCCATCGTCCGCTGTGCCATATCGGCAACTTCCGGCACAATTTCCATAGCATCAACGCCTGAAAGTTCGCAAAGGCCCCATGTAAGCACAGGAATTATTCCCGTACCGGTACACATATCAAGTATGCGTGCATTCTTTTTCACTTTCACAAACCGCGAAAGAAGTACCGCATCACTTCCGAAACAAAAACCTTCTTTATTCTGTATTACCTTTAAACCATCTATACCAAGGTCTTCGACCTTTTCATAATCATAAACCATAATTTACTCGCACCTCGTAAATAAATGCAAAATGCATTATGCATTTAAAGTAAAAGCCTCCTACACATAGGAGGCTTTTCTTTATTTTAATTATTCAGCGGGGTTGGGAGCTGCAACGGGGCAGATACCTGCACAAGCACCACACTCTACGCAAGCGTCAGCGTCGATTTCGTACTTGCCGTCAACCTCTTTAATGCACTCTACGGGGCATTCTGCTGCACATGCACCGCAACCGATGCATTCTTCGTTAATAACGTATGCCATTCTAAATACACCTCTTTTTCTTGAATTATACCTACATTGTAGCATAATTTTTATAAATTTCAATAGTTTTTTTCGTATTTGTGGGTTTTTTACTTGAATAGTCCCATTTTTTTATATATAATAGGAAAAAGAAATTTTACTTTTATGGAGGTTTTTCCCGTGAAAACATTGAAAAGAATTCTTAACCATATCTTTATTGACGGCTTAAGCGGTATGGCAATGGGTCTCTTTGCCACACTTATTGTAGGCACCATTCTTTCACAGGTGGGAACACTTGTTATTGGCGGAAAAATCGGTGCACTTCTTTTCACAATCGGTAAGGTTGCATCTCTTCTTACAGGTGCCGGTATCGGTTGCGGTGTCGCATATAAATACAAAGCATCCAACCTTGCAACAATAAGTGCCGCAGTATGCGGTATGGTTGGTGCTTATGCTTCCCAGATTCTCGGAGGCAACATTGTAACAGGAAATGCTTTTGCAATAAATGCCCCCGGTGAGCCTCTCGGTGCATTCATCGCCGCTTATGTGGGAATCCTTGTAGGAAACCTTGTAAGCGGAAGAACGAAGGTTGATATTATCGTAACCCCCGTTTTAAGTATTCTTGCAGGTTCAGCGGTTGGTCTTCTTGCGGGACCTCCCATTTCTGAATTTATGACATATCTCGGCAGTCTTGTAAACTGGGGCACAGAGCAGCAACCCTTCATTATGGGTATTGTGGTAAGCGTTCTTATGGGAATGTTCCTCACTCTCCCCATAAGCTCTGCGGCAATCGGTGTAGTTCTTGGTCTTGACGGCATTGCGGCAGGTGCGGCAACGGTTGGTTGTTGTGCAAATATGATTGGCTTTGCAGTTGCAAGCTTCCGCGAAAACAAGATTGGCGGACTTCTTTCCCAGGGACTCGGCACAAGTATGCTTCAGATGCCCAACATTGTCCGCAGACCTATTATATGGGTGCCTGCAATTGTGTCAAGTGCAATTCTCGGACCTCTTTCAACAATGGTATTCAAAATGACAAACACGGCTGTAGGCTCCGGTATGGGTACTGCAGGTCTTGTAGGACCTATCACATCATTCCAGCTGATGAGTACACAGATGAATCCCGTTACGGCACTTATATTCAATTTACTTATGTACTTCGTATTCCCGGCAATAATTTCACTTGCCGTTTCGGAATATCTTCGTAAGCACAGGCTTATTTCCCACGGCGATATGTCGCTTAAAGCACAATGAGAATAGGTAACGTAGAATTAAAAAGCAACGTCTTTCTCGCTCCTATGGCAGGGGTAACGGACCTTGCATTCAGAATAATATGCGACCGCTTCGGTGCAGGTCTTTCCTATACCGAAATGGTCAGCGCGAAAGCGCTTTCGTTCTCCGACAAAAAAACGGCAGACATTATGTACACGGGGGATATTCCCTCTGCGGTACAGCTTTTCGGAAAGGAAGCCGACGTGATGGCAGATGCCGTTCCCGAGGCGGAGAAGTACGGGCTTTTCACAGATATAAATATGGGTTGCCCTGCACCAAAGATTGCAGGAAACGGCGAAGGCTCGGCACTTATGAAAAACCTTGACAAGGCGGAAGCCATTATCGGTGCAATCTGCGACAAGGCAACAAAGCCTGTCACCGTAAAGATGCGTTCCGGTTGGGACAGCGACCATATAAACGCGGTGGAGCTTGCCCGAATCGCTGAAAAATGCGGTGCATCTGCCGTAACCGTTCACGGAAGAACCAGGGAGATGTACTACAGCGGTAAGGCTGACCGCGGTATTATCAAAAAAGTGGCTCAGTCCGTGTCAATCCCCGTAATTGCAAACGGTGATATTTTCACTGCCGAGGATGCCCGTGATATGCTTTCCGAAACGGGTGCGGCGGCAGTTATGATTGGCAGAGGCAGTCAGGGAAATCCCTGGATTTTCACCCAGATTAACGAGCTTTTCTCGGAGGGTAGTGTAAAAACAATCCCCTCGCCCGAGGAAAAAATTAAAATTGCCATGGAACATATAACTCTCCTTTGCGAAATCAAAGGGGAATACCGCGGAATCCGTGAAGCGAGAAAACACGCGTCCTGGTATATAAAGGGGCTTTCCGGTGCGGCAGCACTACGCAACAGCATAAATACCGCAACATCTTTAGAAGAGATGCAAAGCACACTTCAGAAACTGTTGTGATTGGAAATGTTAAAATCGCCCAGACCATTCGTTGGCAATAAATGCTATAATAAGAAAGCTGTAAAACATATACATTTATGGTTATGGTAGAAATCCGCTTCTGCGGATTTCAGATTTGATGCCAACGAATTACGAACAAACGTCACCTCTCGACGTACCCTCGTACGCCTTCGGGTAACCTGCGACAAGTCGCAGTTCCGTTTGTCCGTTCTGAACAATTTTTCCTATTTCCCTATAAGCTGAAATGTTAAAAATGCGGAATGAGGAATGAATGAGGAATGAATGAAGATTTTCGCCAAGC
>JAZRTB010000076.1:0-3230 GCA_045651805.1 Clostridia bacterium
CCGTGACGGCAGAATTCTTCTTCGTGTAGGCGGCGGAGAGACAACCGCTTTCGACAGACCCTGTGCAGTTAACCTCAGCGGTAACACTCTTTACATCTGTAATCAGGGTTCAAGAAAAATCCGCTCTCTCAACATTCAGACCAACTCCGTAAGAGACTACCGTATTTTCAACGAAAAGGTGTATAAATACATCAATGTAATGGGCAAGGAATTCGTGTGGCTTAAGTCAGGTCTTTACATTCTTGATTAAAAATTAACTCCGTGATTCGTAATGAACCACGGAGCTTTTTTTATTTGATTTTTACGCTCTTTACATCGCTGAAGGGAGAATAAACATAGCCGCTGTCAGTTGTCTTGTAAGTTCTGATTTTGAAATAGTATGTTTTTCCGCTTGTAAGACCGCCTTCGGTTGCCTTGGTTGAATTTCCTGCATAGTTGGAAATCTTCTTGTAGGTACCGTTTTTCGAGGTACTGTACCATACCTGGTAGCCTGTCTCACCGCTTACCTGTGACCAGGACAAGGTTACCTTACCCTTTGAGGCTGAAGTAACCTTCAATGTGGGAGTAGCAGTGCAGGTTGCAGTTTTACAAAGTATATATTTTGCACTGTCGTAGCTCTTACCTGCAGCAGTTTCACCGTAAGCAACAACCTTGAAGGTATATTTTGTACCCGCGGAAAGTTTGGAAACGGTTATGCTTGTTTTTTCGGTTGTAGCTGCAAGAACATAAGCCTTCTTTGCTGAATCGTAGCGGTAAACCTTATAGCCGACAGCTCCGCTTGCAGCCTTCCAAGAAAGCTTCAGGGATGTGGTCTTGTTTGCAGAGGCTTTAATATTTGATGCCGCACCGGGAAGAATGTAGAAGAATACCTTCTTCGTACCCTCGTAGTTGCCGATAAGTGTTACCTTTACGGTATATCTGCCGATGCCGCTTCTGCTTGATGCAACGCTGAGCTTATAATCAACATTCTTTTTGAGAGTATTACCCTCTTTATCCTTTACGGTTACCTTGGGAGTTCTGTTTTTGCCGTTATAAACGTATTTTTCTGTGGAAAGAGTAACGCTTGTTACTGCGGGATATTCGGCTTTTGACTTAATTTCACCGCATTCGCAGCTTGTAACCTTACTGCCGGCCTTTTCAAAGGTTGCTTTTTCTGAAACAGTTGTAAAGATATGGTCTTTAGAGCCGTCGTCTATAAACTCAATCTCATATTCCTTTGCATATCTGTGTGCAGCTGAGCATTCACCTGCAATAATGGTTAATCCCTCAATTTCGTCTATGACAGTTTCATTCCAATCGCCGAGACCGTCATCAACACAAAATCCGAAAGCATAGTCTCCAATTTCTGTTACACTGTTGGATATTTTTACACTCTTGAGTTTTGTACACCATTCAAAAGCACCATATCCTATACTTTTTACACCTTCAGGGATTATTACCTCCGTAAAAGCGTTTCCTGAAAAAGCATAATAGCCAATTGATTCAACGCTTGAAGGAATTGTAATGCTTGACAAATCACAATTGCTGAATGCTACTCTGCCGATCGATTTAACGGTGTCGGGTATTGTTACACTTGTGAGATCATAACAACCTTCAAAAGCACAGGATTTAATTTCAGTAACTCCCGAAGGAATTATAACAGATGTAATCTTTTCACAGTGAGCAAACGTATAGTCCTCTATCGTCGTAACCTCTTCAGGAATAACAACAGACTCAAGATTACCGCAGGAAGAAAAAGCAAATTCTTCTATAACCGTTATACTATCGGGAAGTATTACACTTACAAGATTATTGGAATCCATAAAGGCTCTGTTATGTACAGTTTTAACCGTATCGGGAATACTGTATGAAGTGCGTTCATTTCCTGTAGGATATTTTACAAGAACTGTTTTATCTTTATTGAATAAGACACCGTTTTCGTCGTTCGAATATACCTCATTATCTTCGTGAACGGTAATGCTTTCAAGCTTAGAACACCATTTAAACGGACTCTCACCGACTTCTGTAAGGCTGGCAGGGAGCACAATAGTCTGCACGGTGGAGTTTTCGAAGGCACCGTCACCGATTGTTTTTACGCCTTCACCGATTGTTACATTTACAATATTGCGGTTCCATGAGAATACATTTTTTCCTATAGCCGTTACGGGATAACCGCCGATTGAACCGGGAATAACAAGCTCACCTTCAGGCACTTCTTTAGCACCTACGATTGTTGCTTCACCGTCGGTAACGGTGTAATAGAGATTACCCTCCTGATATCTTTCTTCAGCTGCACCTGCAGAGAAGCAGAATGCTACAACAAGAAGTGATACCAAAGCCGTAAGGATAAATAACTTTTTGTAGTTTTTCTTCATAAAAATACCTCCTTTATATATCAAGGTAATTAAATTATACTATAACCCACCCGAAAAATCAATACTTCACGTTTAGTTAGCGGACAGCTTATAAAATTCACCTCCAATAAAACAACATACACATTTTTATTTCCGCAAAATAAAAAGTGCGCCTACCGAAGCAAACGCACAAAAAACGCAAACTCCGATAGTCGCCAAACTAACTTTATGTGAAACCGGTATAACCACAACAACACAAGTGGAATTTGCATTTTTAACAAATCCTGTAATGTTGTTATGACACAAAAGCATAAATCTATCCCCTAAAAGGATAAATTTCTCCATTGTTTTCACATATTCAGTTAGTTTGGCATAATCAGTATATCACATATATTCGACCGTTTTCAATAGTTTATGCATAAAAAAACAAAGCAGTTAAGCGATGAACTTAACTGCTTTATTTATTACTGTATGAGCGCTGCCGTTGTCTCTATAACATCAGTGGGGGTTGCATCTGTAGGTGTAACCACACCGCCTGCAGGCATAAAGTCCTTAAGGAGAGTGAAAAGAACGATAACCACAACAGAAATTACTATTGCAACAATGAACTTTTTCTTATTCTTGTCAGCACCCGGCTCCTTTTTAGTAAGAAGGAAGAGAGGTACAAAAATAAGAAGTGCTACGATTGAAGCATAGAAGAACATACTTGTTGAGGGTACTTCCTTAGGCTCACCGTATTCCATAATGGTGAAGTTCGAGCTGCGGATTGCAATGTCACCGAGTGCGGGACCGACAACCATGGGAATAAGAACGAAGAATATCATTCTGATACCCTGGAAAAGACCTACCTTATCCTCGGGGATATAGTCACGTACGGAAGCGTTGAGCTGAATCTGA
>JAZRTB010000077.1:0-71653 GCA_045651805.1 Clostridia bacterium
AGATTTTTGATGCTTGCGATTGGTTCCATTTCACAGGTATCACTCCTGCCGTTTCAGATCAGCCTGCAGAACTTACAGAAATCGCTCTTATGGCTGCAAAGGCTAAGGGTGTAAAGGTTTCTTGTGACCTTAACTTCAGAAAGAAACTCTGGTCAAGCGAAAAGGCTCAGCGCGTTATGTCAAACCTTATGCAGTATGTTGATGTATGTATCGGCAACGAAGAAGATGCTGAAAAGGTTCTTGGCTTCAAGCCCGGCGAGACAGATGTAACAAGCGGTGAACTTGAACTTGCAGGTTACAAGAGCATCTTTGAACAGATGGTTGAAAAGTTCGACTTTGAATATGTTATTTCATCACTTCGTGTTTCTCACTCTGCTTCAGATAACGGTTGGTCTGCTTGTATCTATTCAAGAGATACTAAAGAGTTCTATCATTCAAAGGAGTACAGAATCGCACCAATCGTTGACCGTGTAGGCGGTGGCGATAGCTTTGCAGGTGGTACAATCTGTGGTTTCCTTGATGGTAAAAACTTCAAGGAAGCTCTTGAATTCGGTGTAGCAGCATCTGCTCTTAAGCACACAATTCCCGGAGATATGAATATCGTTACAAGAGCAGAGGTTGACAACCTTGTTGGTGGCGACGGTAGCGGTAGAGTACAGAGATAAATTGAAAGGAAGATAATAATGGATATGTTAAAGCAGATTTATAATATTGGTATTATCCCCGTAATTAAGATTAATGATGCTTCAAAGGCAGTTCCGCTTGCAAAGGCTCTTATCGATGGCGGTCTTGCAGCAGCAGAAGTTACTTTCAGAACAGATGCAGCTGAAGATGCTATCCGTGCAATCGCACAGGCATATCCCGATATGATTATCGGTGCAGGTACTGTTCTTACAATTGAACAGGCACAGCGTGCTCTTGATGCAGGTGCTAAATTTATCGTAAGCCCCGGCTTCAACCCCAAGGTTGTTTCATGGTGTCTTGAAAAAGGTGTAACACCCCTTCCCGGATGTACTACACCCACAGAAATTGAACAGGCTCTTGAGCTTGGTCTTAAGGTTGTTAAATTCTTCCCCGCAGAGCACAGTGGCGGTCTTGAGAAAATCAAGCCTATGTCAGCTCCTTACGGCGGTGTTAAGTTTATGCCCACAGGCGGTGTAAGCCTTGACAATGTAAACGATTACCTTGCTAACAACAAGATTGTTGCTTGCGGTGGTAGCTTTATGGTTAAGGAAAGCTTCATTGACAATGAGCAGTGGGATGAAATCACAGCTCTTACAAAGAAGTCGGTTGAAACAATGCTTGGTCTTGAAATCGGTCACATCGGTATCAACCACGATAACGAGGATGAAGCAAGAAAGACTGCACAGATGCTTTCACTCGTTCTTGGTAAGGAAGTTGGTAAGGAAAGTGCAAAGGGTATGTTCGTAGGAAGCCAGTTTGAAATTATGAAGTCAAACGGTCCCGGAAGATGCGGTCACATTGCAATTCTTACAAACAACGTTGAAAGAGCTATTTATCACCTCGGCGCAAAGGGTGTTAAGTTCAACGAAGAAAGTGCTACATACAATGACGACGGCACAAGAAAGTTCATTTATCTTGCAGAAGAATACGGCGGATTCGGTATTCACCTTCTTCAGAAAAAATAATTATAAATCGGTAACAGAACTAATCTGTTACCGATTTTTTTATGCGTAAAATTACTTTAAAAGCATATAATATCATAAGTGGCGGGAATATGGGAAATGACCAATTTTGCAGTATATAAACTGTGCTGCAGACATTGACAAAATTTGTTGTAAATGTTATAATAACATAAATGTGTCCAGAAAGGATTTGATATAATGTTTTGTAAAAAATGCGGCAAGCGAATAACTGAAAATTCTTCAGTTTGTGAAAACTGCGGAACTGCAGTTGATACGTCTGAAAATACTGTGACGGAAGTTGTTGAAGATGCGCAGGATATACAAGTGACAGAAGTAGCGGATATAACCCAGGAAATTCATGAGAACGAAACTGATTCGCAAGAAAACGGGGAATTTACGCCTGAATGCGAGGAAAATACTGAAACACGTTCAGAGGTTGCTGCTAAAAAGACTGTAAATAAAAAGAAAATTACTATCATTTCAATTATTTCAGTCGCTGCGGTGCTTTGCATTGCTCTGGTAATTTTTACATTCCCTTATATTAAGAATACTTTCGCAAGATTATTCCTTTCTTCTGAAGATTATTTTGCGTATGTCGTAAAAAACAATTCGGAAGATGCGTCAAAAGAAATTGCGGGAACTCTTGATAATCTTAAAAAATATACGGGATCTTCGGCTTCTGAAGGTAATGTTGAGGTTTCTTTCGGAAGAGAATTTTATAATGTCCTCGGAGTTGTTACTGAAGATGTGAAGATTGGCGGAAATTATCATAGTATTCTGAACCGGGTAATGGATCTTTCAGTACCTGGATTAACAAGCTGGATAAAGGATGCTTCTGTTGACTATGATATCAGAACGGAAAAAGATAAGTCCCAGAGTTTGCTTGATGTTGATATCAACGGAGTAGCATTCGGGAAAGTTGATTTAGTACAAAATGATGCGACAGGAGAAAGCTACATCGGACTTCCCAGTTATAATGAAAAATATTTTTATACACAGGAAGCTACGGAAGGTGTGACACAGCTTGACGTTGCATCGGATGTATTGTACTCTTTGCCTGCAAAAGGTCTTATGGAGAAATTAATTGCCAAGTATATGATTTGTATGGCAGAGAATGTTGGTGATGTCGAGGAATCCGGAAAGACAATATATGCAGGTGATTATTCCAAAAAAGTAACATCTCTTGTGGCTGAAATCGACAAGGACGAAATGAAGGATATAACAGATAAAGTTCTTGACGAAATGAAGGCCGACAAGGAAATTTCTAAAATTATTGATGAAATTGCAAAAAATCAAGGAATAAGCCGTGAAGAAGTTGAAAAATCAATCGACAACTTCTTTAAGAATTTTAATGATTACTTTGCTACTGAATTAAAAGGAAAACTTTCGATTGAGCTTTATGTTGACGGAAAAGGTACCATCATTGGTATGAATCTTTCGTGCAATAAGTTTGAATATTCCGACTGTTCAATTACAAAGTGGTTTGAAATCGGAAGCACTACAAAAATCAGATATGACGTTCTTACTGTGGAGCTCGTAGGTAACGGAAAGCTTGAGGGAAATAATGTCAAAATGAATTACGAGCTTTCTGCGATGGGTTCAAAACTTGCCGATGTAAAAATCAGCGAACTTGATTATAAAAAACTTAAAAACGGACTGTTTGACGGAAAGATTAATGTTAAATTTGATAAGTCGGTAGCAACATATTCATCGCTTATTTCAGGTGAAAATTCAGAACTTAATATGATTGCCAAAATAATCAATATACTTCCTGATGCCGCCTTTGATGCCGATGTTACCCAGAATAAAGATGACGAAATAAAGGTCATTCTTAAAGTTAGTCATAAGAATAAACTCTGTGCTGATATTAATATATTACATAGAGATTGTGACAAGAAGAGTGTTGTGCTTCCCGGTGCGGATAAGTGCGTTGATACCTCGTCGGAGAATATGTGGGAAACATGGACAGAAACTTTTGACGACAGAGCATTCTTTAAAAATCTTGAGAATGCTAAAGCAACTCATGTGAAGATAATGGATGCTGCTTACAGAATTGTTTCTTGCAAAGTATGGGGCAGAGGTGAACTTGATGTTGATGCATTGTTTGATGACCTTGAGGAAGCAGGAGTGCCCAACATAAATATCTGGAGATTAGCTTATAAATTGTTCTTTAAATAATATCATAACCGGGTACCGAGGACTTTGGTGCCCGGTTAAAAAAAGGAATTTGTTATGAATATCAATAATATTAAAAAAACTTACAAAAACAAAGTTATTCTGAACGGAATTGATTTTTCTGCAAATAGCGGAGAATGTATTGGCATTCTTGGAAGTAACGGAAGCGGTAAATCAACACTTCTGAGTATTCTTGCAGGAATATTGCGTCCTGATTGCGGTGAATTTACGTTTTCCGGTATCAATCTTTTTAAAGAAAGAAAAAAGCGTTCGGAAATAGTTGGTTATGTACCGCAGAGTGCTCCTCTTCTTGAAGAGCTTAATGCAATGGATAATTTAAGCTTATGGTATGAACCTGAAAGATTAAAAAAAGAACTGTCTGACGGTGTACTTGGTATGCTGGGAATAGATGAGTTTATTAAAACACCTGTTTACAAAATGTCCGGCGGTATGAAAAAAAGACTTGCAATTGGCTGTGCAGTCGCGCATAATCCGAAGATTTTGCTTCTTGATGAGCCATCTGCCGCGCTTGACCTTGTCTGTAAAGAAAGAATTGCTAACTATCTTCTTGAATATAAAGAAAATGGTGGAATAATCATACTTGCCACACACGATCTTCAGGAGCTTCCGTTGTGTGATAAGCTTTATATTCTGAAGAACGGAGTTCTGAACCCTTTTCAGTATGACGGAAATGTACATAGATTGGTAGGTAGCTTGTAATTATGGAAAAGAAATACTTCAGATTACAATTTAAAAGTATAATGAAAGTATTTCCGACAATTCTCGTTATAACCGTTATCACACTTTTAAGTGTTGCTCTTCTTTGCGGACTGGCGCTTAAAAAGGATAGTGACAGTAGTGATAAACAGAAAATTTCTGTGGCAATTGTCGGAAGTCTTGAGAATACATATCTTGATATTGGTTTTTATGCACTTAAAAATCTTGACTCATCAAGATTCTATTTTGAGTTTCTTGAACTTGATGAGGAGGAAGCTATAAAAAAGCTTCAGGCAAGAGAAATCAGCGGTTATCTTCGCATTCCTGATGACTTTGTTAAAAGCATCGCAAGAGGGGAGAATAAACCGGCAGAGTACATAACGTTGAATACTCCGGATAATTTCGGAACAATTCTTACTGAAGAAGTAACAATGATGATTTCGGATATGCTGACGCACTCTCAGGTCGGTATGTACAGTATGCAGGATGTTGCCCGTAAATACAATAAAAAGGACCTTGGTAAAAACATCGACAATCTTACGGTTAACTATGTAAACTATATTTTTAACAGACAGACAGTATATAATCTTTCCCTGACAGGATTGCCCAATTCTTTGTCTTTGGGAGGATATTATATATGTGGTCTCTTTATGCTTTTTATTCTTTTGTGGGGTATTTCCTGCAACAGAATTTTCGCCTCGAAGAATCTTGCTTTTTCAAGAGTTCTCAAAGTTTCAGGAGTAAGCTCGGGTAAACAGATTATTTGTGAGTATGGTGCGTATCTTTCAGTTACAATTATAACTATGCTTCTGTTTTCGCTGATTTTCGGTGTGGTGACGCAATTTGTTAAACTGCCTGTCCGTGAACTTGAGGGGATTAGTATTGTTGATCCGATATTTTTCGTGGTTGCGACGATTCCTGTTGTTGCAATGGTTTTAATGATGCAGTTTGCTTTCTATGAAATGATACCGAACAAAGTCGGATCTGTGCTTATGCAGTTTATTCTGGCGATTGGTCTCGGATATATATCAGGATGTTTTTATCCAAATTACTTTTTCCCTGAATCTGTGCAAGTGTTTGCAGGATATCTGCCTGTTGGAGTTGGCTTTTCTTTCCTGAGAAAAGTTATGTCGGGAGTATTCCCCGTGACTGAACTTGTACTTCTTATAGCATATGGTGTTGCTTTTCTTCTTATAGCAATAAAAGTGCGTAATTACAGAATGGAAGGTGGCAGTATATGAATAGTATGAGAAAATGTTTTGTATGGTTTTGTATGCTGACAAAAAGGCTTCTGTTTCAGTGGAGTTTTATACTTATTCTTTGTATAATTCCAATTGTTATGCCACTTGCCAATGTTTTTATGAATCAGGAAAGCGGAGTTTTTCACGTTGCACTGTGCAATGAAGATAAAAGTGAACGCTCTGCCGAGATAATAGAATCCATATTAAACAGGGAAAGTGTTGTCCGCTTTACATATGTCAACACCCGTGAAGAGGCAGAAAGAGCCGTCAGGACAAAGAAAGCCGATGCTGCATGGATTATAAAAGATGGTTTCAGAGAGAATCTTATTGACCATGTTAATGCAGAACGTACGGGAGCAGTTATTGATATTATAGAACAAGAAGAGACCATAATAACAAAAATATCGAGAGAATTACTGTTCGGAGCAATTTACAGAGATTTGTCGTATGAAATATACAGGGATTTTTCCTTGGATGTATTGTCGCCTGATGTACCTGAAGAGGAAATGAGAAGTATTTATGAAAATCAGGAAAAAATGGGTCAGGTTATTGTGTCGCGTAAACTTAATACAAATAAGCCTGTAAAGAGTGATGTGAACTACCTGACAGCTCCTATCAGAGGTATTCTTTCGCTTGTAATGTTGCTTTGCTCTCTTGCGGCAGCGATATATCATCTTAAAGACAGGAAAGATGGCAGATTTGACTGGATGTCTCATAGGGACAGAATTGCACCGGCCTTTGCATCGTGTCTTGGGGCGGCGTGCATTTCAGGCGCAGTAGTGTTTATTGCACTCATTGTTTCGGATGTTTCTACGGGTTTTGTTAATGAGCTTTTGTCAATGCTTCTCTACATTCCTGCTGTTACAGGATTCTCGTTGCTTTTGTGTGTATGCATAAAATCTCCGGGGAAGCTTGGTGCGTTAATTCCCGGAATTATGATTGCGGCACTTGCACTTTCTCCTATTTTCTTTGAACTTGCCGGAGTGAAAATTTTTAGTATGTTGCTTCCGACATACTACTATCTGTATTCTGTTTTCGATGCTATGTATTATTTGTATTCGATTGTCTATAGTATTGCTATATACATTGTTGCAATAGCAGTAAATCATATCATTGCCGAAAAATGCCAAAATAAATCCCTCATTTAAAGATGGAGTGATAATTATGTGTAAAATATTTGATAAAAATACATTTTTTCTCGGATGTAACTACTGGGCATCACACGCCGGTATTGATATGTGGAAATACTGGGACGAAGATGTTGTAAGAAATGATCTTAAGCTTCTTTCTGAAAATGGAATCAAAGTTTTGCGTATTTTCCCACTGTGGTCTGATTTTCAGCCTATAAGGCTTCATCTTGACTATAATGTGTTGCCGAAAGAAATGCGTCTTGGGGAAAAGCCTTTCGAACATACCCCAGAAGGTGTGGCAGGTGTTGACACTGTAATGATAGAAAGATTTCAGACCTTCCTTGATATAGGTAAAGAGAACGGTATTAAATTCGTTGTAGGGCTTATTACCGGGTGGATGAGTGGCAGACTTTATATGCCCGAAGCACTTCTAAACTTCAATCCCATTACGGACCCGCGTTCGATTAAATGGCAGATTAAGTTTGTAAAATATATGGTTAACCGTTTTAAAGAACACAGTGCAATTTCAGCATGGGATTTAGGAAACGAGTGTAACTGTATGGGTGAAGTTACAAACAGCGAACAGTCATACGTTTGGATGTCAACCATCACAAATACGATTTTGTCCTGTGATACCTCGCGCCCTGTTGTATCGGGAATGCACGGTATGCAGCCGAATAATAACTGGCGATTCCGTGACCAGGGCGAAATTCTTGATGTAGTATGCACTCATCCTTATACTCTTTATACCCCCTACTGTGACAGCGATCCCCTTAACGAAATGAAGACTATTCTGCACTCTGCTGCACAGACAATTTATTACAGAGGACTTTCGGGAAAACCTGCCTTTATTGAAGAGGTTGGCTCTCTCGGACCTTCCATTGCATCGGACGAAGTTGCGGCAGATTTTTATAAGTCGGTTCTTTATTCGGGATGGGCACATAACTGCCTAGGCTCAATGTGGTGGTGTGCCTTTGATCAGGGGCATCTTACAAATACGCCTTATGACTGGTCTGGCATTGAAAGATACCTCGGTTTCTTCCGTAAGGATATGTCGCCTAAACCTATCGTAAATGCAATGGCAGATTTTACAGCTGTGCAGGAAAAGGTTGGAAAACTCGCTGACAGAATTGTTGACGCAGTATGTATTATTGCAAATATTCCTGACCCGTGGAAAACTACTTTCGGTTCATTCCTTATAGCAAAGAAGGCACAGCTTGACATTGAATATTGCTATGTTGATGATAAAATCCCGGAAGCAAATGCGTATATGTTGCCGTCATTAAAGGGTTCGGTAGCAGTTTTCAAGCATCAGCTTGACGAAATACTTGAAAAGGTTGAAAATGGTGCAACCCTTTATATGTCGGTTGACGATGTGCTTCTTTGCGAGCCTGTTGAATCCATAGCAGGTATGCAGGTGCAGTGCAGAAATGCTATGACAGAGCCTGTTTTTGCAGAAGTTGACGACAAAAGAATTCCCCTTCAGGGAAAATACAGCACTACATATAAAGAACTTGACTGTAAAGTTCTTCTCCGTGACGAAAACGGAAAACCTGTTCTTGCAGAAAAATCATACGGCAAGGGTACAATTTATTACCTTGCATATCCTGTTGAGGACTTTGCCGCAGGTACTCCCGGCAGTTGCAGCGGTGAAAAGGCTATCAATTATGAGAAGATTTACTCGCTTATGCCAAAACTCCGCAATCCCGAAAAACGTATTTTTGGTGACAATCCATATGTTGGTATTACTGAGCATCCCGAAAACGGTATAACAAAGGCTGTTCTTGTGAATTACAGACCGATTGAGCAGACTGTTACTCTTAACTATGGCGATCTTAAAGTTAAGAAAGTTATCGGTGCGGAACTTGACGGTAACAAAATCACACTGAAGGCTAATGATTGTGCGGTAATTGTGTTTGAAGCAGTTAATGAGTAAATAGAGGTGTTAAAAATGGATAAAATCGAAGTATTGTTAGCAGATAAATACGACCTTGTGGTAGGTGATACTTTTCAGCTTTTTTACAGAGGTATAATCGAAGCGCCCAACCCCTACATTTATGACATCCTTGCAGTTTGTCAGAAGGGTAAAGGCTTTCCCAGATATTACGAGTTTACTCCCGAAGAAGAGGGTGAGTATAAACTCACAATATCAGTGTTTGATGCAAAGAAAAATCTTCTCGGTAAAGGGGAAACCGTTCTTTCCGTAAAGACTGCTAAAGAGCCGAAGAATGAAGTAAATATACTCTGCTTTGGTGATTCTTCCATAGCAAACGGAATCTGGCCCGGGGAGGCAAGAAGACGCCTTTGTGATAATGGCGGTGAGCCTGAAGGTTACGGATTCAATAATATTAATTTCATTGGTGGAGTTAATAAAAACGATGTAAATTTTGAAGGCTTCGGCGGTTGGCTGTGGGAAAGTTATCTCAGTGCTGTAAGCGGTGATGTTTGGGTTCACTGCAAACACGAAAAAAAGCTTCAGGACCAACATTCAATATGGCAGGACGAAGAAGGAAACCTCTGGCAGCTTGAAACCCTTGATGCCGGCAGAGTTAAATTCACCCGCTACGGCGGACATAAGGCGGAGCGAAAAGATAAAGGTATATTTACCCACGTTCGCAATGCCACGAATACTGCCCCCGTTGAATATGGTTATTCATATTACGAAGCACCCAATCCTTTCTATGATGAAGAAAACGGTGAAGTAAGTTTTAAGTATTACTGCAAAAAGCAGGGCGTTGAAAAGCTTGATGCAATTTATGTCCTTCTCGGATATAACGGACTTTCCTGTGTTGAAGGACCGATAAATGATTTCTGCAGTGAAGTTGTAGCACAGGCAAAGAGGGTTGTTGATATATATCACAGAGATTGTCCCGAAGGCAAAGTAAGGGTAATGGGGCTTTTCGTGCCGTCAACAAGCGGTGGTGTAGGCACAAGCTACGGTACAGTGCCTCCTTACGGTGATTATTACGGACTTGTAAGGTATGCATTTGAGCTTAACCGTCAGTATAAGGCATGGGCGAATGAAGCCGATTATAAGGATTTTGTGGAGTTTATTGATGTATCGGGGCAGTTTGACAGTGAAAACAATTATCCCGAAAAAGATTTCCCCGTAAATTCAAGAAGCTCAAAAACAGAAAAAATAGGCATAAACGGACTGCACTGCATTCCCGAAGGATATATGCAGATTGGTGATGCAGCATTCCGCAATATGATACATTTAATAAACAAAAAGTGAGGAGAATTGAAATGGAAGAAATAAAAGTAGTTTTAGCGGATAAATATGACCTTGTTGTAGGTGATACCTTTCAGCTTTTTTACAGAGGTATAATTGAAGCACCCAACCCCTTTGTATATGATATTCTTGCAACTTGTCAGAAAGGTAAGGGATTTCCCAGATATTATGAGTTTACTCCCGAAGAAGAAGGGGAGTACGAGCTTACAATTTCCGTATTTGATGCAAAGAAAAACCTTCTCGGTAGAGCGAAAACACAGCTTATTGTAAATGCACCAAAGGCGAACACAAGACCCCTCAACATCCTTTGTATGGGTTCATCCACAACGGCAGGCGGTCAGTGGGCGAACGAAGCGAATCGTCGTCTTACCGCAAAAGACGGAGAGCCGGAAGGACTTGGATTTAAGGACATCAACTTTATTGGAACCTGCAGAAAGGAAAACACCGGCTACGAAGGCTACGGTGGTTGGCTTTGGAAAACTTTTACCGAAACAGGCAACACAAATATGTGGGTTTACACAGACTATAATATGGATGCGGAGGATCAGCATTCTATATGGATGGACGAAAACGGAAACGAATGGAAGCTTGAAACACTTGATATAAGAAGGCTGAAATTCCTTCCTTACGGCAATAATAACGGTGTAAGACCTGAAAGCGGAAAGCTTACACATGTTGCAAACGCAATACATACCGATGATATTATTTTCACATCTTCGCATTATGAAAAGTGCAGTCCTTACTATGATGAAAAGACTGATTCTATCAGCTTCAAAGCGTATTGTGAAAGAATAGGCATTGATAAAATTGATGCAATGTACGTTATGCTTGGAATGAACGGTCTTCTTGATGTTAAAGGCGATATTCTTGACTATTGCCCCGATGTGGTACGTCAGGCAAAGGTTGTTGCAGATCTTCTTCATAAGGATTTCCCCGATGCAAAACTTAAGGTTATGGGAACTATAATGCCCGGAACTACCGGCGGTGTTGGCTGGAACTACGGTGCAGTAATGCCTTACTGTGACGGATATAACCTGCGCAGATTTGTTCTTCGTCTTAATGAACTCTTTAATGAATGGGCAAAGGAAGACGGCTACTCTGACTTTGTTGAGTATATAAATACTTCAGGTCAGTTTGACTGTGACAATAACTTCCCCGAAACAGAAAAGCCCGTCAATACAAGAAGTAAAAAGACAGAAATGATAGGTATAAACGGACTTCATCCTCTTGATGAAGGATATATGCAGATTGCTGATGCGGCATTCCGTAATATGGTAAAGTTCTGTAAGGAAAACTAATCGGGTAAAAGGGAATGTAAAAAAGTCCAGACCGCAAAAAAGACTATAATAATACGGATTATAGGCGTTTTGTAATTATCTAAACTTGTTAATAAAGTAGGAGGTATAAAAAATTTAGTTTTTTATACCTCCTTTGTATTTTTCGGAAAAAATTGCAGATAATGTTTTTAAAGAAAGGATTGTGATAAAATGATAGAATCTGATACAATAAAACTTCTCCGTGAGTGTGATGCAGGTGTAAAAATGGGTATTTCGTCAATTGAAGAAGTTTTACCCCATGTAAACAGCGATAAACTTAAAACATATCTTGCGGATTGTAAATCAAATCACGAAAAAATTGATGAAAAAATTCAAGTATTGCTTAAAGAATATAAAGATGACGGAAAAGAGCCGAATCCGATTGCAAAAGGAATGTCATGGTTTAAAACAAATATGAAACTCGCTGTGAATGAGTCTGATTTTACAATTGCAGACTTGATTACAGATGGATGCGATATGGGAGTAAAATCTCTCGGAAAATATCTTAATCAGTACGAGGGTGCTGATGAGAAGTCAAAAGATATTACAAAAGAACTGATAGAACTTGAAGAAGGGCTCCGTGTAGATATCAGGTCATTTCTGTGAATGGATATATATAACATTTGACAAATTCTCTTTTTTATTGTATACTGTTAAAGGTTTATAAATATTATGCAAAAGGAGAATGAATTATGAAAAAACTTTTATCGCTTATATTAGCACTTATGCTTGTCGTTGCTTTTACTGCCTGCGGAGATAATGAAAACGTAGATGTAAATTCAAATGAAGATGAAATTATTGTCGGTGAGCCTTCTGATAAGGAAGAAACAGAGAATAGTGAAATCGTTGAAGATACAGAGGAAGAGGTAGAAGACGAAGAAGTCGGTGAGGAGACAACTACTGATCCTTCAGCTCCTGCAACTCCTTCAACCCCTGCAGAGCCCTCGACACCTTCAACACCTTCAACACCTTCAACACCTTCTACACCTTCTGCTCCTGCAACTCCTGAAATTGATAAAAATGCATCTCTCGGAAATCAGCTTTTTGAATACTTTAAAATTAAAGCAGGTTCAGGAAATGCACTTTCAATAGCGGAAGAGCTTATGAAGTATGAAGCACTCAGCGTTCTTTCTATGGGTGCCATGGAAGTTGAAGAAGGATACCTTACAGGCTTTGATGATACTGAAATTACAGGATTCAGCGAAGGTGCAATGTTTGCTCCTATGATTGGTACAATTCCTTTTGTAGGCTATGTATTTACACTTGATAGCGGTGCAGATACAAGTGCATTCATATCTACGCTCAGAAATTCAGCAAACCTCAGATGGAATATCTGCACATCTGCAGAAGAAATGGTTACAGGTAATGTCGGTAACAAAGTATTCTTTGTAATGTGTAATAAATCTTTAGAAGAATAAAATAAGGAGCTGCCGTTATTTCGGCAGCTCGTTTAATGTGAAGGAGAATAAAAATGGTTTTTGCAAGTATACCGTTTTTGTATTATTTTTTGCCTGTTGTATTAATATTGTATTTTATCGCACCGAGAGCGTTTAAAAATACGGTGCTTTTGGTTTCAAGTCTGTTTTTTTATGCATGGGGAGAACCGAAGTATGTCTTTTTAATGATTATTACCATTCTGGTTAACTATTTTCTTGGGCTGCTTGTGGAAAAATACAGAGGAAAGTCCCTTTCAAAAGTTTTTGTTATAGCGTCTGTTGTGTTTTCTATAGGGTTGCTAGGATATTTTAAGTATGCAGACTTCTTTATTGAAAACTTTGCACTTGTTACGGGAATGTCCGTGAAAACTCTTAATATAGTTCTTCCGATTGGAATCAGCTTCTATACTTTTCAGATTTTAAGTTATACTGTAGATGTATATAGGGGAAATGTGGAAGCACAGAAAAACCCCATCACCCTTGGTGCGTACATTTCGCTTTTCCCGCAGCTTATTGCAGGCCCCATTGTTCGGTATTCGGACGTGTGTCAGCAGCTTGAGCAGAGAACTCATTCTTTTGAAAAAGCGGCAGATGGTATACGTCGGTTTGTTATAGGTTTCAGTAAAAAAATAATTCTTGCAAATACACTTGGCGAATTATGTTCGGGCTTTCTTGCATCTGATGAGAAAGCGGTTATGTTTTATTGGTTGTATGCAATATCGTATATGCTCCAGGTGTATTTTGATTTTTCCGGATACAGCGATATGGCGATTGGTCTTGGAAAAATCTTCGGATTTGAATTCTGTGAAAACTTCCGATATCCCTTCATATCAAAAAGCATAAGTGAATTCTGGAGACGTTGGCATATTTCTCTTGGTTCTTGGTTCAGAGATTATGTTTATATTCCTATGGGCGGAAACAGAGTGAATAAACCCAGGTTTTTCCTGAACATATTTACTGTATGGTTTCTGACAGGCTTCTGGCATGGCGCGGAGTGGAATTTTATTATATGGGGATTGTACTTTGCAGTGCTTCTTACTGTTGAAAAATTCTTCCTTACAAGTCGTCTTGAAAAACTTCCTGTATTGAACCATATATATGTCTTGTTTTTAATAGCTATAAGCTTTGTAATATTCAGCGGTAATGGTATGAAAGAGTCAGTAAGTCTTCTTGGCGGACTTTTCGGTGCAGGTAACATACCTATGTCTTCATCAGCGTTTGTGTATGCCCTTCGTAACTATGGATTTACTATTATAATCGGATGCCTTGCGGCGACACCGCTGTTTGCAAAAGTCAAGGAATATATTATGTCAAAAAATAAGATAAGCGTTGTGTATAGCGGGGTGGAGATGCTTGGGCTTCTTGCATTACTTCTTATCGCTACAGGCTATCTTGCGGACGGCACATTCAATCCGTTCCTGTATTTCAGATTTTAAGGAGGAGGCAGTATGAATAAAATTAAAAGTATTGTTACTGTAGTTTTGTTTTCTGCAGTTCTGTTTTCTCTTTCTGCGATGTGTTATTTTTCAAAGCCCGATAAGTATTCAAACAGCGAGAGGCGTGAACTAGCTCAAATGCCGAAATTCAACCTTGAGACGATTCAAAATGGCGAGTTTATGTCGAAATTCGAGAATTATACTGCCGATCAGTTTCCTTTCAGGGATAAGTTCAGAACGGTAAAGGCGTTGTTTTCTTCTGTTGTTATGAATAAGATAGATAATAACAGTGTATTGTTTGTCGGTGGTCATATATCTAAAATTGACGACAAAAAAAATGAGTATATGATGGATTACTCTGCTAATCTTTTCAAAAGTATATATGATAAGAATCTAAAAGATTCAGGTGCAAATGTATATTTTTCTATAGTTCCCGATAAAAACTACTATCTTTCGCAGAAATATTTTTATCCTTCGCTTGATTATGAATCGTTTATAAGCGAAATGAAAAATAAGACGGACTTTATGCAGTATATTGATGTTACAGGTCTTTTATCAGAAGATGATTATTATTATACAGATACTCATTGGAGGCAGGAAAAGATTACCGATGTGGCACAGCATATTGCAAAAACAATGGGTGCAGATATTTCTGCATCCTACAAAGTAAACACCCTGAATAATCCTTTTGAGGGTGTATATTACGGACAGGGAGCGATTCCTGTAGAACCTGATACAATCAAATATCTTACAAGTGATAATCTCAGTAATTGTACAGTAACTTATTATGACACGGGTATGCCTGAAAAACGTGAAATGTACAATATGGAAAAAGCATACGGAAAAGATCCGTACGAAATGTTTCTTTCAGGTGTAGCACCGCTTATTGTTATTGATAATCCCAATGCGGATACAAAGAAGGAGCTCGTTATTTTCAGAGATTCCTTCGGAAGCAGTCTTGCACCGCTTTTAGTGGAAGGGTACAGTAAGGTTACAGTTGTTGACATTCGGTATATGATGAGTTCGTATGTAGGTAATTTTGTGAAATTCGATAATAGTGATGTACTTTTCATTTACAGTACAACACTATTGAATAATAGTCTTGCTATGAAATAATAGAAAGGCAACAAAAAATTCGCGTAATACACCGGTATTACGCGAATTTTTTTACTATAGTTCAATTTTATAGTCTGATATTTCCGGATGAACACCTTTTTCCTGATAGCCTGGTCTGTCGGGCAAAATGCCATACATCCATTCGGTAGTGCTACCTTCAATTTCAATTGATTTATCGGTTATTGTAACAATTGCACTTAAAGGCTTATCGTACATAAATATACTTGAACCGTATTCCAGTTCCGAAAGAGGAATGTTTTTCACAGAAAGCTTATTGCCGTCTTTATATTCGGTGTAAGGAAATGTGTGGTTTTCCTTATAATGATTTTCTGTCGAATAACGTGAGAAACCTACTTTTGCGGTGTTAAGGTCAAGATAACATACACCGTTTTTCTTTATAAAATGGTCTGTATGATAATGTCCGTTGATTGCAAGAATTACCGTTCCGGGATATTTTTCAAACAAACTGACAACCTTGTTACCGTCGGGGGACTTCACTTTTGCGGCATCTGAAAAACCGTCGTGTGCAATAACAATTACCTTTAAACCTTTGTCGTGGGCATCGCACAAAACTTCATCGAGCCAATCAATCTGTTTTGGAGCCAAACTTCTGGAATACAGATTTCCTTTTCTGCAGTTGAAATCCGTGTCGTGTTCCCACTCATTTGTTTCGGGGTTGAAAGAGTAATTGGAGTCAAGCCCTATAATGCGATATTCTTTAATATCGGTGTACCAATATGCGTTATCATCTGCAAAAACAACATCTCGGTTATTTAGACGTTCTTTGACATACTCCGTAGTATTTTCGTGTTCAAGGTCGTGATTCCCGATAACTCCGTAACAGGGGAGATTGTGGTTGTTTTTAAGATATTCATTGATAATTTCGGGTGAATTTTTGAAGTCACCGCAAAAGTCACCTGCATGAATTATAAAATCCACGTTATTTTCATTTGCCCTGTCTATTATTTCGGTAAGGTCTTCAACTGTGGTTGAAAACCTCATTTTTTCATAATGAAAATCTGCAAATGCAAGAAATTTAAGCATAGGTAATTTCCTCGATTTCTACATATTCTTTAAATTCGTCTTTAACTGTTATTTCTACCTTTGAAACAGGTTTATCTGACGGAATAACATATTTATAAAGCACTCTATCTCCGCAGAAAATAAGACCTGTACTGTAACCTGTATCAAGAATTCTGCGGTCTGTTTTGTTACTGTAACACCAGTCCTGTTCTTCATAAGTACGGCTGATACGGTCAAAACCTATTGTCTTACTGTATTCCATGGGTATGGATTCGGTAGTTCCGTCTTCATAGCAGATCTCATAAGAGCCGATAATATTCGCATTCTTGTCAACCTCAAGGCCGTCAACATACCACTTGAAAGGAATATCCTTTGTAAATGCGTGTATGATTTCTGCCTTGTGTGGTGCGTTTGCAATACGGTAATTCAAAAGACTTTCCGACGCTTTTGTAAGATTTTCGTCAACGGCAAACTCATCATAATCATTATTCCACATAATCATAGCGGAAAGTGCCATTTCAAGATAAACGCCATTGCGATGAATGTGAAGCTCATCTACTTTACTCCAGTTTGAAAGTCCGATTCCGTGAACACCTGCATCAAGCCTTTTTACGATGTTTTTAACACGAAGAGGCTCAAAATTACAAAATGACATCTTGAAATCTCTTTCAAGAAAATCTTTATCATATATTTCATTAATGCTCCAGTACCAGTTGAGCATTTCAATATCTTTCGGAAGCTTGTCACGGACAACGTACAAAGCATCCTGATGACCAAGATATTCATTTGTAATGTGGCTTGTGATGTCGTGTTCAGCCCCTGCCATCTTCTGACCATTTTTAAACACGCAGTCGATAAGCTGTTCGCACCACATCATAGTGCCTACACCTTTATCTTTGAGGAAATTGTAAATCTTCATTATATCCTCGTAATAAAGTGTGTCAAGCGTTTTTTCTTTACAACTGTGGCAAAGCTTGCAGGAAAGTGCCATAAGCTCATCGTGACCTATGTTTAACCTCTTTGGCTTGAAAACATCAATGATTTCTGTCAACAAATCAAAAAGCAGTTTGTAAGTATCAGGATTTGACGGACAGTATGTGTCGGGGTAAAGGTCATCCTTCCACTCGGCAAGCTCTCTGTGGCGTGTTAAAAGGTAGTCGCTGTGTGAAAATGAAGGCATTTCAGGGATAACCTCAAGATAACGACTTTCGCAGTAGTCAATCAGGTCGCGCATTTCGGATTGTGTAAGAATTTCGCCACCACAATTTTCACAATGAATGGAATTTTTATAATGAGTTTCTTTTGCGCGTTGGTCCTTAAAAGGAAAGTAAGGAAACTTATCAGGATTATTTATTCCTTCAGACGCTTCACGGCTATATTCAATCCAACCCTCGTTGACTTCGGGATGAGATTTATATTCCATAGCACCGCCGACTTCAAGCATTATAGCGTTATATCCGTAAAAAGCACACATATCGATGAACTTTTTAAAGAACGGAATATTCTCGTGCGAAGGCAGGTAAAGCTTAATCATTCTGAACGGAAGGCGGGGATAGTTATATACTATTCCTTCGCCGATACCATTCAGGCATCTTTCTCTCAGACTTAATAATCCATAGAAACAACCACGTTCATTATCTGAATATATTGTGATTTTTTTGCTGGTTATTTTAATAATATAACTATCTTCAATAGATTTATAATCTATTGAAAAAGCAGCTTTAATATTTGCTTTTATTTCGTCAGGAACATTGAAAATACATTCGATTTCATTTATCGTTCCGTCGGGACATGCTATTATAGGAAGAATTTCGCAAATATCGTCAATTCCTTTAAAAATAACGTTATTGCTGATGTAAAACTTCTTGTCATCAGTTTTTGTATATCTGTCAAGTAACATTTCTATCAACTCCCTTTTAATATTATAAACTATATAATATTATTGTCAAGTGACAAAAAGTGCACGACAGGACAAAAAGTGCACGATAGCAATTTTTGTACCATAAGATAGCAAAAAATGGACTTGTTTTCTTTGCTTTCGGATGCTAATATAGTTATAAACAAAATAAATTTTTGGAGGTATTTATTATGAAAATTGGTATTATTGGTTGCGGTACAATCGCAAACGGTCAGCACATTCCGGCGTATATGGAAAATCCCAAGGCAGAAATTAAGTATTTCTGCGATATTATCCCTGAAAGAGCAGAAGCAGCTGTAGAAAAAAATGGTTGCGGTATTGCGGTAACAGATTATAAGGAAGTTATCAATGATCCTGAAGTTGATGCAATTTCAGTTTGTACTCCCAACAAGATGCATTCAATAATCACTATTGAAGCTCTTAAAGCAGGCAAGCACGTTCTTTGCGAAAAGCCTGCTGCACGTATCTATTCAGAAGCTCTTGAAATGCAGAAGGCACAGCACGAAACAGGTAAAGTTCTTAACATCGGTGTTTGTAACCGTTTCAATGCAAGTGTTAACAAAATTAAGGAATTAATTGACAATGGCGAACTCGGTGAAGTTTACCACGTTTATGCAAGCTTCCGCAGTCACAGAAGTATTCCCGGCCTTGGTGGTGCTTTCACAACCAATGAAATCGCCGGGGGCGGTGTTATGATTGACTGGGGCGTACATTTCTTTGATCTTATAATGTATTGCTGTGGCGATCCCCAGCCCAAGACAGTTACAGGTGAAACCTTCTCAAAACTTGGTTCTCCCATTGAAGATTATACATATGAATATATGTGGGCAGGTCCTCCCGTAAAGGACGGCATCTACGACGTTGAAGAAGGCGTAACAGGTATGATTCGTACTGAAGGACCTATCATCACATTCAACGGTGCATGGGCACAGAACATCGGTGAAGATGAAATGTTCGTTGACTTTATGGGTACAAAAGGCGGTGTCCGTCTCAGATACGGTAAGGACTTTACATTCTACACAACAAAGAACGGAATGCTTTCAACAACTACATTCAAGTATGATATGCCCAGCATGTACAAGAAAGAAATCAACGCATTTCTTGATTGTATTGAAAGCGGTGAAAAGCTTACTGCACATATTGATACAAACATCATTACTGCAAAGATGATGGATGCTATTTACCGTAGTGCAAAGGAGCATAAGGAGGTAACATTATGAAAATAGTTGGTTTTATTGACTATTATCTTGATGAGTGGCACGCTAATAACTACCCTCGCATTATCAACGAACTTACAGAGGGTGAATTTCAGGTAAAATATGCTTACGGTAAGATTGACAGTCCTATCGGCGGCATTACAAATACAGAATGGGCAGCACAGCAGGGAGTAGAACTTCTCGATACTATCGAAGAAGTAATTGCAAAGAGTGATGTTCTCGTTGTTCTTTCTCCCGATAACCCCGAAATGCATGAGGAGCTTTGTGACCTTCCGCTTAAATCAGGAAAGCTTGTGTATGTAGATAAGACATTTGCACCTGATAAGGAAACTGCTATCCGTATTTTTGAAAATGCTGAAAAACACGGAACAACTTGTTTCTCAAGCTCTGCACTTCGCTTTGTAACAGAACTTAAAGAAGTTGACAAGGATAAAATCTTCAAGATTCATTCCGAGGGTCCCGGTACTTACGACATGTATTCAATTCATCAGATTGAACCTATCGTTATGCTTATGAACTGTCGTGCAAAGAGAGTTATGGGTCTTGGTGATATAGAGCATCCTTCGCTTCTTATTGAATTTGAAGACGGTAGGCTTGCACAGATGCACCATTCAAATGATATTAAATTTAAAATCAGAACTGTTGACAAGGATAATAATCCTACAGATTACACTATCCTTTCAAAATACTTCAACCTCTTTATGGAAGCGCTTGTTGAGTTCTTCAAGACAGGTAAAATCCCTGTTGAACACAGTCAGACAATTGACGTAATTGCTATCCGTGAAGCGGGACAGAGAGCGCTTAAGAAGCCTTTTGAATGGATAGAACTTTAATAAAGAAGGTTAATTATGGCAAATACTATTTATAATGTCGCACTCATCGGCTGTGGTTCGATGGGTGCGGCACACCTTGATGACATAAGGTTTATGGAAAATGTCTGCATCAAATGTGTATGCGATTTAAATATTGAAACTGCAGAGCGTTTTAAGAGAATTTATCATGCGGACTATGCCGATACTGATTTTCGTGTAAGCGTTTCAAGAAAGGATATTGACATTGTAATTATTTGTACATATCCTTCCACACATCTTGAAATACTTCGTGAATGTATAAAAAACGGCAAGCACGTAGTCTGCGAAAAACCTATTGCGGACAACCTTGAAAGCGGAAAAGAAGCGGTAAAACTTATTCGTGAAAATCCGCAGTGTAAGGTTCTTATCGGCTATATTTTAAGACATAATGATACCTATAACAAGGTAGCCGAAATGATTCAAAACGATGCTGTTGGAAAACCGATAGTTATGCGTATGACACAGAATCACCACACAATGAACTGGAATAAGTATCTTAATCTTATAAAAGATACATCTCCGATAATTGACTGCGGTGTTCATTATATTGATGTTATGCGATGGTTTACCGGTGAGGATATTGTTGAAGTTTCGGGAATTGGTGCCCGTACAGAAGCAGATGTTCCTGAAAATACATATAATTACGGACTTATGACGGCTAAACTTTCCGGTGGTTCTGTAGCTTATTACGAAGCAGGTTGGAGTAATACTATTGCTGCTGAAAATGTAAAAGAGTTTGTAGGTCCTAGAGGGAGAATTCGAATTGTGCTTCAGATGAATCGTAGTGAAAATTCAGAGGAGGGCGACCTCATCGAATATTATACATATCCTGAAAAACGCTATGAAATGATTAATGTAAACTGTAAACGTAAGCCTACAGGTGCACAGCTTCAGACCCTTATCGATATGATTGAAGGAAAAGGGGAAGCGAGCCCCTCTGTTGAAGATATGTGGGAAAGCTTCTTTTGGGCTTGCGAAGCTGACAGCGCTATTAAAAGTAAACTGTGAAACGAGGAATATATTATGAAAATAACATATCTTGGCACAGCTGCGGCTGAAGGATTTCCTGCAGTATTCTGTAATTGCAGACATTGTGTTGATGCCCGTAAACTTGGCGGAAAGAATATTCGTACAAGAAGTCAGGCGATTATAAATGATGATTTGCTGCTTGATATTCCTGCGGATACATATCATCATTTCCTTACAAATAATATTGAGGGAGATAAGATTGAAAACTTGTTGATTTCTCATTCACATGGCGACCATTTCTATCTGAAGGAGCTCGAAATGCACAGCGGTGCTTTTGCAAAGGAAATGCGTGTGCCGACGCTTAATGTATATTGCGGTCAAGGCGTGTATGATATTATTTCGGCAAATCTGTATGCAAATATAAATCCTAATAAAATTGACATTTTTAAAACTGAATCTGTCGGAAAGTACCGCGTAACATCGTTTCCCGCAATCATTTTTACGGTGATGATGCACGTTTTTATCTGATTGAAGGGGAAAAGACAGTTCTTTACGCTCACGACACAGGATTTTTCTATGACGAAGTATTTGAATATCTCAAAGAAAATAATGTGAAGATTGATTTAATCAGTATGGATTGTACCAATATTGATATTCCTATCGAGGATATTCATCCCCATATGGGTATTCCTAATATCAACAGACTTGTTGAAAATCTTACAATAATGGGTGTTATAGATAAAAACACTATAAAGGTTATAAACCATTTTTCCCACAATGCGCGTCCGATACATCACGAACTTGAAGAACGAGTAAAAGACTATGGATACATAGTTTCTTACGACGGACTCACAATTGAAATATAAGGAGGAAGATTATGTATCAGTTTCCTATCGGAGTTATGCTTGACTCATTTAAACTCGGAACAAAAGAAGCAATTATAAAAGCATCTGAAATTGGTGCAAAAGGACTTCAGATGTACTCTACCAACGGCGAAAATTCACCTGAAAATCTTACGGGAAGTAAACGTCGTGAGCTTCTTGATATGGTTAAGTCGAACGGTCTTGTTTTTTCTGCACTTTGCGGTGACCTGGGTATGGGATTTGGCAATAAAGAACTTAATCCGGGACTTATTGAAAAGTCAAAGAGAATTCTGGATCTTGCAAAGGAACTTGAAACAGATATTGTTACAACTCATATTGGTGTAGTTCCTGCAGACCCCAATCACGACAGATATAAAATAATGCAGGAAGCTTGTTTTGAACTTGCACGTTATGCGGACAGTATGGGTGCACACTTTGCTATTGAAACAGGTCCTGAAGTTGCAACAACGCTTAAAGGTTTCCTTGATAGCCTTGGTTCAACAGGTGTTGCGGTAAACTTTGACCCTGCAAACTTTGTTATGGTTACGGGTGATGACCCTGTAAAAGGAGTTCACACTCTTAAGGATTATATCGTCCATACTCACGCAAAGGACGGCGTAAACCTCCGCCCGTGTAATCCCGAGGTTGTGTATCGTATAATTGACGAAGAAGCAAATCAGGGTGATGCTTACCTTGAAATGCCTCTTGGTGAAGGTAATGTTGATTTTAATAATTACCTCAAAGCTCTTGAAGAAATCGGCTACAAGGGATTCCTTACAGTTGAAAGAGAAGTAGGAGAAAATCCTGCATCGGATATTGCAAAAGCCGTTGAATTTCTGAAAAACAAGATTAATACACTTTAAACTACTAAACCTACCGTATTTCATAGAAATCGGTAGGTTTTTTTATGCCTTATAAGTTTTTGTCCGGTTGTAAAGAAAAAGACCGAATTTTTCTGGTAATAAGCATAGACGAATCCAAGAAAATATGCTATATTATTAATAGGATTAACAGGCGTGGAGGAAAATTATGTGTAAAAACGAAGTTGTAAATGTTAAAATGAATACTGCCGACTCAATTTTGAATAAAATTCAGGATGTTGAAAGAATAACCGATGTAGTTCTTGAACATCTGCTTGCAACAAGACCGATTAAGAAACCTGTGTGGAATCCTTATGTCTATATGGAGAGTGTTGCCTACAGAAAAACCCGTAAGCACGATATTTATGTAGAAATGAATAAAATATATCCCGAACATAAAGCGGGAGATGTGGCGTATGTTTCAGCAAACATAAAGATAGAAAAGGATTATACTGTCTGGATAAATGTAGTTGGTTTGGTTTCGGTTTTTCTTGACGGAAAGTGTATCTTTTCGGCATTTGAAGATGCTAAAAACTCTGCGGAAAATATGAAGTATTTTTCTGTTCCTGTTAATCTCAAAAAGGATGCAACAAATAATCTTGTATTAAAATACGTTTTTAACGATATAAATGATGGATTCTGGCTTAATATATCACCTCCGAATTGTGTAAGTCTTTGGGCAAACTTTTATCTTGTTATGGTACGTTTGAATTTGCCTATGGAAGGCTTTACAAAAGAAGAAGGCATAGCATTTTCTCCGATTTATACCGGATTTGATTCTTTGGAAGAAGCCTATTTTGCAAAATGCGACTTTGAAAAAAGGCCCGTTTACCGATATCCCGAAATTATTAATGAGGAAAATCTTGTAGATTTTTCAGCTATGTATAATTCCGGGAAATATGCTATTGCGTATTCTTGTGCAGAAATGGATGGATTTATTACTTTTGTTGCAAAATCAGAAACCGATGTTTATATAAATAACAGCGAGGTATGTACAGCTTGTGAGAATAGTGTAAAAACAATCCGCTTTACAAAAAATGATGAAATTATTTTAAGATCCAAAAAGGAAAATGATTGGGGATTTGAAATTAAAAACTGTAAAGGTTTATCCCTTGATATGCTTGAAACCGACAGAAAAAAAGATTTTCGTTTCATGTATTGCGGCCCATTTTATACTGATGAAATTTTGAAAGTTTGCAAAAACGAGATAAGACCTGTACTTAATGAAAAAGGGGAAACAGTTTTCTGGAGATTTCAGCATGCTGAACTGAGAGCGTATATTGATTCAAGCTTTTTTGGACATTGGTATTATGCAACTATGCTTTGCTGCTATGGTATGCAGTATGCGGGAAATGCTCTCGGTATTACAAAATATCGTGAATATTTTGTAGAAATGATGTCGTTTCTGGCAGATTGGTATGATTATGCAAGATATGATTTTTCAAAATATAATTTTGCTAATTTTATGAGTGGGGCATCCTCTGAAAAACTTTTGGATTTCAACGGAACAATGGGTGTTAACTTTATTGAAGCTTATAAAATTACAGGGGATAAAAAGTACCTTTCAATAATTGAAAAACTTTATGAAAACGTAAAAACAAAAATTTCAAGATTCGAAGACGGTACTTTCTGCAGAAAAGAAAGTGGAACGATGTGGGCTGACGACTTCTTTATGGCTTGTCCATTTCTGATAAGATTGTATAAAGACCTTGGAGTGAAAGAGTGCCTTGACGAAATTGTTACGCAGATTCACGGATTCAAAAAGAGACTTTATATGTCCGAAAAGAAAATCTTTTCGCACATTTTCTTCCTGGATACTGAATTAAAGAACTGTATTCCCTGGGGCAGAGGCAACGGATGGGTTGCTCTTTCATTAAGCGAAGTTCTGCTTGCTTTAAAGGATGAAACAGGTGATAAGATCGATGTACTTCGATCTGCTTTTGCTGAATTTTGTGAAGGATTATCGGAATTTCAGGATGAAGAGGGTATGTGGCATCAGGTGCTGGACAGGGCTGACAGCTATCAGGAAGCGTCCTGCACGGCAATGTTCACGTTAGCAATGTACCGCGGTGTAAAGTATGGATGGATTGACAAAAAATACATATCCAATGTAAAGCTTGGGTTGAAAGCATTGCTTTCAAAGTGTGTAGATAAAGACGGTGTTTTTTATAATGTGTGTATGGGGTCAAGCTGCTCCATGGATGTTTCTTACTACTTAAGACTCGGTACAGTTAAGGATGATAATCACGGAACGGGAGTCCTTCTGATGCTCTTTGGCGATATGATTATGAACGGTGATGGCGGTATTGCTAAAGAATTATGATGGTTCGATTTTAAAAATATGGTTGCCATTGTAAGAAAATGTCCTGTCTTTCAAAGATTTATGTGTGTACAAAATCCGGTGTTTGTGTAATAATAATGCATATGTGCGTAATTGAAAGGTAAAAGTATGAAAAGTGTGAAAAAAGGCAATAAAAAAAATAAATATATTGCGTTGACAGTTTTGATTACAACAATTGTTTTTGCTATGGTTGTTGCATATTTCTGCCTTAATAATATAACTGCAGAAAATATTTTGTTTTTGCTTGCAATCGCGTTAATTTTCCTGATGATGGCTTTCATTATAAAAAAGCAAAACGAATTAAGAAAGATATTTAAAGTGCTGGATAGGTCATCAAAAGACGATGAAATGTGTTTTGAGAACTTTGAAGAAAAACTTGTTTGTTTAGTAAAGGAAAAAGATTCGCTTGGAATTGAACTTGGAAAGAAAACTGTTTCTGAGTTTCTTGAAGGAAAGCTTCCGGCAAGTTCGGTAAAAAATATAATTTCTGAATTTAGTGGTGAAAAAGGTATTCTGTTTGTTGCTTATGGTAAAGCTTCTTTATCTGATGAATTATCAGATAAAGTAAAGGAAACTGCAGAAGAGTATTTTTCAGAATTAGCAGAAATCTGTTTTTCTCAAAACCGTAATACAGGTACTCTGTGTATGATTATGAACTATGTTGAGTCAACCGAAGGTCTGAAAGAAAGAATTGAAAGAGTCTCAAGAAAGTTCATTAATGCTATAAAATCAGAGTTTGGCATTGATGCGGATGTAATTTACGGAAGGACTACAAAAAACATTGATGAGCTTCCTTTTGTGTACCGTGAAATTAAAGATACAGTTTTTCTGTGTCAGAAAGACGGTTGCATTTTTGATTCGGAAAAAATTGCACAGCGCAGTTATGATGTGTATAACTATTCCGTTGACACGGAAATCGGTATTATTATTTATATAAAAAAGGGCGATTTTGCCCGTGCCTATGGAATGATACGTAATGAACTTGATGAAATTCTCTATCAGCGCAGTTACCCTATATACATAATACGATGTTTCATGTTTGAAATTGCCGGCACCATACTTAAAGCGATAGGAGAAACTGAAAAAGAAAATGATATAAGTCTTGGTTGCAGTAAAAATCTCAATAATATCTTTTATACTGATTCTGTTATTGAAATGGAATATATTCTTAAAGAATATTTGAAAGAAGTATGTGAATGTATTGCTGAAAACAATAAAGGCGTCGCTTCTCCTTTCTGTGAAAAAATTAAACAGTATGTGCGGGAGAATTATTCAGATGTGGATATGAATGTTAATGCAATTGCCGCCAGATTCTACATTAACCCGGCATACCTTTCCAATATGTTTAAACGCAATACGGAAATGAAACTTCTTGATTACATAAATAAGGTCAGAATTGAAGAAGCAAAAAAGATGATGATTGTAAATCCTGAAATAACTATGGAAGAATTGTCCGAAAAATCGGGATTCAAGAATTCCAGAACATTCAGAAGAATCTTCCTTAAGTACGAGGAAGTAGCTCCGTCTAAATTTGTAAAAATGTAATGTTAACCATTAAAAGGAGGATACATATGAAAAAGAAAGGTTTATCATTGGTTGTCGCAGTAATAATGGCGTTTTCTGTTGTTTCTGCGGCTATGGCAGAGGGTACTGAAACTGCTTATGTAACAGAACTTACCTTCTCGCAGGATTTTGAAAGCTATGTTGCACAGTCCTCGCAGAACGGTGTGGAAGTGTTCGGGGAGACAGTAGACAAAGCTCTTTTTATCAAAAGAACAGACCTTACTACAGACAATGTAGAAAAGATTACTTTGGATACTCCTGTTACCCATGATATAGTTGAGCTTGAATTCAAGCTTCTTCCCAGAGAAACCGCAGGTGAAAAAGCGGAAGCGTATATTCAGCTTTTCCAGGGGTCAAGCAGTGCACGCCTTAACGTAAAGATAAGCTGTGATAACGGTGACCTTAATCGCTATCGCATTAAGGTGGGAAGTAAAGAAGTTATAGGTAAAGAAGACCTTTATCATCTTCCTAAAAATCCCGAAGATGATGGTGATAACTTTACAAAAGAGAACTTCAATGTTATAAAAATGGTTATGCACAGAGTTGATGTGGACGGAGCTACAGACAGTAACCTGTCAAACTTCTATGTATATCTTAACGATGAACTTAAAGGAACATACACATTTGCCGAGATCGGAACCGGTGGAATCAGTTACACTTACGGAAAAACTATTGAAAGCGTGAGAATGTATCAGTATAGATACGACACAGGAAATCCGCTTGATGAGGAAGTATATTTTGACGATATAATTATAAGAGGAAAAACAATGGTTGAGTACGATCCCCAGGCACTTGAAATGAATTTTGATGCTTCAATGAATTATACAGGGGATGCTTCGCTTGTGATAAACGGAACAGATTCGCAATATCTTGAACAGAGCTATGAAGTGAAGCTTACAAATTCAGAAGACGAAACGGATATCACGGAAGTTGCAGTTGTTGATGCAGTTAGAAATGATGACGGTGCCGCAGTATTCTCCTGCAATACCGCAGTAAGCGTAAATCCAGGTTGGTACATCCTTTCTTTGCAGCGTCTTGTCGACGGTGAAGCAACAGGAAATGAACAGTCATGTAAAATTTATATTGCTACAACAGAGCAGCTTTCATCGCTTCCCGGAGATTTTTCTGAACTTCCCCAAAACAGCACAGAAGCACAGGAATTAATAAAATACTATCTGCCGTGCTTTTTGACTGAAGAAGAAATAACGGAAATTCTTCCGGAAGAAAACGGCACACTTACACAGAAAGCAAATGAAAACCTCGCTTTTATCACCAGCTATTTCAAAGAGAAAAATGCAACATATACGGATATTGATGAAGTGCATACAGATTTCTTAAAAGCAAAAGGTTATCTTGAACTTAAAAATGCAGAAACCACTCAGGAAATCATAGAAACTCTTGAAAATGGAAATTACCTTGCAGATTATTCGGAAAATCCCGTTTATATCGAACATAATGAAGAATTTTACACTCATTTTGAAACAAAGAGAACAGATAATGAAAATCCCCTTGTTTCAGATGAAAAAATTGAGAAGGCATTGCGTTATTCAATGGCTATGACAAGCCTCAATAATGCAGAAAGAAGCGGAATTGAAGGAATAGTGGAAGAATACAACGATGATGTATTCGGACTTAATCTTGAAAAGGTTAATGAAGAAAACAAAGATTCTTTATATTCATCACTTTACAATAAATCTTATACGGATATCGGTACAGTTCTTTCCGACTGGGAAGATGCTGTGAATTCAATTCCCGAAACTCCTGAACTTCCTCCTGAACTTGAGGAAGAAGAAAAGTATCCTTCGGGTGGTTCTTCTGGTGGTTCTTCAGGCGGCAGCGGTGGCGGCTCCTTTGGAGGAAGTATTTCAAAGAAAGATGAGGACGATACTCTCGCACCGAAGATTGAGCCTACCGATGCAGTTGTCGAAGAAAAACCCGAAGAAACTGGAATGAAGCTTACGGACATATCTGAACACTGGGCAGAAAAGGAAATGACAGCACTTTGTGAAAAAGGCTATATTACAGGCTTTGAAGATAATACTTTCCGTCCCGGAAATAAAATTACAAGGGCAGAGCTTGTAACAATTCTTGCAAGAATCCTTCCCGATGCAGATTCAGAAAGTAAAGTTGAGTTTTCCGATGTAAAAGAAAGTGCCTGGTATTATGCTTCTGTAAAAAAAGCAGTAAACCTTGGTATTACACAGGGGGCAGACGGAAAGTTTATGCCCGATGATTATATTACAAGAGAACAGCTTGCAGTTATGGTATACCGTGCTGTAAAGGCAGACGAAAAAGCAGAAACAATCTCGTTTGAAGATGCCGGTACAGTTTCAGAATATGCAAAAGATGCAATTTCATATCTTTATACGAACGGAATTATAACAGGATATGAAGATAATACATTCCGTCCGCAGAACCCTGTTACAAGGGCGGAAGCAGCAAAGATTCTTTACGGATTGTTTGCAGAAAATTAAAGGAGATATTATTATGCGAAAAATTTTAGCAATAATATTATGTTGTATAATGTTTGTTCCTGCATTATCTGTTAATGCGGAAAACTTTACACAATTGTCAGTAAATACAGACCATCTGGAGGTTGTAAAAGCCCTTGGTATAATGGACGGTTTCAGGGAGTATGACGTTGATTCATCTTATATGACAAGAGGGGAGTTTGCATCGATTCTTTGCAAACTTACAAATATGGAAGACTATGTGACTTCTAATCCTCCGCAGTTTAATGATGTTAAAGAGGGTCATGCTTATTACAATCAGATTGCCGCTGTTTCAGCACAGAAAATAATGATTGGTGATGCGGACGGAAACTTTATGCCTGATAAGCAGATTACATATTCTCAGGCAGTCAAGTGCCTTGTATATATTCTCGGCTATGAAGTTCAGGCGGAGAAGAAGGGCGGTTACCCAATTGGATATTCAATTACTGCCGATAAACTCGGAATGTTTGAAAATATCAACTACAAAGATAACGCTCTTGTAACAAGAGCTGAAATTGCACAGATGATTTATAACAGCCTTGAGGTTGAAATGTACGAACTTTCTCAGGTTTCGGAAGATGCTGTATACACAGAACTCAATGGCGGAACAATCCTTAATAAATACCTTAACGTGCGTAAGTTCGAAGCAGTTGTAAATGATGTGGATGGAAGAAGCATCCTTTCACGTAACAGCGATACAACTGACGGCAGAGTCAAAATCGGAAGTACAGTTCTTAAATATACCAACAGCAATATTCCTGCACTTCTTGGCTATCGTGTAGAAGCGTACGCGACAAATAATGGCGGAAACGAAACTCTTATTTATGCTTTCCCCGTAAATGACAACAATGAATTAATTATTAAGGTAAGCGACCTGGAAACAGAAATATCTGATTTTTCGCTTAAAAAATTTTACTATACAGCACAGGATGGCAAGACTCTTGGTGTAAAGCTTTCAAACGAACACCGTTTTATGTATAACGGTGCATACGACCTTGATTTTGACCTTGACGACCTTGACTTTACAACCGGATATGTAAATCTCATTGACCACGACAATGATGAGATTTATGACGTTTGTTTTGTTTGGAACTATGAAAATTATGTTGCAGAGTCCGTATCGGGAGATAATATTAGATGCCATTATAATAAGACTCTTCGCAAGGATACGGAAAACAAAGTTACATACCGTGTAATGGGTATTGACGGAGTATGGGGCGACTGGAATCAGCTTCTTAAAGTCAACAACTGGGATGTACTCAGCGTTGCAAAATCAAAAGATGGGTCTCTCATAACCGTAGTTCCTACAAGAAGCGGTATTGGTGGAACTGTTGAAGCGGTAACGGAAGACGATAAAAAATATGCACAGATTAACGGCTTTGAATATGCTATATCAGAGCAGTATCTCAATCTTGCGGAAAACACCGGTTATATTCCGATAAAGCCCGGAATGAGATCTGAATTTTATTTTGACGTTGTAGGTGAAATTGCAGCTGTATACCGTGTTGAAAGCAATGCGATGAGATACGCATGGGCAATTAATGCAGCACCCAGGGGAAGCTTTACAAAGACTTATGAGATAAAGCTTTTTGATGAGGATGGAAAAATACAGATTTTTGAAATGGCAGACAAAGTGAAGTTTGAATCTTCCGATGTGGAGGAAAAGTCATACAAAGTTTCCGACGTTGTTGCACAACTTCAGGACGGAGTAGGCACTTTCGTTCCGCAGCTCGTGATGTATACTGTTGATGATAACGGGGTTATTACAGCACTTAAAAAAGCCTCCGATGCATCAGTATTAGGCTATAATCTTGATGCATTCTCAAAGGATTTTGATACGGTAGAATCCTCCGAACAGTATACCTTCCAGAATGCAACAACCAGCTTTATTCATAAGAGCAGTTACAATCAGGTTTTCCATTTGACAGGTACGACAAAAATTTTCTACCTTCCCTGCGATAATGGTGAAGTTGTAGAAGATGATATGCAGATTGTTGATTCGTCAATCTTTGAAAATGGCGATGACTATAATAATATGCAGATATTTGACTGTGATGACACCTATAATGCCTCTGTTATGGTTTATATGCCGGATGCATCATCAAACAGCGATGTAGAAGTGCTTGATGCGTATTTTATAGCGGTTAATGAAGTGTATATGGGAAAAGACAAAGACGGCGAATTTAAACCTATGATAAAGGGTATGTTCCGTGGAATTGAGGAAGAGTTTGAGTATATTTCAGTTGACGGAAGCACACCTGAGGCAGGAAGCATTATTCAGTGTCAGAAAAATCTTAAAGGCGAACTTAAAATTCACGAAGACTATGTGATTTATTCACCCTCAAAAGGTGCAACTATTACCGAAAGAGTTACAATCAAAGGCAGCGGACAGTTCCCGTCAATATGGACACAGACAGGCCGTTTGTGGAGAAAGAACGGCTCTGCAGTAAGTATCTATGTTGGAACAGAACGTCCTTGGGCAGGTTATTTAAACAGCGCTACCATATATGAATATTCAAAAGATGACAAGAAATTCAGTACAGCTACCGAATCAGCGATGGTTACTTCATCCGGTAATCCGCAAAGCATCCCCGATGGCTCTCTTATGGTGCTGAATTACAGATATCATTACATCCGTGAAATCTTTATAATCGGATAATTAGGGGAGGAGGCATAATTATGAAAAGAATTTTAGCAATATTGCTTGTTTTGATTATGGGCGTTATTCCCGTATCTGCAGAAGATGAAAAGCCTTTATACATAGAGCTTGATTTTGATTCTTTATCAGATAACGACCTTCTTTATTTTGAAGCTCTCAATAACAGCACAGTAAAGCTCGGAAACGGAGCTAACGGAGACGGACTTGTCCTTACAAACGGAAGTGGAGATATTGCCGTAACGCGTCTTAAGTTTGACAGTAAACCAAGCGGAATTTTAACTCTCAGACAGAAAATATGTTTTTCACAGGGCAAAGAAGCGCAGATAAGACTTATGTCTCAGGACAAATCTTTGTTTACTATAGCTTTCAGCAACAGACAGATTAAAACTTTGAGTAAAAACGGATGGGTAAATCTCCGAGGATATGTGGAAAACACATGGTACAGTATGGAAATTATTGTAAACCTTGGTGCTTCTTCTTACGAAGTGTTGCTTAACGGCATTAAAATCGGCGGAACGTACAGCTACGATGCAAAAACTGTGCCCGACAGCGTACAGTATAGTGCAGCAGGAAAAAATGCAAAGCTTATCCTTGACGATGTTTTTATAAATTCAGGCGAAATGCTTACTGGTGTTAAAGTAACGGGCAGTTCGGGCGGTGGCGCTTCAATAAATAACGCTAATACATCAGATGAGGATCCGAGAGAAGCTTACTACAGCTCACGTGTTCCGTATCTTAACGACTATAAGGCTCCCGGAGGAGAGTATCTTCCGGGAATTGAAGAAAAAGGTAGAGTAACCTTTTCTACAGAATCAGCAGAATTCCCTGCAACCAACTTAGTTGACGGAGACAACGCTACAAAGTGGCAGGCTGCACCACCCGAAACACCGATTGATAACGGAAAGAGTCTCCGACTTCTTAAACCTGAAATCGGAAATACCACACTTGCAATGCAGTACGATTTTAAACCGAGCAAGGGTATTGTTACGGTTGAGCAGGATATTCTTGTAACAGACGTTTCAGACGAAAAAGCACTCCCGTATATCTATTCTTCAAATGGTAATACAGCCGTTTCTCTTATTCAGTCAGGCGGCGTGTTCAAGCTTGCAGGAGGTGGCGGAACAGTTTACCGCGATGTTTCTGCTGACAGATGGTATAAAATAAAAATAGTAATAAATCTTGATTCACAGACTTATGATACATACGTTGACGGAGAGCTTTGCCTTAAGGAAGCTTCTTTCAGAGAGCGTTGTGATGATGTTTCAAGACTTCGTTATCATATGAGTACCCGTACAACGGGAGGCTTCTACCTTGATAATATAAAAGTTTCATATTCTTCACCTCTTTCAAGTTTTGAAGAAATCGTAATGAAAGAGGATTTTGAATCATTTGAAGAAGGTGCAACAAAACTTGCAGGATGGGGTATAGGTAAAGCAAGCGGCGGTCAGATTGACGTCGGTTACTACGATGCACCCTCTATGCACACATTCACACAATTCTGCAATATAGACCTTGTCCGTGAAAGTGAAGTCGAAGGTGTAAGACTTGTAATTCCCGAAGGAGTTTCTCTCAAATATACTGTTGATGTTGACAGAAGCGAAGGAACAGTTTACGAAACAGTTCAGGACAGAACAGATAAATTCTACAGCGGTGAGCAGGTTGTAAGCTTTTCTCCTGTACGTGCCAGCAATGTGCGTATAACGATTTATGATGCGGTTGATGTTATGGGTAATACAACATTTGCACAGCTTTATGAATTCCGCGTTATTCTTAAACGCCGTACTCCTGTGGATAATCTCGCATTCTATGCCGATGTGACTGTTTCAGGTGAAGATTCCGTAAAATACGATAAACGCGGTATCAACGACAACATTATTGCTGAATTCGGTGGTATAGGCGAATGGCACAGCGGTAATGAAACGGAAAAATGGGTTCAGTATACATGGAATGAACCAAAGTCTGTAAACCGTGTTATAATCCACGATACTGCTAAATATGAAAACTGGGTAAAGGCAGGAAAACTTACTTTCAGTGATGGTTCTGAAATTGAAGTAAATGACATCCGTAACACGGGTTATCCTACCGATATTACTTTTGAAGAAAAAACAGTCACAAGTATGCGTTTTACCGTAACAGATTACGAAGGAACGGCGGGGCTTTCTGAAATTCAGGTGTTTTCCCCCGGAGGAAAGCCTGATGATATTGAGTATGTTGAGCCTGATATCCGTGTTGCAATTGACAAAGATTATCAGAGTCGTTGGGTTTGTGTAAACGATGTTGATAACGACGGTGAGCTTGAATATATTTCAGCAAGAATATATGATGATCCGCTGTTTTCCGGTAATCACTACTGTGCAAGTATCGGAGTGCAGAAAGCAGACGGTACAACACTCTGGACTTGGGGTGATCCTGCTAAAGGAGCGAAAGCTCCCGGTAGCGACATTCCCTGTCAGGTACACGACCTTGAAAACGACGGTCAGCTTGAAGTAATTGCTGCAACCAATGAATATCTTTACATATTCAACGGCGCAACGGGTGAAGTAAAGAAGCGTTACCCGATGCCTATGTCAGAATACAACCCGGGAAGCTGGGCAAGTGATACAATTGCATTTGCTGATATTTCAGGTAACGGCTATCCGAGTGATATTATAGTAAAAACACGATATACCGAAGCGTGGGCGTATACAAAGGACTGGAAGCCTCTCTGGTATACTTGCATGCCTGGTGGCCTGAAGGTTGGACATTATCCCCAGCCTATAGATATTGATAACGACGGACATGATGAAGTCATTATCGGTTTTGCATGCATTGACGATGATGGAAGCGTTATGTGGTCAATGAAGGAAGAGGATTATCCCGGATTTATAAGCAGAGGACACAAGGACTCTCTTGAAGTTATAAACTTTGTTCTTACAGGTGATACAACGGGTGACATTATCATCAATCAGAAAGACCTTGATCTGCTTGATAAACATATTGCAGGCGAAGTGACGCTTTCGGGTAATCAGTTTACAGCAGGCGACACAACCGGCGACGGAAAAATTGATGCCGAAGATAGGGCGCTTCTCGAACAAAAGCTTGCAGGAACATTAAAGGCATTTCCGAATAAGGGAATCCCGAAAAAAGAACAGCGATTCTGTTTATCTCCTTGCGGTGGTGGTGCAAATATCATTATGATAGACGGTAACGGCGACAGAGTGTGGGCACTTGACGATGCAGTCCATTACGAAACTGTTGAAAAGGCAAACCTAGGACTTGACGAGCATCCTTATCAGATTGTCACAGGTGACAATGCTATGGGTCAGCCTGCATCACAGCTCATGTATGTGTCCCTTGACGGTGAAGTGCTTAATGTTACAAACAGTTATATCCGTAACAGACAGTTCAACATCATTAACTGGACAGGTGAGGGCGGACTTGATTATATCTTTATGCCCACAGATAATGTGCTTGTTGACGGTGAATTTAAGGTAAGAGTTAAACCCCTTGCACCCGTAAGAGGATACGATTCAACAAGTATGAAGTCGTACCAGACAGGCAGTCAGAAGTTTACCTGCGATATGGATGGTGACGGAACAACTGATATAGGAACAATCACAAACGAAAACGGCACAATTTACCTTTATTTCTGGTTTAACCCGAATGGTGCAAAAGTTGCTGACAGCATAGGCAGAGGATTTAATATTTCACAGTATTAATCCTGTAATGGAGGAAAATTTATGAACTTTATCAGATTACTTTCAGGAGATGCGGAAATAACAAAATACGTTCATTCTGAAAACGATTTTGTTTTGTCTTCTGATATGTTACATAACGAGGGGTTTCACGCACAGAAAAGAAGTTCCTTCGTTCCTCATGTGTTTGACTACGGAATGGCAGGGGCAAGCCTTTCGGCAAAAGCCCCTGTTGACGGAAAGTATTATCTTGCTTTGCAGGTAAGAGATACCTTCGGTACATATGATGAAGAATATATTCCTGTTCTGGAGGAAGAATGCGGTGAATTCGGCGAATGTCTTGTGGAACTTAGTGTAAACGGAGAAAAGCTCGGTCAATTCCGTTACGGAAGAGATGACAAAAAGTACTATTTCTTTGTAACTGAGGATGCAGTTGAACTTAAAAAAGGTGACGAAATAAAGTATAGTGTACTTGCCGGAGAGCATGTTCTCTTTACTGCAATCGTGCTTATGAAAGATGCGCCCGAGCCACAGCTTAACCGTATTATGAATCTTACTACAGATAACGGTGAGGTGCGTTTCTGGACAACTGTTGCGTGCCGTGCAAGAATTCTTTTAGGTGACGTTGTATATTCCGAAGACGAATATTTAAATAACCACCGTTTTACAATTTCTGAAGAATACTGGGGAATAAGATTTGTTATTGAACTTATCGACGAAGACGGAAATATGCTCTGCGGCAGAGGCAGATGCAGGGAAAAGCTTTACGAGAAAAAAGAAAATTCGCCTGTAAATATTGAACTTAAATACTCTACTGTCAAAGAGGGGATCCACCCGGTCACAAGTGTTCTTCCTTTCGGGAAGGGACAAGTGTTCTCTTGCAACAAAATTCATATTAAGGATGAAAACGGTGTATTGTATGCATCTCAATGTAAGATAACTTCAAAGTGGGAAGATGGAAGTATAAAAACAGTTTCCGTTTATGCTATTTTGCCTGTTGACGGAAGAAAGTTTTATGCAGTAGACGGAAAACAGGTGCCTGTTGAAGATGCATTTTCTGTTAAATGTGAAGATAACGGCGTAACTGTTGTGAACGGAGATAAGACCTATAACTTCTGTAACGACAGTAATTCTGTTCTTCCGGACAGAGAGCTTCTTGCAGTAGTTTACGGCACTGACGGTAATCGTTACGTTGCCGGTGGTGGCGAATACACCATTGAAGAGCAGGGAGTAAACCACATTGTCGTGTCCCGTTCAAATCGTTTTATGTGCGATGGTAAAAGAAGTATGAAATGCTATACACATCTGCATTTCTACAGAAATATTGACGCGTACCGTCTCGAATTCGGCTTTGAAAATGACATTTTAAAAACGGAATTCTATACAATCGATGGTTTGTATATTGAGGGCCCTTCGGAAAATAATAAGAAAATCAACGTAATGCAACTTGACGAAAAAACTGCCATTGTTGATGATAAAGAAGTTGCACAGAAACTTGACGGCAGGTTTAATTTTAATAATTCAAATCTTATCGTGGAAGACTTCTGGCAGAATTATCCTAAGTCATTTATTTCTGAAGATAATGTGGTTAAAATAGGTATTTGCCCCTTCATCACAAAGCCGGAGCATTATCAGAATGAAGATGTGCTTCTTGAATCGCAGATGTTTTTCTATTTGAAAACAGGCAAATATGAATTTCACGGAGGTCTTCGAAAGTACCATACCATTGTTTTCGGAAACGATGCCGAAAAGCTTACCGATATGGTGTACCTGCATCCGGACTGTGAGTCTATAGAAAAAAGCCTTGCTTTCGGACGTATTAAGTGCGGTTGTCCCGATTTCCCGAAATATGACAAATATATGGATAACTCTCTTGAGTTATATCTTAACCACAGAGAGAGCTATCGTGATTACGGTATGCTTAACTACGGTGACAGCTTTGGAGAAAACAATATTCATTGGATGAATCTGGAATATGACTTCCATTACGGACTTATGATTCATTATCTGAGGACAGGGGATGAAAGGTTCTACGAACTTGCACGTATTGCAATGGCTCATTATGCAGAGGTAGATACTGCACACTCCTGTGTGCATTTTGAGGAGAAGAATTACTTTTTTGTTCATACTGTCGGGCACGCAAACAATTACTATCCTCACGAGCTTGTTCCCAAGAGTTATCCGAAAATCAAGTTCCAGATGGGTCATATTTTCAATAACGGACTTGCTCTTTACTACAAAATGACAGGTGTCGAGCGTTATAAGACCATTGTTCTTAACTGTGCCGATACATTGGCGAAGTATTATACAAGAAAGTTTGATTTCCTTACTGAACGTGAACCGGGTTGGTGTATGCTTGCACTTCAGGCCGCGTATGATATAACTCTTGATGAGTATTATCTCAATGCCTGCCGTATAATGGCAGAGCGCGTTATGTTCAAGCAGGATGTGCAGACCGGTTGTATCAGTACTATGATGGATGTTCCGCAACCTAAAGAAATAACAGAGCGCAAGTTCTGTTATGGCGGAAAGCCCTTCATGCATGGTGTTCTTGCTTCTGCTATGAGAACACTTTATACAATGACAGGTGATGAGCGTATTCTTAAATGCTGTGTCAAACTTGCAGAATGGCTTGTTTATATGTATGATGATGAACTTCAGGAATTCTGGTATTCAACTTCTTTTAAGGAGATTGAAAGACGTGTAAGTCAGCCTGAAACCAGTATGGAAATACTTGATGCACTTCTTTTCGGAAGTGTACCCGGGGAAAAGAGCTATGTTGAAATTGTAAAGAAAGCCTTTGATAAGATGCTTGAATCACCTTACAGATTTGAAAATGATGTAGCAAAGGTGTTTGCAATGCGACTCAGATTCTCACCTGAAATTATGTATGATTACGAGGAAACGATTAAGGGGAATACTCAATGTCAAAAATAATTTTTCTAGGAACCTGTGCCGGTACAGAGCCTATGCCTGAACGTCACCACGCATCAACAATGATTGAAAGTAACGGATATTACTATCTGTTTGATGCAGGTGAGGGGTGTTCACGCACAGCACATCTTATGGGGATTGATATGTCCAAAGTGAAAGCTGTATTTATATCTCATCCCCATATAGACCATATCGGAGGGCTGCTTAATACTGTCTACACTATATGGAAGCTTGCTTCGGTTTATGAAACTTATCCGCTTGACAGAAAAATAGATTTTTATATCGGTAATATAAGTCTGTGGCATAGCTTTGAGAACGTGTTAAGTGGAATAGGTTTACAGTATAACAATCAGTTTAAAATCTGCTCGCACGAAATAGCTGACGGTCTTTTATTTGAAAATGAAAACATAAAAGTGGAGGCAATGCATAACCATCACATCAGGTTTTCCGAAGGTGAAAAGCCGAAGTCATATTCCTTTAAAATTACTGTCGACGGAAAAACAATACTTTATTCCGGCGATGTGAGGGATATGGCAGACCTTGAAAATGTCCTCGGTGACGGATGCGACTATCTTATTTGCGAAACCGGGCATCATAAAGTCAAGGATGTATGTAACTTTGCAGACACACACAATGTCGGACAATTACTTTTTTCACATAACGGAAGAGTTATACTTAATGATGAAAAAACTGCACGCGAAGACATGAAACATTGCAGTAAAAATCCCGTCATATGTTATGACGAAATGGTTTTGGAATTGTAAATTAAAAGAAATTGTCCGCAAAAAAACAGAATTTGGTATAGAAAAACAATGTTTTTGTTGTTAATATGATACCATACACTAAATTGGAGGTTTTTAAAATGAAAAAATTTATTTCTATAATTTTAAGCGTGCTTATGCTTTCTGCTATGGCTATTCCTGCAATGGCAGAGGGAGAGGTAACAATCAAGAAATTGAATTATGCTCTTAACGAGGGTAACTTTGTAGATGGTTCAGTATATTCAAGTGCAACAGTTAAACCTGAAGTTATAGTTGAAAATGGAAACAGTGTTTTGCAAATATCAAATTTGAATACAAAAAAAGTTAATGGATTTTACATTGGAAATGATAAATCGGAAAATGCTGTCGATGACTATGTATATGAAACAGGATTTAAGATAAAACTTACAAACCCTGGTGTAGCTAATTACATGTTTAATGCACAATTTCTTGGAAATGACATTGATACCGCTATAATTAATAGCATCCAATTCAAGTCATATTCTGCCCACAATAATGACTATAGATTTTTACATGGTAGCAATAAGGTTGCTGATAAAAATAGTGGCTTTATTACTGGGGAATGGAATGACATTCGGTTTTTGGTTGAAGAATCAGCAACAGCGAATACTCTTGACCTTGTCATATATCTAAATGGTAAAAAGGTCTATGAAAGGACGGATATTTCAGTTTCAGGATTGAATGGCACTAATAAAGATAAACTTAATCCACATCAGTGGGTATTCTACTACTCTAATCAATATGAAGCACCCATTTATCTCGATGATGTATATATTGCTTCATATACGGATGTAACGACATTTGTTCCAGAAACAGTAAATGCTTCTGTAGCAGTTGGTGAGGATGCAGTGCTTCCCTCAACTGTAAATGTAACTGTTGACGGTGTTCAGGAAGCTGTAGAAGTAGAATGGGCTGATGTTGATACAACAACTGCAGGTGTAAAGACCGTAACAGGTGTTGTAAAAGGATACACCATGTCAGATGCAAGTGATGTTACAGTGACAGCTACAGTAACAGTTGAAGCTCCTCAGGAACCTGAATATCCTTATGAGCTTGCAATTGACGGCACAGCACTTACAGTAACAAAGGCAGGCACATTAACTCCCGAAGCAAAGGTTTACGGTGCAGTATATGAAAGTGGTCTTTTGACAGATGTTCAGCTTCTCGGTACAGTATCCGGTAGCACTGCATGGACTGACGGCAAGGCAACACTTCCTCTTGAAAATGGAAAAACCTACCGTGCATTTGTAATAAGTGACCAGCTTGTACCTTATGCGGTTTCAACTGAATTAAACTAAAAACCAACGAATAAAAATATGATTTGCACCAAAGACTGCGGTCTTTGGTGCAAATATTTTAAAGAGAAAGGACTAAATTCACTATGAGAATACTTATGATAGGTGCCCACATGGACGATAACGATTTCAGATGCGGAGGCACTGCACTTAAATTTATACAGCAAGGGCATACAGTTCGTTTCCTTTCTGTTTGTAACGGAACAATGGGACATCACGAACTTTCTCCCGAGGAACTTCATAAAACAAGAATGGCTGAATGTAAGAAAGCCTCTGAAATCAGCGGAATAGAATACGACAATATGGGGCTTCCCGAATGTGAGGTTTCAACAAGTCTTGAAAACCGAAAGAGAATGATTTGTTACATCAGAGATTTCAAACCCGATATAATTTTCACTCACAGATCAAATGACTATCACGCCGACCACCGTGATGTAGCACTTCTTGTTCAGGACGCCTCATACCTTTTAATTGTTCCGCATCTTTATCCTGAACATAAAGCACTTCAGAAAATGCCCGTAATAATGTATTTTTATGATAAATTTACAAATCCGAAGTTTGACCCTGAAATAGTAATTGCGACAGACGATGTTATAGATAAAAAATACGAAATGTATGATTGCTATGTTTCCCAGGTGTATGAATGGCTCCCCTGGACACATCAGGCAGAGCATTTAGTTCCAAAGGATCCAAAGGAAAGACTTGAATGGCTTCGTACACCCCGAGTTCCACGAGACGGCAGAATTCTTTCGGTTGAAGAATTGAGCGTTCCCGTTATCAGTAACAATAGTGAATACAGAGAAGCTATGGCGGCATCAAAATACCGTGACAAGCTTATAGAGCGCTATGGCGAAAAAGGAAAGAGCATCCTTTTTGCTGAAGCCTTTCAGGTGTCTGAATACGGTTCACCTTTAACAAAGGAATTAGCCGAAGAAATATTTTCTTTTTAAGGAGATTTATTATGAAAAAACTTAAATGGGGTATAATCGGTTGTGGCGGTATTGCCGACAGAAGAACAATTCCCGGTATGGTGCTTGCCAAAAATGCCGAATGTTACGCCGTTATGGATATAAATGCCGAAGTTGCAGAAACTGTTAAAAATAAATATGGTGCATCCTTTGCAACAGATAGTGTTGATGAACTTCTCAATCAGGATATTGATGCAGTATATATTGCAACACCTGTTTTCTGTCATAAGGAGCAGGTTTTCAAGGCTGCAGATAAAGGTAAACACATTCTGCTTGAAAAACCTATGGGTATAACAAGTGATGAAGCACGTGAAATAGAAGAATATTGTGAAAATAAAAATGTTCTTCTCGGTGTAGGATTTATGATGCGTTTTCATGATGCTCACAGAGTTATTAAAGAATATATAGAAAAAGGTGCTATAGGTGAGGTTGTCTCCGCTTATGCTAAATTTAATTGCTGGTCACCTGTTTCACCTGTGAAGTGGCGTCAGACAAAGGCTTTCAGCGGTGGCGGTACGATGATGGATATGGGTATCCACTGTATAGACCTTTTGCAATATCTTACCGGGCTCAAAACAGAAGAAGTTACAGGTATGTGTGGGAATCAGATTTTTGAATATCCCGACACGGAGGATGCCGCAAGTGCAGTTCTTCGTGTGAATAACGGGGCATTGTTTACAGTTGAAGCCAATTTTAATATTCCGGATGCAATTGGTGGCTGTAAATTTGAAATCTACGGTACAAAGGGCGTTATATCGGCTGACGGCACAATCGGTCAGGTTGAAAAAGGTAGTGTAAAGCTTACTGCCATTACAGAAGAAGGCGCAGTTTCAATAAAGCCTCTTGAATATGTCGGCGGTAATATGTATACAAAGGAAATACAGAAATTTTCCGATGCGGTTATAAACAAAACCATAGCTCCTGTAACTGCGGCTGAAGCTATTCTTAATCAGAGAATTGTAGAAGCAGTTTACGAAAGTCAGGAAAGCGGAAAACGTGTTGCCTTGTAAGTTAATTACTTTGAAAACTTGCTGTAAATGCCAAGAAATTTTCCTTTTTAAAAAGCAAATGTCCAGTAAAATAAAGAAATATGCATATACAAGTACAGTAAAATCCGTTATAATAGCATTGTAATAAAGAAAATAAAAGGAGGAAAATCAATACTATGAATAAAGTATGCAAACTGCGTAAAAGAGCATATCTTTTCAAAATGATATTAGTTCTTTTGCTAAGCTTTTCGATGCTTGTTTCTGTTTCGATTGCTGTAATGGCAGAGACAGAAAAAGAATCAGAATCAGCTTATAAGCTCGATTACGTACTAAACCAAACAACCTTTGGCGGTGCAGATAATTATGATATGAATAACACCGCGACAAATGCGATTTATACAGTTGCAGGAAGCGGTGCAGACGCGATAAGTGACCTTAACTATGAGGTGGGCTTTAAAATCAAGCTTTCTAACCCCGGAAAAGCTAGTACAGTTCAGATACAGCTTATGGGTAGCACCACTTCTGTTAACGTGCTTAACAATGTGAAATTTATCGCCTATGACAAGCACGGTTATGACTATCGTCTTCTTCGCAGCAGTACCTTACTTGCTGACAGAAATGACGGTCTTATTACAGATGGTGAAACCTGGAATGACATCCGCTTTGTAATCCGCGAAACTCCTTCCGACGATGATCCTGCTACAACTACCGATGATACCGTTACTTATGATGTTTACATAAACGGAAATCTTGTTTCCACCCAGTCAAACATAGCTGTTAACGGTCTTAACGGCGAACAAAGTGAGAAAAGAAACCCCTATCAGTTAAGATTCAAACACGATGCTAATGCGGGCAATTCTATTTTGATTGACGATGTTTATATTGCAAAATATGTGCCTTATGAACCACTGACTACAACAAAGCTCGTATATACAATGGACAGCAAAACCTTCAGCGGTGAAGACAGTTATGACCTGAACAATACTGCCACCGGTGGAATCTATGAGGTTTCTACCAAAAGTGCAAATGCCATAGCCGACAACGATTATGAGGCTGGCTTTAAAATTAAGCTTTCTAATCCGGGAAAAGCAAGCACAATTCAGATACAGCTTACAGGAAGTGCTTCGGCTAATATTCTTAATAATGTGAAGTTTGTGTCATACGACAAGCACGATTATGACTATCGTCTTCTTCGCAGCAGTACACTACTTGCTGACAGAGATGACGGTCTTATTACAGATGGTGAAACCTGGAATGACATCCGCTTTGTAATCCGTGAAACTCCTTCTGACGGAGATACTGCTACTACTACTGATGATACCGTGACTTATGATATTTACATAAACGGAAATCTTGTTTCCACCCAGACGAACATAACAGCTAACGGTCTTAATGGCACCCAGGCATCTACAAGAAACCCATACAAATGGAAATTCAAGCACGATGCTAATGCGGGCAACTCCATTTTAATTGACGATGTATGGATTGGAAAATATGCACCGTCAGGCATCGGCTGGGAGTTTGACGATGCAGTTGAATTAAGAAGCTACTGGTCTTCTGCTTCTGCAAATTACAGCGTTGAAAACAGCACACTTACATATTCTGCACCTGCAGAAATTGAGGATAACGCCCTTATTTACACTCCTTCAGAGGCAATAGACAATAGCGTTTACACAGGCTTAAAGGTGAGAATGAAACATAGTGCCGAAAATCCCGGAACTATGAAGCTCTACCTTTCAGGTAATGCAGAGAATGCATTCGACTACACAACAGGCGTTGTAGAAGCTACACTTCAGGGTGCAGGCAATGATTTCGTCGAGTATGTGTTCCCCCTGAACGAAACCTTGGGCGAAATGAATATTTCAGCGGCTTCAATTTCAAGCTTCAAGCTTGTACCGATGGATGCACTCGGTAGCTTTTCAATAGATTCAATCTGGATTGTTGATAATATTAATATGCCTCTCGACAAGAACAAAATGAGTCTTAACTACAACTTTGACGATAACGATGTAGCAACGGCAATGGGTACAATTTCTCTTGACTTCGGCGGACAGAGAAGCTCAAATGCAAGTAACGTTGACCTTTATTGGGGAAGCTCAACTGCAGATGACGGATATCAGCCCCTTGCCGATTATACCCGTATAATAAGCCTTACAGGTCAGGCGGCAGAAAAAGGCTATGCCATAACAAAGAATATGATTATTCCCGAGGTGGCAGAGGTGCTTATTGCCCGTGTTACCGATATGGAAAAGACATTTGATGTCGTGTATGAAATCCCCGCAGAAAAGCGTCTTGAAGCGAAAGAGCCGAGTATGATAATGGCTATCACATCGGACTTCCACTTCGGTGACCCCTCTTATCAGACACATAAACCGTCGGATAAGATGCTCAAAGCACGTGACCTTATCGACGAGCACGCCGATGTAATTCTTGTGGGCGGTGATACGGCGGACACATTCGGCGGTCGTTCCTGGTTTACGGTGCGTGGTATGAATGGTCTTGGCAGTTACGGCTACCGTATAGACCCTGCCACAGAGGAGGACGACGAGGTAACACTTGTTTACTACAAGACAGAAGTAGTGACCGATGAAAACGGCGAAAGCAAAAAAGTTCTTACAGATGAACCTACCGGCAGAGTAGAAACGGTAAAAAATACTGATGCCTACGATATGGCGTATGACTATTTCATAGGCTTCGACACTCCCGTATATCTTGCAGAGGGTAACCACGAATCTCCCGAGGCGGCATATCTTGACTACATTGGCGTTTCTCCCCAGAGAAACAAGCGCCTTATGTCAAGATTCATTGATTGGAGTGTTGCCAACGGAAAATACCCCGACCCCATAGACAAAAAGGTAGAGCTTTTTGAAAACTGGTACGAGGACAGCATCAATTATGATGATTTTATAACAGATTCCGAGGGTAACGAATATCACGTGATATTCCTTCGTAATTTCGGTTCGGAAAGACCTGTGAAGTGGCTTACCGACGAGGAACTTGACTGGCTTGATAAGAAGCTTTATGAAAATGAATCTACAGGTAAACCCATCTTCATTATGTCACATCTTATGCCCGTAAGATACAAGGCAGGTAAGGTAGAGTCCTACGGTTATTACGGACTTAATTTCCCAGCGTTTGAGAAAATCATCAACAAGCATCCCTCTGTTGTGGTGCTTTCGGGACATACTCATCAGTCATACGACCAGGATAAGCAGTCCTACTATGACGGAAAAGAGGAAGAACCGTCATTTATCTCCATCCCCGCAATGAAACATTCATGGGTTGAAGGCTCAGAACTTGACGCGGCTTATGCAATGCTTGCGTATGCGGAAATGTATGACGACAGAATTATCGCAAGAGGTTTTGAAACGGCGACTGAAAAGAATGTTTCACGCGGTGTGGGACAGATTACACGTAAGGCAATGCCTGTAGCTATGGGCAGTATTTCAGTTTCCCGTGTGGAAAATACTGACGGCACATTTACTCTTACCGCAACCTGTGACGATGCGAATGCAACTTATGAATGGATTCTTGCAGGCAATTCACAGGCAGGTAGCACCGTAACTCTTGAGGCAAATTTTGAAGGTTATATTGCCGTACGTGCAACAGACGCAAACGGTAACTATATCTCCGACTCATTCGACGGTCTTTATGATGAAGAACTTATCGGTGCACAGGAGAAAACTTATGTTGCAATCGCAGGTCAGAAAACCGCCTTTAATCATTTGACTACTGCGGATGGCGAAGATGCTGTCTGGGCAAATGGAATCGGAGGCAAGAATGTCCTCGATGAATCGGCACAGCTTGATTCGCAGAACGCATACTATCAGCTTGAAAATGTATGGACAAAGCAGGGCGAGGACTCACAGTATCTTACTATGAACTTTGATGTGATGCCGATGAATGAAAATTCAAAGGAATTCTATGTTGCATCAGGCGATACAAAGCTTTCAGCAGATGTAAGTGATGCGCTTAAGCTTAATCAGTGGAATAATATTTCCGTTGTGTCTAGCATCGCAGAAGATGAGGTCAGGACATATGTAAACGGCGAACTCTATGCCGTAGTGACTGCAAATCTTTCCGAGGGAAGCACACTTCGATTTGGTATTGATTCTGCGGACGACGTAGAAGGCTATATTAACAATCTTGTAGTTTACGAAACTGAAAATGCACCCGTCATTGCAAAACGTATTGAAAAGAGCTTTGCCGAGCAGAGTGGTAATACTCTTTACTCTGCAGAGAAGAAAACTCTTTATATACAGGAGGGAACACTCTGCTCTGATATTGCAAAACAGATGGATTGCGTGGTTGTTTCAACAGACGGTAGCAACAAGACAAGTGACAGCGTTGTTAATAACGGTGACTATGCAATATATTACGATGCTAATTCCGGACAGTATGTTTACTACGATATGGTAATTTACAAAGACTATGACAGACTTCAGATTGGCGGAAGTATCGCAAATGACGATATAGTTCTTTATGTAAATGCCAAAACTGCTGATGATATGATTGTTATAGCGTATTATGACAGTAAGCAAAACTTTGTCGGATGCGAAATCGTAACCGCAGAGAATATCGGACTGAACAAGCTTTCACTTAATGTTGCAGAAAATGCACAAAGTGCAAAGGTTATGGTCTGGAGAGGTACAGACAGTCTGTCTCCGCTTTCAGAAAAATTAAATATAGAATAAAAAAATTCCGAAGATGGTGCTATACACATAGCACCATCTTTTCTATATAATACGTAAGTTTGTTGGATTAACAGAAGAAGGGCGTTGAGTAAACGCCCTTCTTCTGTTAATTTTTGTAATATAACATTAGTAATACTTTTTATCTGACATATCCTGAACACTGCGAAGTGCTTCACCGAATCTCTGATAGTGAACAACTTCTCTTTCACGAAGGAATTTGATCGGTTCAATGACGTCGGGATCGTCTGCAAGCTTAAGAATATTGTCGTAAGTTGCACGAGCCTTCTGCTCTGCTGCAAGATCCTCGGTAAGGTCCGCTATAACATCAGCCTTTGACTGAATATATGCCGCAGTCCAGGGCACACCTGCAGCTGAGGCAGGATAAATAGCCGTATTATGGTCTACAAAATATTTGTCAAAACCTGACGCCTTAATCTCTTCAGGCGAGAGGTTTCTTGTAAGTTGATACACTATCGTACCAATCATCTCAAGATGGGCAAGTTCTTCAGTCCCAATGTCGTTAAGTGTTGACTTTGTAATTTCGTTAGGCATTGAAAATCTCTGGCTGAGATAGCGGAGTGACGCTCCAAGTTCGCCGTCAGGTCCGCCGTATTGTGACATAATAATCTGTGCCATTTTAGGGTTAGGGTTTTTGATTTTTATAGGGAACTGTAATTTCTTTTCATAAATCCACATAGTTTAACTCCTTTCAATTTCCCATGTCCACGGGTTTCTTGACCATTGCCACGGAAGTTTTGCCGGAGTAGCTGCGGCTGTTAAAGGTCCGTATAATTTTTCATATTCATTTCTTAATTCTTTAGCTTTCTGAATTGCTTCTGTATAGAGAGCAAGTGCTCTTGCACAGTTCGGATGTGTGTTCATATAAAGCTGAATATCAAGTGCAAAAAAGTCTGCTTCCTGAACTTTCAGAAGAAGCTCTTTACGGGAAGAATGGTTTGTCATAACTTTATTGCACCTGCCTTTTTGTTAAATTCTTTTCCGTAAACTTCCATAGGCTTATTGAGCTTTGGAAATACGGTACCATATTTTAAAGAACGCTCCATATCATAAGGCGTTTCAAAGCTCTGATAAGGAACATAAGCATAAGCAAGAGGTAAATCATCCGGACAATCACAGGATGACTTCATTGAGGTCGGCATAAATTCGATATCAAGTAAATCTTTCATAACTTTTGTCCTTTCATTTAGTGTAGAGGGGAGAACCCCCGTTAATATACTATTCTTTTTGTCGTTTTTTTGTGAATTTGTTAGTACAAAGCACAAAAATGTTAATATTTCTTATTGCAAATGCTTTACTGAATATAGTATAATCGTACTGTGTGAGAATATATAAATCAAAGGAGTATTACTATGAGACAGATTGAAAAAAACTATGAATTCAGGAAAAAGCTTCTTGAATTTCATTCTAAAGATATTAGAAATAATACTCTCAAAGCAAATGAAAATGAATTTGTTTTTGAAGACATTGCGGTAATATATATTCAGAACTCTACGGATGTTATATTAACTGCAGCTAAAGACTTTGCGGACTATCTCTATATATCTATGAATGTTTCCGCAGTAATAAGTGAAAAAGAGTCCTTCAAGGAAAACTGTGCCGTAAGTCTTCGCCTTAAATATGAAGGAGAAAACCTTGAAGATGCTGAAGGTTATATGGGCTTTTCAATAACTGTGAATGCAGATAAAATTGATATTGTTGCATTTGACGAGCGCGGTGCAGCTCAGGCTCTTTATTATCTTGAAGATGTAATGAATATCCGCAAGGCTCCCTTTGTTACTCTGGGGAATGTTAAGAGAAAAGCTCTTTTTTCTCCCAGAATGATTCATTCCGGCTATGGTATAGACGAGTTTCCGGATGCACACCTTTCCCAGATTGCACACGCAGGTATGGATGCAATACTTGTGTTTGTGAAAGGCGTAAATAAGACGACACGCGGTTTCCTTGATTTTAATGAGCTTATATGGCGTGCTGCAAAGTATGGTATCGACGTTTATGCCTATAGCTATTATAAAAGTGAAAAGCACCCTGATGAGCCTGATGCTGAAGAATTTTACGAGGGTACATATGGTAATCTCTTTAAAAATTGCCCTAAACTTAAGGGCGTAATTCTTGTTGGTGAATCTGTAGAGTTCCCGAGTAAAGACCCACATACAACAGGAAAAATCGGTCCTGCAAAAAGTACGGAGATTTCAACAGGAAAGCTTCGTCCGGGTTGGTATCCTTGTTTTGATTATCCGCAATGGCTCAATCTTGTAAAAGGTATTATAAGAAAATATAACCCTGATGCGGATATAGTTTTGTGGTCATATAACTGGGCAAGACAGGAAGAAAGTGCAAGAATTTCCCTTATCGACAATCTTCCTACAGATATTTCTCTACTCGCTACTTTTTCGCGTCCTGATATAGTTGAGTTCGAGGGGGTTAAATCGCTTCTTGCAGACTATACACTTTCATATGAAGGTCCAAGTAAATACTTCCTTTCCGAGGCAAAAGCAGCGAAAAGACGTGGCATACGCCTTTATGCAATGGCAAACACGGGTGGTCTTACATGGGACTTCGGAGTGATTCCTTATGAACCGTTCCCATACCAGTGGGAGAGAAGATATAAAGCTCTTATTGACTGTAATGAAAAATACGGTCTTTGCGGTCTTATGGAGTCACATCACTTTGGATTTTATCCATCATTTGTGAGTGAGTTTGCAAAGCAATATTACTTTACACACGAAGATGATGTTTCACTTATTCCGGTTCTTGCAAAGCGCTACGGTGCTGAAAATGCAGAAAAAATTGACGAAGCACTTCGTTATTGGAGCGATGCTATCCGTGAATATCAGGTTGAAGGAATGGATCAGTATGGTCCGTTCAGAATTGGTCCTGCATATCCTATATGCTTTATGAGGAAGCTTACTCCGCCGGAGGCTGATTACGCTCATTTTGGTACAAGAATTCTTTCTACAGGCTATGATGATATATTTATTGATTCGTGGCCCAGCGATATAAGTACGCCGCAACTCAGACTTCTTTCTTCTGTAAAACAATGTGAAAAGATGGATAAACTCATGGTTGCAGGGTTACAAATACTTGAAGCTATCGAGAAGCCTAACGATGAATTGCAGGAACTTATTGATCTTGGTAATTTTATTAAGTGCAATATCAGAACTGCACGTAGTGTTAAGTCGTTTAACTTGACACGTGCAAAAATGAATTTGTGTACTGAAAATAAAGAAATTATCGCTTGTCTTGATGAAATGGAAAATATCTGCCGCGCAGAAATAGAGAATGCGAAAGAGGCTATTGCGTATGTGCAGAAAAATTCAAGACTTGGATGGGAGCCAAGTATGGAATATCTTGGTGATGAAGCACATATCCGATGGAAAATTGCCCAGGTTGAATCCGTAATCAATGTAGAAATTGCATCATTCAGACACAATGCCAAGTTTAATCCCGATAAATTTGAGGTATAAATTATGACAGATAAACAGATGTTTGAGATAATTAAACAAAATATTAAAGAATATTATTATGACAAAGAAGGAAATCCCGAAGAATTACTTTCAAAAATCCAGACTGACGGAAGTTTTTCTGACCTTGACTATGAAAAACAGGACTGGACTGTTTGGGGACCGCATATTCACACGGCACGTCTTAAAAATCTTGCACAGATGTATGCTTGCCCCGATAATACTTTTTATAAGAGCAAAGAAATAGAAGATACAATTCATCTTGGATTAAAATTCTTCTTTGACGGAAACTTTGTGTCAGATAACTGGTGGATGAATGACATCGGTGTTCCCACGGAATGTGGTACAATACGCTTGATGTTCAGAGGTTCGGCAACGGACGAGGAAGATGCTTTGCTTGCAAAATACGCAGCAGGAAATCCGGAAAAACCGAGACTGTTTTCACTTGATTCAAGCACCGACCCTGACGGACTGCGACCTTATGATTCGCAGGGAATGCACGTAACTTCGCAGCTTGTTGACACTCATTTTCAGCTTGCAATTGACGATCCCGAACCTGAAATTGCAATGAAAAAGGTGAGGGAGTGTTTAGAGCAGATCAATATTGAAATGCGAGTTGTGATGTATCCTGCAACAAAATCTCCTTTCGGAAAATATAGCGATGAACATTGTATAAAAACAGACTACAGTTATCACGAACACGAAAACGAGTTTACACATAACGGCTATGGAATAGGTCTTCTTGAGTATATGATGCCCCTTTACCAATTCTGGAAGGGAACGGGTCTTCGCCCTGATGATGTAGCCGTTAAAGAATACATAAATCTTCTGTTGGAAGGTTTTGATAATGTATGTTATAAAGGAACAATACCTATGCCAACCATGGGTCGTGATGTTGCTAATGCGACACGTCCGCATTACAGAAACCCCCACTATATTTCCTGGTATATCGGATTTTGCAAAATACTTATTGAATGGGGTAATGGCTACAGAAAAGACGAGCTTGAATTTATGAGAAAACGTTTTTCCGAGCCGGAAACTACTCCGCATTTTGATCGCAATAAGTTTTTCTGGCATTCTGACTATATATCTCACAACAGAAAAGATTTTCATTTTTCTGTTCACGCGGTTTCAAACCGCATCAAGAGACCGGAATCTATTCTTGCCAAAAATGTAAAAGGAATGTTTCTTGGTGACGGTTGCTATAATATGTTGATAAACGGTTTTGAATACGACGAAGTTCAGCCTTTCCTTGATTGGCAGAAAATCCCCGGTGTAACTGCAACGATGGGAGAAGTTGACCTCAATCCCGAATGTGAGATTGATACAAAGATAGATACTCTTCGTATATTTGGAGGTGCAAAAGGAACAACTTCATTTGTAGGCGGTGTTTCTGATGGAATGAATGGTATGTTCTGCTATGATTACAATCATCTTCATGTTAAAGCTAAAAAAGCGTGGTTTTGCTTTGATAACAAAATTGTTTGTCTTGGTGCAGGGATTACAACTGACGACGAAAACGGAGCGTATACAACTATTAATCAGTGCAATCTGATTAATAAAAAGGTTGTTGTTGACGGAGAAGAATTGAATGACGGTAAATACAAGCTTTCAAATGTCAAGCATATTTATTCCGATAAAGTAAGCTATGTGTTTTTTGAGAAGGATAACGATATAGAGTTAATTACCGGGTTGAAGAAAGGTAAATGGAGTTATATAGATACCGCATCAGGCTCCGATGAGGAAAGGGAAAAAAGAATGTTTCTTCTCGGTATTAATCACGGTAAAATGCCTGCTGATGCTTCTTATGCATATGCGATAATACCAAACTCAAATGAGAATGATAAATCTTCTGTTGATATTATTTCAAACACTAAAGAGTGCCAGGCTGTATGGTGCGAAAGTATTAATCAGCTGCAGGCTGTTTTCTACAAAACGGGGAGTGTAAAGGTTAAGAATATTACAGTTGAAGTTGATGCGCCTTGTGCTTTGATGATAACGTTTGATGGTGATGATTATGAATTATGGGTGTCAAATCCTGAACACGAAAAAGCTTCCGTTAATGTAAAAGTTAACGATGAAACAATTACATTTAATCTTGAAGAAGGTTATTTACTTAACAACCTTGGCAGACCGCTTGGTTACAGCAAAGAAGGTTTTAAAAACTATACTGTATCCCAGGATGAAAGCCTTGGAGAAAATATTTATAAGAGATATAAGTAAAAAACATACTTAAAAACTAAAAAAGCAAAACCTCCTGTGACATAGGAGGTTTTGCTTTTTTGCTATAATTTACAATTAACGGAGTTATTTTGACTTGTATTTTGTTGGGGTTATACCTTCAATTCTTTTAAACACTCTTGAAAAATAGTAGGGTGTACTGAAGTGAAGGGTTTCGGAAATTTCTGAAAGGGAGAGGTTTCCTTTATCAATAAGCTTTTTTGCCTCTTTGACTTTAAGAGTATTATAGTAATTCATTATTGTGTCGCCGGTGTTTTTCTTGAAAAGAATAGAAAGGTATGTTCTTCCGCAACCAAGCTCACTGCACAGACCGGGTATGGATAATTCGGAGTACAGCGAGTTTTTAATCTTTTCTGTTAATTTCTGAAAAATGAAGGTATCAAGCTCTTTTTTTGATTCGTAGAAAAAAACATTCTCCTTTTCCTCTATAAGTCGTATGACAGATATAAGAAATTCTTCAAAATGCATCCTGAAAAGCTGTTGTGCACCCGTAGGACTGTTTAGCTTGAGGGAATCCGAATAGAAATTGCCATCTTGCGGTAGTTTGGGTTTGGTGTCATATAATTCCTGTGCTTCTTCATAAAGCTTTTTCAGCATAGTTTTTTGTTCGTGTCTGACAGTTATTTTCAGCGACTCAAAAAGTTTTGTTATTTCGCTTGACGAAGAAAAAGAAACAAAGTATGCCCTCACGGAGGAGTTGTTTGTAGATTCAATAGCATGAACCTCTCCCGGTTTGTGAAAAACCAGAGTTCCCGAGGTAGCGGAAAAATTTTCATCATCGGAAATTATCCGGGCTTCCCCCGAATCAATATATACCATTTCCCAGAAATCGTGCACTTCCTTCTGGTCAACAAAGTCGGGCGTTATTGTAAACACAAGAAAATTATTTATATCATCCAGCTGAAGTATATTTTGCAGTGTTTTATTTATATAAGTGTTTTTATTTCGTATATAAATCATATCAGCACTTCCTTTGAGTTAAATATAATATAAACTTTTACGTTTGTCAATGAAAAAATCAAAATTGTCCAAACATACATCTTTCGCGAACAAAAGTGAATGCAGATGCGAATAAATATGCATTGAAAAGTAATATATTATATGCTAAAATCCGGTTGTAGTAGTTCAAAACTTAATAAACACAATAATGTTTTCTTGTTTTAGGTGTGTTTGAGTTAAAAAAATAAAGACGGAAAATATGTTGTGTAATTCAAGTGAATAATATTAAAAGGAGAGATGAAAATGATGAAAAATTTAAAGAAGGTACTTTCTTTGGTTTCATGCCTGGCACTTCTTATGACATTTGTGCCGGCGGCAATGGCAGAGGGTGCTTCTGTGTCAACTCTTACGGTTGAGGACATTACCGGTCATCAGCCGGCAAATATGATTACAGAAAATCTTACTTTGCCTGAAGGCTACACATGGACAGCATCAGTAGATGGTGTCATTAACACAGAAACAGGTGCGGTTACAAGAAAAGCAACAGAGGACGTAGCGGTAACTCTTACTGCAGAAGCGGGCGGAGAGAGTAAAGCCTTCAACTTCATAGTAAAATCAAAAATGACTAAGGTTCTTGCTGCTGATACCTTTGCTTACGATTACGCAGAGGGTGTAAATCCCATAGCGCAGAGTGATTTCATATTCACTGCAGCGAAAACTACAATAACACATCCCATACTTAAAGAAGCAGACGGCAATTCATATTATGAGATGGACTGGACATACGCAGGAAGTGATAGTGATTCAAGAAATTCAAAGGAAAATAAGTTAAGAAATGTTCCTGAAGAATTTAAAACTGCAGATGTGATTTATGTTTCTTACAAATATAAATATGTAGGTAAAAGCTATGGCTTTTTGAGGATTTTCCCCGCAGGTGTAGATACTCTTGCAACGTCAATCGGATATAACGGTACTTCCTTCAGATACTCATCGTTTGAGCCTTACACAGGTCCTGCAAAGGTATACAATTCATATGCAGGCGACGGTACAGATGCATGGCAAACAGCGTATCTTAAATATAATGTTGACAATATGTCATTTTGTATAAGTGACGACGGAAGAACTTATCTGGCTGAAAAAACTGTCAGAGGCGATTTCTCAGATAAAGAAGATGTAAGTTTTACAAATATGTCATTCAAGCCTGCATCTGTAGGAAGTAACTGCGGTAAACTTCTTATTGACGACTTTGTTATTTATACTGAAAGTATAGATAATCTTTCTGACAGCGATAAGGATGATTATGTAGATTCAGAGCTTGATTTTACAGACCTTACCGACGAAAAGGCAAGCTATATTTCAAAGAATTTAACACTTCCCGCATTTGACGGTCTTGTTACATGGACATCTTCCGATGAAAATGTAATAAAGGTAGAAGGCGAAACAGGCGTTATCGGCACACGTGACGATAATTTGTTCAAGCCTGTTATCCTTACAGCAACCTACGGCTCAAAGACAAAGAAGTTCAACCTTGCTCTTGCTCCTGCCGACACAACAACGATAATCAGAGCAAATTCCGAATGTGAGCTTCTCGAGGATTTCGAGGGAGGCGCAGACGGAGGAACCGTGTCAATTACACAAGGAACAAACTACAATACAACAAAAGGCTGGATTGCAGCAAATCCTGTTTTGGAAGGAAGAACCTTTGAATATGCAGTAGACAGTACAAAAGGTATGGTAGGTAAACTTACCGATTCTACAGGTACGGCAGTTTCCCTTGTCCCCGGAAATGCCGGTGGTGCACAGTACAGATACACAACAGGTCTGGATATTAAGTTTACACCTGAAAATAGTACCGATTCATTCACATTTGCCATAAGTGCATCAATAGAACACAGCAAAATTGTAATAACAAAAAATAATCTTCGTGTCTATGAAGATGCATATGTATATCCTAATCAGTACAGTGACTATGAAGTTGATACGAATGACTGGATTCGTATTGAAATAGATACAAATATGGCTTCACGTACACAGGAAATATTTGTTAATGGAATTTCTCTGACAGGAGTTCTTAAAAATGGAACATACACTCAGCAGTATAAAACCAGTGTAACAACCAATACCCTCCGTTGGCTCAAATTTACGGCAAATGGAAATACTCCAGTTTATATCGATAATATCGCTGTTGCAGGGCAGACAAACGCCAATCGTTCGCTTGCAGATGCAGGTGTCAAAGGTGCACAGGTGTTTTATAAGGACAGCTTACTTACTGCAAAAGCTCTTGAGGCAAACGGTCCCTCTTTTGTAACTGCTGTGCTTGTTGACAAAACAACTTTTGCAAATAACGGTGCAGCACTTGCATGGTCAGGCAACAGTGTGAGCGAAAACAAATTTACTCCCACCAAGCCGGGCGAGTATACACTTACAGTAACTGCAACAAGCGGAATTGAAACTGCTACAGGCACAGTTTCAATTAAGGGTGCTCCCGTTATTATCGGTGAAGCAGACGGAGTATTCACACTCTCCGGTGCAACAGAGGGCGGAAAGCTCATCGTTGCCGAGTTCAGCGGTGAAGGCGAGATGATAGACGCAAAAGTTTACGACACTTTTGAAAATATTTCTATTCCCGACGGAAACTATAAAGCGTTCTTCGTTACAGATATTTCAAAGCTTATTCCCGGGGCATTTGCAATAGAGTAAACGAGTTTCAATAGGGACTGTGTTCTGCAGTCCCTATTATTTTCAACGGAGGGTACAGGTATGACTGAATATGCAAAGAATTCAATAAACAATATTTATTCAGGTACAAAAGACAAAGTGGAAAAAATCTTCAACTCCGCTTTTGCTGCAAGAAGTGGAACGGAGTTCAGCTACAGACCAATTACGATGCCTCCGTATTCTAACAATTTCTGCGATGAAGGCCTCAATTTTGCAAAGCTTTATCCGGAATATGAGGAAGGCGACTATGTTTATATACAGTGCTGTATGGACGGGATGTATGAAAGAGATATGATGCTTCTCATACAGAAAACTTCTTCTGTGCAGGTTTATTTCAACGGGGAAAAGGTTAGCATAGAAGATGGTCCTTACGGTAAGGATGCCAATGTTCATTTCAAAGAGGGCAGAAACCACGTTCTTTTAAGGGTTACTGCAGAAAAAGCCTCTTTTGCGGCGTATGTTTTGCCGGTTGTTCCGGGGATAAGATATGTTGCCTGCGGTGAATATCAGTATCGTTCCTGGCCTTATGTTGAAAAGAAGGGTGCAGGACTTGTGCACGGCTTTGAAATATCACGCCTGTATAAGAAAGACGAAACTTCAACTAGAGAACAGATTGATTGGGTGTATCCCATAATTCACGAGCAGTGTGAGAAGAAAGCATTTGATTTTTTCCGTCTTTGCACGGAAGGAAAAGCTGCTTATGCCTATACTCGCATAAAGGGGAAATTAGAAATAACCCACGCATCACCTATAAAGATTTTTGCTGATGGCGAGGAAATTTATAATGGTGATAAAGGAATGTTTAATGGTGAATTTGAAAAATCTGTACCAATTCTCATAAAAAGTGTCAACAACGGAAAAGAGTGGGGGTTCAAGGTGGAAAAGTGTGAAGAAACTTCTCTTCCTTTTATAGAGGGCAGTGAATGTCCGGATCTTACATGGCTGTGGATTGGTTCCTTCGGTGACATGAATGATAGTGAAGGTTTAGCATATGCACCGGAAATAAACCTTTTTTTCAATAAGCCGTATCCTTCGGTAAGTGGTGAAAGCCTTATCTGGCGCTTTTACAGAGAAAAGACATACATAAACACCTATAACCACACTGCATTTTTTGGCCAGTGGTATTATGCTATAATGGTAAGTCATTATGGTATGCTTTTGGCGGCAAAAAAGCTTGGAAGAAATGACTTTTTTGATTTCTTCACAAAAAGCATCGGCACAATGTGTAAGCACAGAGATTATTCTGAAAGAATGAAGAATCTGGTGGGGCAGGATGCGTTGTACCTTTCAGGAGGTATGAAGCTTGAAAGACTTGACCCAATCGGAACAATAGGTATGAATGTTGCGGAATACTATATGATGACGGCAGATGAAGATGCCAGATTTACTCTTGAAAAGCTTGCCAATGCCATAACTTATAATGTTCCGAGATTTCCTGACGGAACTTTCCGCAGGGGAGAAACAATGTGGACAGACGACACCTATATGAGTTTGCCTTTCCTTGTTCGTCTGGGAAATATTCTCGGTGATGAAAAATATTTTGACGATATTCTCAATCAGGTCAGGGGATTTAAAAAAAGAATGTATATGGAGGATTGTGATCTTTTCTCTCACATTTTCTTTTTCAAAGAGGAATATCCTAATCGAATTCCCTGGGGCAGAGGCAACGGATGGGTTCTCCTCGCTCTTTCTGATGTACTTATGCTTATGCCAAAAAGTTATCACGGTTATGGTGAAATCCTTGACCTTTATAAAAATCTCGCACGGGGCGTACTTTCTTTCCGTGATGAAAAGGAATGTTTGTGGCATCAGGTAGTGAATAACCCCGAAAGCTATATTGAAGCAAGCGGAAGTGCAATGTTTATAGCCTCACTTGCAAGAGGCATCAGAAAGGGATGGATAGACGTAAAGCACGCAGATTTACTTGTAGAATCATGGAATGCACTTTGCGAAAAATGTGTTGACACAGACGGTAATATTTACGGTGTATGTAAAGGTTCCGGCTGTAGCAAAGATGAAGAATATTATATGAAACTTGGCACAATAAAAAATGATGATCACGGTGTGGGAATTGTGCTTAGTGCCGGTGTTGAAATAATGAATCTGGGAGAATTCATTAAATAATTTAATTTTGATATAAACTTTGCCATGAGTTTATATACATAGTGTGGGATGTAAAAGAAAGTCTATTTCTTTTACATCCCCTCCTCTTATAACGGGCATCTTAAGGCTCTATGACTAATAATATTAAAATTATATAGAAGCGACCTCCCTCAACAATGTGTTGAGAGGGGGCGCTTCGTTCTGTTTTTTGTTTTCAAAACTTTTTTATATTAAGGTGGGGTGATGACCTCAATTCTCTTTAAGTTCTTGAAAAATAAAAACAAAATTATCCGAATATTAGCCACTTGCGAACAAAAGTGAATTTTAATGCGGATGAATGTGCATTGAAATACTTTTTTCAAGGTGTTAAAATAACTTAAGAAGATTTTCAGAGGAGGTAATTTTATGCGATGTGGATTTTATGAAAGTGATATAACACCACCACTTGGCACTACGATTTTCGGATATATGGATAGAAGAAAATCCGAGGGGGTGAAGGACAGGCTTCACGCAAAAGCGGCAGTTTTTGAAAAAGATGGGCAGTACGTTGCACTTCTTGCAATTGATAGCCTCAGCACCCCGAAAGACTTGCCTGCCTTTGTCAGAAGGCGTGTAAGTGAATATACTCCCATCAAGGGCGATGCTGTGCTTATTGCTTCGACACACAGCCATACAAGCGGTCCTGTTTGCGGAGACCTCGGTGCATTCAAGAAAGGCAAGATGTTTGATTATGAGCCTGACCTTGACCCCGAACTTGATACAAAAGCTCTTGATATGATTATGCTTCTTTGTGCAGATGCAGTTATACTTGCATATCAGCGTCTTGAAGAAGCGGAGCTCTTCTATGCAAAAACAAATGCAGAAAATATATCTTTCGTTCGTGAGCATATCACAAAAAGTGGTGAAATTAAAACAAATGCAAAGAAGGAAGAGGCAGTTCGTGCAGTTGCAGAGGCTGATACGGACCTTCCCGTAATCTTTGTTGAAAATAAAGAGGGTAAAGCCCTCGGTCTTATAACTTCATTTGCGCTTCACCACGACACGGTTCACGGAAGTGAGATTTCAGCAGATTATTCGGGTGTTGTTGCAAGAAAAATGCAGAAAAAATACGGAAGCGATTTCACAACTGTGTTCTTTTCGGGATTTTGCGGAAATATCAACAGCCAGAATCTTTATATTGAGGATATTCCAAGAAGCAGAGGTTGGCAGGGTATCGGCGAAATCCTTTATAACGAGCTTGACAAGGTGCTTGAAGATGCAGAGAAAATCTCTGACGATACACTTTCATTCAAGCACGAGTATATTAAAATCAACAAGCGTAAGCTTGAAGAAAGCTACCTTAAGGAAATTGAGGAAATGATGAAAAATCCTCCCGAAATCAAGGACCTCGTTCTTGATGACCCCAACGTTGTAAAGTTTATGCGTGCATCTACTGTTTATGCTCTTTATGTAGATAGCCCCATAAAGGATTTCGACATTCCCGTTATGGTTGTTCGTATAGGTGATGTGGCTCTTGTTGGTGCAGTGGGCGAAATGTTCTCACAGTTCGGTGAAAAAATCAAGGCAGGCTCTCCCACAGAGAGAAACATTCTTATAGAACAGACGGAAGCTCACGGATATATCCCCACACAGGACTTGTTCCTTCCCACAGTTTATGAATCTTCGTACAGCAGTGCGAAGTTTGAAGAATGTGCAGGCGATAAGATTGCTGATAAAGCAGTTGAACTTGCAAAAGAACTTTTTTGAGAAGAAAGGAAGATTAAAATGAGTAAAATAAGATACGGATTTATAGGTTGCGGTGACTTTGCCGGTAAACACTTAAAAGATATGGAAAGAATTGAAAATATCGAGGTTGTTGCACTTGCTGATTTACATATTGAAAACTGTGAAGCAACTAAGAAAAGGTTCAATCTTGTAAATGCAAAATGCTATGACGATTATAATGAAATGCTTGCCAAAGAAGATATTGATGTTGTAACCGTTGTGACAAGTGACCGTGCGCATAAGGATGCAACAGTTGCTTCTCTCCGTGCAGGGAAGCACGTTGTATGCGAAAAGCCTATGTCGCTTTTTGTTGAGGATTGTGTCGAAATGGTAAATACGGCTGACGAAACAGGTAATCATCTTCTTGTAGGTCAGGTTTGCCGTTATTGTCCCACTTTTGCAAAGGCAAAAGACCTTCTTGATAAGGGCGTAATCGGTGAGCTTTACTATGTTGAAAGCGAATATGCTCACGATTACGAAGGTCTTGAAGGTGTTGACGGATGGAGAACAGACCCTGAGCGTGAGCCTATTATCGGTGGGGCATGTCACGCAATCGACCTTCTTCGTTGGTATGCAGGCAATCCTATCGAAACAACTGCATATTCAAATCACAAAAATCTTAAGGACTGGCCTATTAACGATACAACCATCGCCATTTTTAAGTTCCCCGATAATGTAATAGGTAAAGTTTTCACATCAAACGGTTGTAAGCGTGGCTATACAATGCGTACCCTCCTTTACGGTACTAAGGGCACAATTATAGTTGATAACAGAACTCCCGAAATAACGATTTTCCTTGATAAAATTGAAGGTATGCCTTTTGCCGCAGGTCAGCTTGACGGTGTAAGTGAAAAAACAATCAAGCACGTCATTCCTGCGGATTGCACAAATCACAACGTATACGAAGAACACAAAGCTATGATAGCTGCAATTACCGAGAATAAGCCTTTTGTAACAACAGGCAGAGAAGGTGCACGCACAGTATGTGTTTGCCGTGCCGTTGTTGAATCTGCAAAGACAGGTAAGCCCGTAGTTATCGAATATCCCGTTTAATAGATGGTGGATTATATGGACCTTAAGAATATAATTAACAGCAGAAAAGACGAGCTTTTTTCAATCCTTTCAAGCCTTATAAAGATTGATTCTCAAAGTAACGGAAAAGACGGCAAGGAAAGGGAAATAGCATTTTTCATAGCTGACTATTTTAAAAATATGGGCTTTGAGGCGGATATATATTCGCCTCTTGACATTCCTGGATTGAAAGAGCACCCCGATTATTGGAAACATCACAACCTTGAAGAAAGATATAATGTCAGTGTGCTTATTCCGGGGAAAGACCATTCACGCCGTCTTATGCTTGCCGCACACAGCGATACGGTAGAAGTAGGGAATATGGGAAACTGGTCTGTTAATCCCTTTGGTGGCGAAATAAAAGACGGTAAAATATGGGGCAGAGGTGCTTGCGACGATAAATACGGTATTGCGACGGTAATGTTTCTTGTAAAAATTTTCCGTGACGAAATTATTGAATTTCCCGTGGATTTGGTTTTCACTGCATATTGTAATGAGGAATACGGAGGAAGTCACGGGGCACTTGCCGCATGTCTTAAATACCCTTGTGATGAAATAATAAATCTTGATTGCAAAAACTTTGAAATCTGGACTTGTGCTATCGGCGGCGGTGAAATGAAACTTCACATAAAGTCAAAAACTCCCGTTGATGATTGTGAGATTATGCATCAGGGGCTTGGGATGGTAATTGAAGAATTCAGAGAATTCCGCAAAAGAAGAGAGACAGAGCTTCTCGCTGAAGAAGAATACAAACATTCTTCCTTTGTGAATGAATGTGTAAAATTCCTTGAAATAAGGGCAGGAAATCAGGGGGCAGACCTTGACCGGGCACACGTTGAAGTTTGCTACTATGCTACATCTTCCGAGGATGTTATCAACCGTGAATTCGAGAAAATGACAGAAAGCCTTAATAAAAAACTGGATTCTATCAATCTTGAAGTTGACAGAATTGAAAAAACAACGCGGTTTTTCCGTTTTGAGAAGACAGAAAAGGATAACCCTGCGATGAAAGCACTTATCGATGCCGCAAAAGTATCAACAGGAAGAACACTTGTTCCCATAGGTGCCTGCCAGTCAGATTTGTCTATGTTCTTAAAATACGGAAGTAAGAAAGCTTTCGCTTTTGGCATAGGAAGACCTTTCGGCGAATATGGTGGAGCACATCAGGCAGATGAATATATTGAATGCGATGCTTTACTTGAATTTGCAAATATTTTATCTCAATTTCTGGCGGTTGAGTTAAATTAACTGCTAAAAAGTCAAAATTTTAATGTTTTTAACTTTTTAGGACAAAAAAATAAAGGAAAAAGAGAAAAAAGTGTAGTAAACTTTTAATGATTGAATATGCCGATAAAAGAAAATTTTTGTTGGCATATTTGGTTATTTTATGGTACAATAAATTTAACGGATAGAAATTATTCACAATAAGGAGATGTAGGAAAATGATGAATGTGAAACGTATTTGCTTGTTGATGCTTGCCGTAATATTTATGTTCGGCAACTTCGCTATGGCGGCAGATGAGAGAATTACGTTCGGAGAAGTAATTATAGAGTCTGTTGACGGTACTACTTCTGTTGAAATAGAACTTCTTTCAAAACCGGAAGGAAAGAGTGCGGTACTTATCGCTACTTATACTGACCCCGATTCGGGAAAAATTCTTTCAGTCGGTATCAATCCCTGTAGTGATGTTTCTCTTCTTGATAGTGACAGTCTTTCTGTAACTCTTGACGACAAGACAGAAGAAGGTGGCGTTCTTTCATATAACGTATGGGACAGCCTCGGCGGAAATATGTCGCTTCTTAACAATTCGCCCACAGCTCCTGCAGAACTTATGGCGGCAAGCTCGGTTTCAGATGCAACAATCAGCTGGGTAGGTGCTCTTGATGACTATGATGCAACCGATGCCCTTACATACAACATTTATGACGACGGTATGCTTGTTGCAGAAAATTGTGATTCTCTTGAATATACTGCAGAAAATCTTGCTGACGGAACTTTCTACAATTTTGAAGTTCGCGCAATGGATTCCGAAGGTAAGGAATCGGAAGTTGGCTCGGTAGGGGCAACTACTCATACAAAGAATGCTGCTCATACTTACGATGAATATACACAGTCTCCCGACGGAAATGTTGTTTTCACAGGTACTCTTACGGAGCAGAACAGAAACTTCTACGTTACAAACGGTCACGAGAGTGGACTTGACTGTTTCTGGTCAAGATACCGTGTTGTAAACGATGTTCAGAGTCAGGCGTACCTTACATACAGATTCTCTGACGACTATTTTGCACAGACAGAAGGTGCAACACATATTGCGTATGAGTTCACATATTTTGACGAAGGTACATCTGTGCTGTCTTTTGAAGCGTATGTTATGGGTTCAAACGGAAAAATGCAGGCAAGATATCTTGACATTCCAAAAACGGATACAAAATCATGGAGAACTGTCAGAAGAATTTATCCTCTTCGTGCAGGCGATTATTTTGCATATAATGACAACGTTGGTAACGGTGCTTATAACTTCAGAATAAGCTGCGCCGACTGGAAGACAACCGGTATTAAAGTCCGTGATTTCAAAGCATATCCCATTTTTGATGAGGCAGGAAAAACCGATGAGTACTATACCCTCAAAAAGAATGCAGGTTCATACTTTACTGCAGACGGTGGTACAGTTATCTGTGACCTTACATCAAATATGGCAGGTTTAGATGTTGAAGAATTTGGCGACCGTACAGGAATAAGTCTTTCTTCAGTAAATAATGAAGCAACATTTAAGGTAACAAATTCCGAGCTTATGGCAGGAAATGTAAAGATTATTATTACATACTACGCTCCGGATGATGAAACAACAATAACACTTAACGGTGAAGAAAAGACCGTTACAGCAGGCGGAAAATGGCAGAAGATGACCTTTGATGCAGAGAACATCGGAAGCGGTACGAAAACAATTACTTCAAATAAAGATATAGCAATCAATGCTATTAGGGTAATTGCCGCTGACTAATTGGAGGTAGACTATGAAAAGGAAAAGAATTGGATTATTATCCTTCGCCTTTATTTTAATAATGTCTGTCCTTTTCGCGGTAAATGCTTTTGCGGCATCCAATGACGATTATGCATCAATGAGTATTGCCGTAACAGAGCCCGACGCTCCGAACCCCGAAAATGCTTCTATCATTTTCTCGGCACAGCCTCAAATGGACAAGATGACGTATCTAGGCTCCGAGAATGAGGGCAGATATACGGAGCTTTACAACGAGCCTGTTGTGTGGAATGACATTGAAGCACGTCAGGTGTATGTTGAAAACTTTCTGTATTTCAAGCTTGACGAAAGCTTTGCAGGAAAAGACGACAACGTTTTTGAAATAATCCTTGATTACTGGGATTATGGCGGCGGCGGATATTTCTATGTTGAATATATACCCCGCGGATCAAGCTCAACCAAGTCGGAAAGAGTTTATAAGCTCGGTCTTGACGAAAATAATGTTAAAACAGCAGGTACATGGTTCCGCGTAAGAATTCATATTGACGATGCGGAATTTACAGGAAAATTTGCTAACGGTGCGGATTTCAGAATCCGTTCAGGTGCGTACAACTCATTTTCGAAGGTAGAGGTGCGAAACATCAGCCGCACTGTCGGTGAAAATGAAAAATTAGGTACATTCAACATCAAAAAGGCAAATTCCCTTCACACCCTCGGTGTGTTTGACGGTTTTGGCGATGGGGAAGAATTCGACCCCTGCCTTGACAAAGAGCTCACAAAGGAAGAGGCGCTTGTACAGCTTATAAAAAGCTACCGAATGGAGGACGAGGCACTTTCCGAAAATCTGAAATCAGGCTTTAGCGACGTAAGCCCCGAGGCGGAGCCTTATGTGGCGATGGCGCTTAAGCTTGGAATTATAGAAAGCGGAAGCACACTCGGTGCGAAAGATTATTTTACGCAGAAGGAGCTTATAGAGTGGTATCTTAAGCTTGTAGGCGAGGATATAACGGAAAATACCGACGTATATCAGCTTGCAAATGATAAAAAGCTTATTGGTGCAGGAAGTATGATTTTCCAACCCGATAAAAATGCAGACGCTGACGCGTTTGTACATCTGGCAATGAACTGCTTTTCTATGACAAATCCCAAGACGGGCTATTGTCCTTTCACTGATGGTATGGACAATGGTGAATATAATATGGAAACTCTTGCAAAAGCCAATGATGATAACATCTGGGATTGGCTGATGAGTTCGGAATTCAAGCTCCCCAAAAAGACTTACGTAGATAAATATACGGGAAGAACCTACTACACAGTTGATTTCTTCGGGCAGAACGCCATAAAGCCGTATTTCACAATGAACTGTATGTCTATGGATGAAACAAGGATATACTTCAATACAAGTGAGTATAAATGCTGGGAATACAATATAGAAACAGAAATGTGCAGATACATTGATCATTGTGCCAGCGAAAACGACTTTATGATAACTCCGCTTAACAATTTGTGGTATATAAACAAATCCTACGAAATATGGAAGATGGACCTTGATACTCCGTATCCGTACGAAAAAACATATATAGGAAAACTTCCCGAATGGCAGAGAAGCTCGCCGTCGCTTTTGCAGGTAAATAATGACGAGTCAAAGTTAAGCGTGTGGTGGAATGACAATAAGGGTGATATTGACAACACTCTGATGACAAGATTACCCGTATTCGACATAAAAACTGGTGAGTGGGACATCAGCCATTATTACGGATTTGATTTCCCCGTTTATGCACCTAACCACCCCTGCATAAACCCCAATCCCGAGTATGACCACCTTTACTTCTTCGCACACGAAACACTTTCTTCAACCCTTGCATATTTTTACGAGGGAAGTCTTAATCCCGAACGTGTGTGGATAGCAAATCTTGACACAGATGAATATTTTAAAGCGGGAGAACAGAAGTGGTTCCGTTCACCTGACCCGAATAAGCCGGGCAGCGGATATGTAGGCGAACACGCAGGTCATGAGTTCTGGACTTATGACGGTGAATGGATATGTCATGTAGGTGGTTCGACATATATTGACAATATGCGTGGTTTCGTAGGTCCTGATACTAATTTCCTTTTCCAGCGTCCCGACGGTACTGACAAAAGGTACATTAAAGCAAATTACGGTATTGCCCCCACAATTCTCGGAAGTGCGGGAACGGGAACAAACCATTCTATGATAAGCTTTGACGGCAGATGGCTTGCGGCTGATAACAAGTACGGCTCATCAGCAAAGCTTTCGGGGCTTTTCGTTATTGATGTGGAAACAGCGGCAACCGAAACAATCGCATTCGTTCCGCAAAACTCCGCTAACCCCGGACATCTTCATCCCCAGATGAGCCCGAAAAGCACTTATGCAATTTTCGGTTGTTGGGATGAAAGCTTTAAAACGGTACGATTTGGCTGGGCGGATGTTTCTGATATAACATCGAATCCTGCTCCCGGCGGAAGATATGATATTTCAGAAACCTGTGACGCCATTGCATATGAAGGCGATTTCAAGTTTGATGTAGAGCCTCTTTACAATGACGACGGCACTTACGAAGGAACTGTTGTTCCTGCAGGAAAAGAGCTTTATGTGAATGTAAAGCGTGAAGTGGTTGACGATGACAATGTAGCGGCAGAAATCACAATTACATATAAGGATGACACAACCCTTCCCATTACCCTTGATTATCACAGATGGATTGTGAATTCACATAAGTATGTGAATAAGGTTACTACCGAAAAAATTTACATTGAAAGAAAAGGCACCGGCAAGATTGTGTCAAAAACAATAAAGTTTGATGATATATGTCTTGGCAATATGGACGTTTTGGGAACAGACTTCCGTATCGGTGCAGTCGGCACAGATGCCACTATTATATCCGTGGACGTAAAGGTCAGAAAGGATGAAAAATAAATGAAGATTAAATTATTGAGCTTAATTCTCGCACTTACAATGGTTGCAGGTATTTTTGCAATCGGAACAAGTGCGGCAGGGGAATTTGTTCTTAATGCTGAATTTCAGTTTTCAGACGACGGTGAATTTCTTGTTGTAAGCGGAACAACACCTGCAAAATACGGTCAGGCAATCAATATTGTTGTGTATGACCCTGCATTTACAGACGGTCTTGAGGATATCAGAGAGGAAAACGGTGAAATTTCAACAAATCCTGCTGAAATGAAGCCTCTTGCAGATATTGCAAACCTTATCCGCTGGACAGAGGTAAAGGCAGATGTAAACGGTGAATACAGTGCAAAATTTGCACTTGACGGCATAGAAAATGGTCAGTATCTTATCGTTAAAGCGTCAGGTAGCGGCAGAATGCCCGTTTCTGCATCGGTTCTCCGTCAGTATTACACAGAGGAAACCATTAATAATGTAACACTTCCTGCCTTTGAAAATGCAGATGCAGACGAACTTGAAGTGCTTTTGAAGCAGAATCAGCTTCTTCTTGCGATTGAGCTTGGCGAAGATTACAGAGAAAACAAGGATGAAATCCATGCTATGTTTGTTTCTGTAAGAAATAACGACTGCGAAGTTGCTTCAAACGGCAGAAAATTCAACTCAATGGATGATATTAAAAAGGTGCTTGATATAGTTGATGCACTCCGCGATTTGCCTGAAAATGCAACCGATGAAGATGTAAAGAATTATATCGCAAAGTACGCCAATATTATCGGATACGACTTTTCGGAAGAAAATGAGCATTATAACCTTGTAAAGAATGCGGCATATCAGATTACAGCAACAATCATTAAAGAGGATGCTCCCGAATGTATGACCGATATAAAAACTGCGGTTGCGCAGTCAGTTGCACTTGCAATGCTCAACACAAAGAATGCAACAACGGTAGCTCCCGTTATTGAAAAGTATGCAGTGATTCTCGGTCTTGACAAAACAGACTACGAAATTTACTGCGAAAAATATACAGATTATCAGGTTAACAAGGCTTTTGTTGACAGAAACTTTGAAAGACCTTCCGAGGTGCTTGAAGCACTTGAAGCTCGTGTTGAAGTGCTTGAAAAAGAAGAAAATTCTTCAAGCGGCGGGTCATCCGGTGGAAGTTCAGGCGGATCATCCGGCGGCGGCTTCGGCGGCGGTGGCGGGTTTAGCGGTAACAAGAGCGAAAGCTCCAATATGAATAACGTCATTGGCGTAAACGACCAGCTCATCACCTCCGACAAGGAAAAGGACGAGCAGAAGGGTACTTTCTATAGTGATATGACAAATACTCACTGGGCTTATGAAGACGTACAGACCCTTTCAGAAAAGAATATTATCGCAGGCTACCCCGACGGAACATTTCTTCCTGATGCAGTAGTTACAAGAGAACAGCTTGTAAAGATGCTTATATCGGCATTTGAACTTGATGGCAATGCAGAGATTGCTTTCAGCGATGTTGAAAGTGACAGATGGTCAGCTCCCTTTATCAGAAGTGCAGTAGCACTTGGTATTGTAAACGGTATGGGTGACGGTACATTCCTTCCCGATGCAGGCGTTACAAGACAGGATGCGGCAGTAATGATTGCACGTCTTTGCGAAAAGAAGGGAATAGCACTTTCAGGAAAGAGTGCGGTTAAGGATAGCGGTGAAATTGCACCCTATGCAGTTGAAAGCGTTGAAAAGCTTGTTAATGCAGGCGTTATTACAGGATTTGAAGACGGTACATTCCGTCCTGCAAAGATGCTCACAAGGGCACAGGCGGCAAAGCTTATTTGCGGACTTTTAGAAAAATAAGTCAGGAGGATTAAGTATGAAATTTAAAAAAATAACTGCACTTGTCCTGCTGATAACATTGATGGCAACCGTGATGCCTGCTTTTGCTGAAGAAACGGCTTTAAACATAAATGCAGAGGCGTATGCGAAAAACGTGGATTTCATAACATCTCTTGAAATTTACAGCTTCTCCGATGAAAAGCCGGATTCTACAGTTACAAGAGCAGAATTTGCAAAAATGATTGCAGACCTTCTTGGAATAAGCGAGGATTACAGTGCGTCCGATTATTTCACGGATGTTGAATCTGACAATCCTTATGCAGGTGAAATAGGTGCTGTTGCAGCACTTGGTATAATGAACGGTGTAGGCGGAAATGAATTCCGCCCCAATGATTACGTTACATATACTCAGGCAATCAAAACTGTGGTTACGGCATTGGGCTACGACCCTCTTGCAAATGCGGCAGGCGGTTATCCCGAAGGCTATATGAAATGTGGATATAACATAGGAATCATAAAGAATCCGCCTTACGACTTTAATGCACCTCTCACATTTAATGCAGCGGCAAACCTTATCGCGCTTTCTGCCGAGGCGGAAGTTTATGATATGATTTACCTTACCGAGAAAAAGGCGTATTTTGCAAGCCGTGAAGACATGGTTGTTCTTAATGTGTATCACGACATTTACCTTGCAGAGGGATTGATGACCGATAACGGCATTACTTCACTTGGCGGAAGCAGTACTGTTGCAGAGGACTGTGTAAAAATTGGTGATCACGTGCTTGTGTGCGACGGTACAGATAAGAAGGAGTTTCTCGGTTATTATGTAGATTATTATTACAGAAGCACCGACGACAAACTTCTCTACGTTATGGAAAAGAAGAATAGAAATAATGTTGTTACCATAAAAGCTGACGAGCTTATGACGGACTCAACGGATTTTTCAAAGACCTGTGTTGTTGTAAAAAATTCAAACGGCAAGGCTAAAAAATATAAGCTTGACCTTTATGCTGACCTTATCTATAACGGTGGTCTTGACAAAACCTTTAACGGTGAAAGCCTTAAAATAAAGGACGGTACTCTTAAACTCATTGATGCTGACCGCGATAACGATTATGAGATAATTATTGCGGAAGAATATCACGATACGGTTTTCAAAAACCTGAACACGGAAAACGGAAAGATTGTTTCCACATATTCTGAAAGCGACTACGCGTTTATAAACTACGGCGAATATAAGGTTTCGGTTTTCCAGAATGCAATGGGTGAGGAAATTGCTCCCGAAAGCATTATAGAAGGTAGTGTAATATCGGTATTCAGAAGTAAGAACAAGGAAAAAATCCGCTTTGTTGTTTCGGAAAACGTTGCGGAAATTGTCGCAGAAACTGTTGAAACAGACGAAAACGGTAAGATAACTGTCGGTTTTGGTGAAAACACATACGAATTTTCTTCAACTTACGAAAATCTTATGACAACAGATCCGACCATTTATAAATCACCCAAGGCTTCATTGTCTTACAAGGCTTATCTGAACTTTGAAGGAAATATCGCAATGCTTACTGAAACTGAAGGCAAATTGCAGTATGCATATATTATGGCGGCAGGAAAGACGGGCACAGGCCTTGACAGCAATCGTGTAAGCGTAAAGCTTTGCCTTGAAAGTAACGATTATGCGATAGTTCCCGTTGCCGATAAACTTACATTAGACGGTGAAAAGAATAAAGAAGGAAGCGATATCCTTTCTTCCTCGGCACTTTTTAACCAGGCAACAGGTGACTTCAAGCCTCAGCTTGTAATGATAAGAATAACTCCCGACGGAAAGCTTAAAGAGCTTGATACCGCCACAGACAATAAAAATTCTGTTTTCGGCTTTGACCTTGAGAATTTCAGCCTTGATTTTGTGAGTGAATCGGGATATACTGCAAATGCAATTAACGGTGTAAGACCGTATAACGGTAATCAGATTATAACCTCGACTACAAAAATATTTGTAGTGGGAAACACTTCCAAAACTATGGAAGAAACCAATGAAGAATTGGTGCAGGCGATTGATTTTTCAACATACACACGTCGTTACGG
>JAZRTB010000078.1:0-76765 GCA_045651805.1 Clostridia bacterium
GCTGTTTCTGAAACTGAAATTACGGAAGGCAATATCATAACTGTTAAAACTATAATTGCCGAAAAGAGATTTGCACCATCCGGCAGATTAAATGCTTCACGCACAAGCGGTACAATTATTATCATACCTACAAGACCATAAACAACCGAAGGAATACCCGAAAGCAAATCCACACTTGAACGAACTAACTTGCCGATTTTGTCATTAGCCATTTTAGCAACAAATATTGCACACATCAGACCTAGAGGTACACCAATTATTATTGCACCGATTGTTCCATATACCGATGTTAAAATAAAAGGCAAGATACCATAAGAAGGAGGTGTGGCTGTAGATGCCCACGACCTCCCGAATAAAAAGTCATATAGTCCAATTTCACCAATGGCAGGCATACCTGATGTGAAAAGAAATCCGGTAATGAGAATGACAAAGAAGGCAGCTAAAAATCCACAGAAGGTGAAGATTATATTCATTGATTTTTCAATTACATTTGCTGCTTTTTTAATTCTACTCATTCTCTAATCTCCTTATCTTGCTACGGGTACGGCTCCTGCTTTTATGATAAGCTCATCAGCGGCTTCACTTGTTGCGAACTCTAAGAATGCTTTTGTGCTTTCAGAAAGTTCTGCATTTTTCTTGGTTACGAATACGAAGTTACGCTGAACTTTGTATGTGCCGTTTTGAATTGATTCAATTGTAGGTGTAACACCTTCTACATCAATCATCTTTACTGTATCTTTTACAGATGCAACAGACGCATATCCGATTGCGTTAGGATTGGAAGCTACTGTCTGCACAACATCACCTGTTGATGTAAGTTCCTGAGAATACTTGCAAACATCTTCTGTATCGGTGATTGATTCAAAGCCATCTCTTGTACCTGATGCAGCCTCTCTACCGATAAGAACAACGGGGGCATCTGCACCGCCAACCTCGCTCCAATTTGTAATTTCGCCTTTGTAAAGTCCTGCAATCTGTTCGATTGTAAGGTCTTTAACTGGGTTTTCAGGATTTACAATTATGGCAATTCCGTCAATCGCAACTACTGTTCCGGTAAGCTCTGCTTTTTCTTCATCTTTCAAATCTCTGCTTGAAAGACCGATGTCGCATCTACCTTCAAGAACTGCCTGAATACCGCTACCTGACCCCGTAGGATTGTAAGTAACCTTTACATCAGAGTTTTCTTCCATATAGGCTTCTGATAAATAACCGATTACCTTTTCCATCGAGGTTGAACCATCTGTGGCAACTGTTCCACCGTTACTTGTTCCGTTGTTTGTGCCACACCCCGTAAAAAAAGCTGACATCAAACCTACCACTACTAACATGCTTATGATTTTTTTCATCAAAATCACTCTCCTCAAAATTATTTTGTCTTTTTGACTACGATAACAGTTTAGCATAAGCAATGTAAACTCCAAAAGTAAAGGTATGTTAATTGTAGGTTATTGCAGTAGATGTAATGCAAAGAATGAAATCCATGCTCGTTTCTGCAAGGATTGCGGTACATACAGATAGTAATAAAAACAAGTCGCTTTTATCGACACGCTGACAAGTCGCTCTTAGCGACTTGTTTTTATTTGGGAAAATTAATTTTTTTACAAAAAATACCATTTAAAGTAACTTAATTAAACCCCGTTAAATTGCACAATTCAGTTTTTTGTCAAAAGTGGTAAAAAGCTATAGTTCAGTATGACAAAATATGTGTAATTTGTATATGTTTTTTTTTGTTTAGTTGTTATATAATATTAAGTTGCGAGGTTATGTGATCTCGGTTGGTTTTTCAACAGACCTAATATAAATATAATTAATATTAATCATAGAAAGGTGAGAAAGAAAAATGAAAAAAAGAATGATCAGTTTGGTAATGGCATTATGCATAGCTATCGGCATGCTGGCAGGAATGTCAATTACCGCATCGGCGGCAGAAGTGACAGTTAACATTGTCAGCTTCAGAAGAGGCGCACAGGCAGACCTCCGCTCAAGTGAGCTTCTGGAGGCGAGGGTAAAGGACTACGACGGTAACGTCCGTGAGCTTACCTACGAGTGGACAAATGAACTAGGTACATATTTGTATGTGTACAATTCACACAACATGTATGGCATCAACAATACAGTAGGTGAAATTGAAATATACAACAGTAGCGTGGAGTCGTCTGAAAATATGGTCGGCCACTCGTATAAGGACACCTTCAAAGGTGAGGGCTACGCATGGGCGGCAGTATATGGTGCAAACCTTTCGAATACATCTCTTGAAGGTACTGTTACTGTTAAAGTATATGACAAGAACGGCAACCTTATTGCACAAGACTCTCACACCGGTACAGTTAAACAGAGCGGAAGCTGGTGGAGACCTACATATACATATTCAGGATTTGTGTCATCAAACCTTAAAGATGACCTTAACAATATTGTTTTTGGTATGTTTGAAAACGATACAAAGAGTGTAAATGAGCTTCTTGGAGAAAGTGCAATGGTACACGTAACTTGTGTTGAATGTGGTGTTACAAATTGTAGGGTGTCAAATTCAAATAATGTAAAAGTTACAGGTTCATCCGGTAACTATACTCTTACCGGTGTTAAAAAAGGAACTGCTTCTGTAACACTTAATGTTAAGAAAAGTAACTGTAAGTTCCATCAGAATGTAACAACCAATGATACGGTTATTACAGCTTATGTTTATAAGAAACCTACAACAAGCACTACAACTACAACAGTTACTCTCGGAAATCTTGATGATGACTGTAGATATATGATTAACGGTAGCTATGGAGAAAAACAGTCTGACGGAACAATTCTTTTTGAAAACCTTACACCAAACACAACATACGAGGTAGAGGTTATCGGTCAGGCTTCAGGCACAGCTCCCGTTTACGCATATGTCTATGCTACAACTCTTCCTGTTCACCCCGTAACAGTAAAGGTTTACCTTGATGGCGGTGTTGTGGATGGCGTGCCTTACGGTACACTCACAGACATTGAAACTTTCCTTGGAAGTGGCGCAAAAGTATATCTTAAGTCAGAGAATAATACTTATTATGAACTTACAAAAACAAGCACAGGTGTGTATGAGGCAAATCTTGCAGACGGCACGTATTACATTTATAGTGCACCCAATGCTTCTTCACAGATTTGTGAACAGCAGGTTACCGTACTCGGTGGAGGAAGAGAAAGAGAACTCTTCTTCTATAGTGTAACTTATGATGCAAACGGTGGTACATACGCAGGAGAAACTCTTGAATATCACCACGATGACAACAAGGTTATGGTATCATCTGTAGTGCCTGTAAAGGACGGCTATGACTTTATGGGTTGGGTTGATGAAAGCGGAAAAACATATCAGTCCGGAGATGTTCTTGCAGAAGAAATTTATAATCCGTACAAGCTTACCGCAATATGGGAAAAGACAAAGTATGCAAAGGTGAACGTTACTGTAGTTGCTACACATGGTACAAGTAACGGTGCGGATCCCCATCCCGAAAGCGGAAGTATGCATATTGAGCTCGCTTACAGACACAATGATTCGGAACCTTACGTTGAATACGTAGGAAAAAATAATAATTTCAGTGACTGGTATGAAAGAGGTACAAATTCAGGCAATACAACAACTGTAACATTCCCCGAACTTTATAAAGAACTTCACATAGGTTATGAATATTCAGCAACAGTTGTGCTTGATGACTACTATGTAACAGGAAGCAATGTTACAAGCACTACCGATGCAGAGGGAAATATAACCTACGATGTAACAATCAATATTTCCTACAGTCCCGACCTCTTTAATCTTGAATATAAGGTTGTAGCAGACAACTCAATTCCTTCAGATCTTGTTCCCAAGGCTGTGGATATGAAGGTTCTTTCTTGGGATGCAAATGTTGATGGAGAGTGGGCACCTATAAGCCGTCACGTAGAATACTCTACAGACGTTGAACTTTCAGGCAGAAACGGCAACGGAAGCTATGCTGTTCCCGTTTACAGAAATGAAAATGAAAATTATTACTATCGTGCAGCCGCTGTAGGTTTCACACTTGCAGACGGTACAGAACTTACTGCATCAAGCACAGATGGTATTAACTTCTATTCAGATGCCAATGACAAGTATGGTAAGGGTGCGTTCTATGCAGTAATCGATGTTAACGGTGGTGCAGATGTAGACGGTACAGACCTTGACGGAGCTTATGGTATTTATGCACAGGATACTGCTACAGGATACAAGCAGCAGGGCACAATTACAGTAACAATTTATATGAATCGTTACGATGTAATTTTTGATACACAGGGCGGTGAAGCAATCGGTGCGATTCCGGAACAGTTCAGAATTCCTGATGTAAGTATGTATGTTCCCTTTAAGGATGGCTATACATTTGCAGGATGGTACACAACTCCTGCCTGCACAGACGGTACAGAAGTTGTAGTGGGACAGGCTCTTACAAGTGATATCACACTTTATGCAAAGTGGCTTGAAAACAGAACTATTCAGGGTACAATCACAGTAGCAGGCTTTTATATGCTTGATGGTGAAAAGGTACAGATTCCCGAGAATGACAGACTTGAAAGTGAAATTGTGCTTCTTCAGAAAATAGACCATAACGGATATTTCATCACACTTGCAAGTGATACTGTAGATGTTTCTTACAGCGGTGACTATGGTACTGCACAGTTTGAGTTTACGGATATTGCAAACGATGACGAAGAATATCGTATAACGATTCTTTCACACAACTATGAAGTTGCTTATCAGAACGAACTTTCTTCTTCTACTGAAGTTACAAACTATAATGCATACGATGCAAATCACTACAAGGCAGAGTTTAACGGCGATGTAAATGCAACAGTAAATGCATATCTTCACTTTGAACCGGTTGACTTTGAATTGCTTTACAGCATTGATGCATCAGCACTCGGAGAAGGATACAGACCCTCATCAGCAGAAACAGTAATTCTTTGCAACGACGGCTCAACTTCAAATCCCCAGACTTGGTCGCCTATCAGCCAGATGCTTGTAGGTGGCAACCGTGAAGGTCAGGATACTGCACTTTCAGGCGGTAAAGGTGACGATTCCTATCCCGTATGGACTGCACATGCTGATGGTACAACACTTTATGAATATGCAATCAGCGTGGACAGCCTTGTGTTTGACGGCGAAAAAGTAGAATACACTTCCGATGCACCTTTTGCTATTTATTATAACGGCTCTGCACGTTTCAGCGATATAAACGGACAGACACAGCTTCTTACAGCTACAGTAGTTCCCAAACTTTACGAAATCGTATTCGACCTCGGTGTTGATGCGGAAGAAATTGTAACAGGTATGAATGGATACCATTATCACGAAGATCATAATACATATGGCGATACATACTATTGGAGCTATGGCAAGCAGATTACTGCAACTCCCGTAAGAGAAGGTTATACCTTCCTCGGTTGGTATGATGCAGAAGGAAATCAGGTAACAGTAGTTACTCCCGATATGGCAGAAAATATCACTCTCTATGCAAGATGGACACAGGACCTTTCATTCCAGGTGCTTGCAGATGCGGGTTATTATTCAGCAGAAAGAAATTCTGCAGACAAAGTTGGTGTAATTTCTCTTAATGCTCACATCAACGATATTGAGACAGTTATAGACAGTATCGTATCATTTGGTATTTATGTATACGACAATTCTTCAGCTGAAACCAAGATAATAACTGAAAGCGTTAATAAGGAAACACTACTTAAGAACAATGGTTGCTTCCACACAATCATTTCAGATATTGCACAGGAGAATTTCGGAAAAGTATTTTACGGTATGCCCTTTGCAGTAATTGATGCAGATGGCAACGATGCTACCACAGACGACAGAAAAACTGTTGTAGGCGAATTCTTCTCAACATCTGTTTCAGATGTTAACAAGTGGCTTGGCGCAGAAAATGTTTATGCAAACTAATCAAATCTAATTTATTGAATTTAAAGGAGTTTATTATTATGAAAAAATATGTATCACCCAGTCTTGAAATCATAGCTTTTGAAATTGTTGACGTTATTATGACATCTTCACAGGGAGATGTTACAGATACTCCCGAAACTTTAATTACTTGCGGTGAGATGGTAAATAACGTAAAATCAGGTTCAATCAATCTTTATGACTGATTTATAATTTAATAAGTAATAAGAAACTCCCCGAAAACAATGGTTTTCGGGGAGTTTTGTTTTAATCTGAATAATTAAATTTTCTTATAAATCGCTTGCAGATGTGAAGTGACTGTCTATTTCTGATTTTTCTTCCTTGTGTTCCACCGGTGATGACATCCTGAGCTTGCTCTCGGGAGTGGGAGCAGGGGGGACAACACCGGGGGCAGGATTTTCATAAGCACGGGCATCGAACGCCGGAGTCGCAGATTCACGGTTCATATATGCTGTTTCAGTAGGATCATATGCGTTTGATTGCGGGGCAACATCCTGCTGAATGGGATTCTGCGGAGTATAGGTCTGTGTTGTTTCCCTGACAGCTGTATAGCCGTTTGCAGGAGGCACCGGTTCGCTTGCGGGTGCAACAGGTGGTGTCGCAGGAGCATATGAACGTGTATGTGTTCTTGCTATCTTCGCTTTTTTACGTTTCTTACTCTTAACTGCAAGAATAATTGAAACAACGATTATAAGAAGAAGGAGAACGCCTGCTGCAATAATAATGATAAGAATGACGGGAAATTCCTTCTTTGTAGCCGGTTCTGTTTGCGGAGCTTCCTCTGCAAGGTCAATCAGCAAGTCAATGTAAGGAGTATTCTTATTAAGATCCTTTACTCTCTCAAAACAGTTTACTGCAGCGAGACCATAGCCCTGCTGGAGCATCTGAAGTCCTGTAAGGAATGTCTTACTTGCTTCACCCTGCTCTATGTCAAGTCCGTCAGCAAGGTCTGAAACAAACTCTGCAGACACCATGTAAGCGAAACGATAGTCGCTTGAAAGAGCATAAGTGTTAAGACCTTCTACCTGAAGATGCTTGTCAACCGAAGGACCACCGCTGTTACCACCGGAGATTCTGGCTGTAATCTCAATTGCTTTATAATCTGTACCATCAATGGGAACAAGTCTTGAAACTGTACCGGGAGAGGTTGAAACACTTAACGTTGATGCATCACTACCGGCACTTGAGAAAATTTCCTCTGCGGCACCGGGGAAGCCTGCAGCAACAATAGAGCTGTTTGTCTCGGGATACGTTTCGGATAATGTAAGTGCAACAAGATTTTTTGCATCTATTTTAAGAATAGCTGTATCCTCTGTAAGTCCCTCAATGTTTTCCTGAGTTCCTATTTCAATAAGCTCGGCATCGTATTTGATACCATTCTTATAAGAGGTATCACCATCAGCTGTGGGGAAGCATGCTTTTAATTTAGTTTTTTCTTCGAGCACTTCAGCATTTGCGGCAGAAGCATATAAAACAGCTTCATTCAAGGCAAGATAATCTTCTTCACTTATAGTTATGTCGTTTTCATAAATGTCGTAAAGAATTTCTTCAACGTCCTCCGCAACACTTTGGTCAAGTGAGTACATATAAATCATAAGCTTGGTCTGCTCATCAAGAGCTGCAACGTGAGCGTTTGTTGCAATGTAACCGTCATCACTTATGATTACTGCACTACCGCTTGCTGCACCATCAACATTTTCAGTCTTATAAGAACCGAAAACGACAAATTCAAGAACGTTTTCCTTGATTCTGTCAATAAGTTCCTGTTCGCTGGATACTTCACCTCTCCAGATTTCTACCTGGGCAGCGAACTTTTCAGAGTCAACCTGAACAGGACGATAACGAATCCGTGCCTCATACTCCAGAATAATCTGGGGAACTACTGATTTTAAGGCATGTCCGATATACTCGTCTTCATACTCGAAGTTTTCGTTGTAGCCGTATTTTTCGTAAAGCTTCTCATCTTTTTCGCAAAAACCTGCGATGGAGAAGAGGAGCAGAGCTGCAACAAACAACGCGAGAAATCTTTTGATTTTAACTTTCATAGTTGAATCCTCCTTGTTTTACGCATATTTTGTTATGAAATCATCAAGGCTCTTACATAAGTCATCGGCAGAACATTCAAGTTCATGTAAGTGCTCTTTTTTCCTTGATATGGCAGATTCACCTTTTTCCATTTCTGCAATGGAAACATGGAACTGACTTTTTATAAGCTCAATTTCATTATCTATTGAAGAAACCAATCTGTCAGCAGAGGTTTTGTAGAAATTGAGGATTTCATCTGAAATCAGATGTGAAAATTCCATTGTTGATCTACGAAGCTCAACAACTGCCTTTTCGGTAATTGTAGATTTCAGCTTTACAAGTGCAGGGGAGCCGGAAGTGCCTTTAGCTCCTGTGAAAATTGATGAAACGGCACCCGATAAGATGCTTGCACCTGAAAGAGTCTGAAGTGAATTCATAGTTTGTCCGCTTATATTCATGGTAAGCTTCCTTGTGGCGGAAGAAACATTTCCGCGGGCTTCAAAAAATGAAACTTCACTGCTGAGAGTTCTTTTTGAACTTAAAGACTCAGTATGGTCTTTTGAAAGTCTGGCAAGAGCATGCTGTGCCTCATCCAATATTACGTTGGTTTCTGATTTTGCAGAATCGAATATTGTAGAATAATTATCCTTGATTGCAGGTAAAAGTACGGATTCCTGCCAATATGTCTGATGCGCTTCCATTTTTCTTGCAAAATGTGAAGTAATTTCCTGGGAAACCGACTCAAGCTTCTGTTTGGAGGGGACAATACCCAGGTCCTGCGAGGGAATGAAAGTATCAATCCACATAGGGATATCAGCAATGGTTCCTGACAGATTATTTGAAACCATAGATTCAAATTTGTATCCGCACTGTGATATTGAAAGAAGTGTCTTGTCGTACAAAAACTGTCTTTTTCTTTCAAGGGAATCCAGAACGGGAAGCATTTTGTTGTAGTTCTTTTTAAGGTCATCCACTGACGTGTCAAGCATACTGCGATGACGGGGGATGATTTTACCGATTGTTTCGGATTTCAGGAACTTATTAAGCTGGCGTGCGGGAAGAACAAGCTTCATATTACCTTTCTTCTTTGTAAGGAAATCAGAAAGAGAATCTTCAAAACGGGGAAGCCCTGAATGAATAAGCTTTTCTTTATCGTGCGTGCTTTTAGCTTCAAGAGCGTTACGGGCAGATATGAAGAAAATACCCTTTTCGCCAAAGCTTGTAAAAGGCAGTAATTTGCTGATCGCATATTTCATAATGCGATTTTTCTCTTTATCGGGAATCATATCAAATCTGTTTACAACAAAGAACAAATCCTTGAATCCCTGTGCTTTAAGGTTATGCTCAATAAAGTTCATTTCCTCCATAGAACACAATGTTGTTGCATTCAGAACAAAAATCACCGCGTCAGATTTGCTTATAAAGTCCATTGTAACCTTTGTTCTGGTGGAGTGCTCGTTAAGTCCGGGTGAGTCAACGATTTCTACACCATTTTTGAGTAAATCAAGAGGCCAGAAAAGTTCAACCTTCTCATACGGACTTTCAAGAATCATATCCTTGGGGTCTTTACCGAGAGGAATTACCACATACTGCTCTATTTTATCGTAGGGTATCTCCATAGGCGGTATTTTCCCGCCGGGATGCTTTTTTATGTGTGATAATGCTGCCGCCGGAATCTCATTCGGGAGTTCTTCGGGAAGCGGATTTTTAAAATGTATAACAGCTTTTTTTGTTTCGGCATATTTTAGTTCGTTAATGACTGCAGTACACGGGAGTGCGTGAGCAGGGAGGACCTCTTTACCGAGAAATGAGTTGATGAATGTAGATTTTCCGTTTTTAAACGTACCTACAATCTGAACCTTAAGTGTTTCGCTATGTATTCTGTTGCTCATTTCTTTTAACTGCTGTGTCAGATTTTCCATTTCAAGCTCATACATAAGCTCCGAGGCTCTGTCAAGAAGCTTTGAAAGGTGATTCTTGTCCCTTCTGAACATTGCATACGGTGAAGTGTCGTCATCAGCGTCATCATCTATCTGAGAAAGAAGAATACTTTTTCCGCCTGTGAGCGTATCTGCAGGGGGGATTTCCTTTTTCTTCAGCCCGTTGACTTTGAGGCGGCTGACCTTCTCTTCAGGTGATGAAGTCTTGAAAGAAGAACGCAATTTCCCCATAGTTGTTCCTGAAGCCTTTGAATCTTTTGATGTATCAAAAGACCCCGGATTGTGAAAGGATGGATCCTGAAGTGAGGACGCCGGTATCAAAGCTGTATTAATTTTATCATTTTTACCGCTGAAGTTATGCATGGCTCCTCCTGTAATATTATATGCCTGAAAAATTAAAAATAGGTTAAATTTTTAGTTAAATCTATCAAGTTTTGTGCATAAAGCATAAAGCTTATCGTAAATAGGCTGAAGACTGCTGTCAGAACTGCCGGTAGCGGAAGAAAGAGCACTTTCGATAACTTTCTTCTGTGACTGTGTCCAGCCTTCCTGCTGTTTGGTAGCTTCCGACAGAATTGTATTGTACATATTCTTGATTCTGCTTTCGCTGTAAGAAACAGCGTTGTCTACTATGACGGGAACTCGCTTGTCTACTTCGTCCTTGAGAGCAAGCTTCTGACTTTCAATCTTCTTTTTGAATATTGCATCGGCTACCATGTGGCCGCCTGTTCCAAGTCCTATTGTAGCAACGAATGTAGGCCAACCTATAATTGCAAATAGCGCTGTCGTACCCAAAGAAAAGGCTGTGGAACCGATTTTATTAACCAGTTTTTCTTTTGACATATCTTTTGCAATGTCTTCCGGGGGTGTATCAAAGTTTGTATAAGCATTCTTGTCGGTTACCTCTTCGGGGGTATAGAGGACACTTGTCTTGAAGTTCTTTTCAAGAACAGAGTTAAGCCAGGAGACATCCTTTGTAACTGTTTTGGAAATCATATTTTCCGTGGATGAAGAGAAGTTCGTCATCTCAATCTTTAGCCTGTACGGAAAATCTTCCGTCCACCATCTATGAGGATCTCCTGTGCGGGACAACTCGTACTGCATTTTTTCTGTAAGAGAATTTTTTAAATCCTCCGCCTTTGTATTAAATTGAGAATAACATTCATCAGCCTTCTGAATCATTTTGATTTTTACTTCATCCCAGATTTCATCAGCCTTCTGAAGCATTTGAGTTTTCTGTTCTATGAGCTGCGTTTTTTCTTCGTCAGAACCTGCACTCTCAATACATTTCTGTTCGTTTATAGTGTTGAGCGCAGACTGGAAACAAGACTTAAGTTGGAGTGCGTACCAACGATCTGTAAGGTTCTTGCGGTCAGAGTCGTTCATCCATGTGTTAATCTGATTAACAATTTTGTCCATACCGATGATATCGCTATATGTGGAGTCAGGCATAGGAATGTTGTAAGGAACAAAAACAGAGATGTTATCCATTTCCCACATCTTGAGCTTCTGTCTGACAAATTCAATAACTCCGCTTCTCTGATTGATATCTACCTGGTCAAGTTTTGTGATAATAAGCATAAGGAAGGGTGTCTTTTTTGTGATAAGACGCTCTTCAATGAATACTTTTTCGCTCATACTCATTGCAGAGAGAGCGCTGATTGTAATGATTGCACAGTCGCTGTTTTTAAGCGCATCACCAATAACTCTCGTACGCTTAAGCTCAAGGTCACCTGCACCGGGAGTATCAACTATCTCAATACCATTCTTAAGTAACGGACATTTGATGTCCACGAATGCAACCCCGTTCGGGTCGTGACCTTCATCGTCTGCAATATAATCTTCCCACGAATCAACAGATAAGGGGAGAGTACGTTTTTGTTTCTTATGTGCATCAAAAACAGTAATTCCCTCTGCTCCTGCAGTATAGCGAATTCTTGTAAGAATCGCTGTTGTGGGCATATTTGCAACGGGAAGAATTTCCTTGCCGATAAGTTTGTTGACAAATGTACTCTTTCCGCGACTGAATTCGCCCACAACGGCAACTGTGAATTTGTGTTTATCGGCTTCCTTTGTCAAACCTTCAATTTCAGACCTGAAAGGAGCAAATTTCTCGTCGCTGAGAACATTTGAAGCCTCCTTTGCAATGCCGAGAAGAGTCGGATCAAGCTTGATTGTAGCAGCAACAGGGGAAACAACTTTTCGAACGTTTTCTCCGCCTTGAGGAGCAATTTTCTTTTGCTCCGTAACCTTCGGTGCAGCCTTTACAGGCGCAACCTTTTCCGGTTCTGCATAACTGCGAGCGGGTGCAGGCTCATCTGCTGACAAGCTTGAAGCAGTCTTGAATGTGCTGGTGAAAGCAGGCTTTTTTGTTTCTGCATTGTTATCAAGCGATGCATTTGATTTGAAAAAACTTGAAGTAAATCGGTCTGACATAGGAATGCTCCTTTTATACTAAATGTTTTGTATAAAAGCTGTTTGCAAGCAGCTTATAGATAGGCTTAAGCGAAGGCTCAAGCATAATGTTGAGAAGGTCAGAAAATACTCTTGCATCTTCCTTTGTGTATTCGCTGTCGGAAAGGATGGAAGAAATTCTCTTGTCATACATTGAGAAAAGCTCTGCCTTTTTAGCCTTATATTCGCTTCTTGAGTAGGTTTTGATTGCATCGTGTCTGAAAAAACCGATAGGTGCATTAAAATCTACTTTTCTGAAAGCACTATTGTACTTAAGATCTTCAAAACCGATACATTTTTTATCGGGTAATGAAACTGTAATTATGTATCTGATAGGGAAGACAAGTGTTTTGTCAACTTCGCCTGTAACCTTGTACTTCAGGAAAGGAATCTGGAGGCAAAGTGTGGAGTTTTTCTGAACAAGCATAGGAATGCCTGCTGAATATCCCATCGGAATACCGCAGTTAAGATAAAAGTCGCTTGTTGTAAATTCTTTCATAAACTGATTTGTATCAAAATTTTTCATTATTCGTTACCTCCTACAAAACATTCTGTCATCTGGCAGTTACCATCTTCCCATGCATCAATGAATGCATCCATGGGAATTGCGAGGCCTGCACCATCGGGAACACCTGAATCATTAACGATAACCATGGGGTTTTCGGGATCTGAATTGTCAATACCTATAACCTCAATAGCGTGGTCAATACCATCGGGAGCATAGGTGTAGTCGTTATCACCTGTCCAATATTCATCTGCGTCAACAGATACAATTACCTTGTCACCGTCAGCAAGCGCTTCAGCAAGGTCATCGATTGTGTTTCCGTAGGTTGTTTCGTGAGGAACTCCGTAGTATTCAAGAAGCTTGTCCATGCAGTTAGTATATGTGCCACCTTCTTCGGTAAACCAACCGTTTTCTTCTGCAACATCACAAAGCTCTTCAATATCAACATCAGTACCTGTGTATTCTTCGATAACAAACATCTGTGCATAGATTGCACAACGGTTTGTGTTGCCCTGACTTTCCCAAAGGTCCATTGCTTCTTCCGGCTCACCGATTACCATATCGGGATCTGCCTCTGAAGGATCAAATCGTTCAAGGTCTTCGTAATATGTTGCATTTTCAGCGTTTGAGTCATACTCGATTTCAGGAAGAACGATTTCTTCTGTATCGTCAGTATCCTCATACTCTACATCTTCAGTATATTCAGTATCTTCGATGTCTTCGGTGCTTTCGTAGTCAGAAGGTTCGTCTCCACCGATAACGTTCATATCAACACCTTCAGATTCGCGTATGCCCATATCAAAACTGTCGGTTGTGCCATCACCGTCAAGATCCTGTGCAGAAACGAAGAATTCCTTCATTTCACCTTCGGGGCCTTCAACGATGACTCTTGCTTCTGCAGAATCTGCAATGCCGTCGCCATCTGTGTCAAGTGTTTCGTAAACAACGTCTGCCTTGCCGTCCCCGTTAAGGTCCTGTGCGTGATAAGCGTAGTCAACATTTCCGTCACCGTCAAGGTCCTGCTCAACAGAGCTGTAGTCAGAAACACCGTCACCGTTTGAATCGTAGTCAGTTACAGCAGTATCAATAATACCATCACCGTCGGTATCTGCTGTGACAACTACAGAATCTGTAACACCATCGCCATCAGTATCAAGTTCTTCATAGGTCTGGTCTACAACGCCATCACCATTTGTATCTGCTTCTTCGTAAATATAGTCAACAACGCCGTCGCCGTTAGTATCTTCTACATAGGAAGCGTAATCAATATTACCGTCACCATCAGTATCGGTAGCTTCATATGCGTAGTCTGAATTGCCGTCGCCATCAACGTCGCCTTCCTCGTAGATGTAGTCAACAGCACCGTCTCCATTAGTATCAGCTTCTTCGTAAGTGTAGTCAACAACTCCATCAGCGTTTGAGTCTTCGGCATAAATTGCGTGGTCAATATTACCGTCGCCATCAGTATCGGTAGCTTCATATGCGAAATCTACATTGCCGTCAGCATCAAGGTCGCCTGCTTCATAAATATAGTCAACAGCACCGTCACCGTTCGTGTCTACCTCTTCATAAACGTAGTCGGTAACACCATCACTGTTGATATCTTCGCTGTATGCGGTATAATCAACAGTACCGTCACCGTTTGTATCGGCATATAAGTTTGCGTAATCGGCATTACCGTCGCCATCGATATCTGTTTCAATAAGTGTTTCGTCTACGATACCGTCGCCATTATAATCTGTTTCGGTAACAGTAGTATCTTCTATACCGTCGCCATCTGAATCATATGAGAAAGATTCAGCTTCAGGCTCTTCGGTAACATACTCGGTAGCTTCAGGCTCTTCGGCGGTATACTCGGTTGATTCAGGTTCTTCGGTAGTATATTCTGTTTCCTCTTCTGCCAATTCCAAAGGAGCCATAAAGAGAGATTCTCCTTCTGTAGAACCGAACGAAACTTCATCATATACGCCGTCACCGTCAAGATCTGCTGCTTCAGCATAAGTAACAGTTGCACTTCCGTCGTCATTGGGGGTGAAGAAAGAAACACCGGAATAATCCATTGAACCGTCAAGATTTGTGTCAATCTGTTCGGTAAGAATATCCGCAATTCCGTCGCCGTCAAGGTCTTCTGCGTACAACTCATAGTCAACCAAACCATCATTGTTGGTGTCAGAGGATAAAACGGTAATATCCGCAATACCATCACCATCTGTGTCTATATCAGCGTAGTATGAGTCTGCGATTCCGTCACCGTCGGTATCTACAAATTCTTCGTAAATATCGTAAGAATCGTCAGAAGCATCTGCTGCTTCGAAGTCTGATTCATCGTCTACAGACCAAAGGTCTACATCCTCTTCGCCTGAAACCTCTTCTGTGCCGTAATCTTCATCGTCGTAATACATTTCTTCGTTTGTCATATATATTCCCTCCAATATATAATATAGGTACTTCCATTATAAACCATTTGTATTTGTTTTGCAATAGAAATGTGTAGAAAAATGTAGAAAAAACTGATGTCTAAAGCGGTGTTTACATAGGGATAAATTGGTTTTAGAATGCTCTTTTCGGTTAATGCTTTACAAAAAAACGCGTAAAGCGGTGTTCACATAGAGATGAATTGGTTTTAGAATGCTCTTTTCGGTTAATACTTCACAAAAAAATCGCATAATACGTCAGTATTACGCGATTTTTATTGCTATGTCTTAACTCAAAAATATCTATTCTAAAACTGCTTCGCACCCAAAAACCATCAGTTTTTCGTGATTCTGTCTTTTGAAATTTCAATCTGATTAATTGTGATTGTGCTGGTATGGGGAATAGGCTTCCACTCGATTTTCATAAACACACAGGCATATAATGTCCATCTGCCGATAGCATCAAAAAACGGCCAGGTGATTGTGTAGAGGATTTTCTTGTAAAACGGCATTTTTATCATACGCTTTCTTTCTACGATAAAAACATAGACTGCCACAAGCATTGATTGTATATGAAACCGGATTTTGTTGATGGCGTTGTGGAATATTGCTACAAGAATCGTAATTACAGCAGCTGCAACGCCGGGGTCTTTGCTTATTTCAAATCCGGTTCTGAATACGATTGACAAACCCTTTGAAAGGAAATTTTCTCCGGTAAAAAGGGGAAGTGCGTCAATACCATTGTTAAAACTCAGAAATGCCTGTACTGCCACATAAGTGAAAAGCCAGGATGCAAGTGTGAATAAATGCACCGGAACAAGCATTGCAAGAGTGTCAAGGGCGGCAACTCTGACACGAATCTCCTCGGCAAAGCCTTTCTTTTTGGGAGTAAACTGTGAATCTGATTTATATGAACTTCCGAGAAAAATCTTTTTTAAAAGCGGGAATCCCGTTTCGCAAAACGCCATAAAATGTCCCTTTGACCAACGGAGTCTCTGCCTTAAGGCGACTTTGATTTTTGTAGGTTGCTCATCGTAAAATTCTGCCGCATCATTATAGGTAATAGGATAACCCTTTACTACGGCATCTGCAGTAAATGCACGGTCTTCTGTAAGGGAGGTGAAGCGCCACCCGTCACGGACAAGCTCGTTTGCAAAAAGGAAACCTGTTCCCTGAATGTTTGTTGCCAGATGCAGTACGGAACGAGCCCTGTGACCGAAACGGATTGAACGGAGCCAATGCAGAGCATAATTTGAAGCAATCCAGTTTTCATCAAAATTTTTAGTGTTTCGGTAAGAAGTAATGATTTTTTCGCCTTCGTCAAATGCTTCGTTCATTCGTGTTATATAATCAACATTCAGAAGATTGTCTGCGTCAAAGATGAAGTATCCCTCAAAAGTTTCTATACCGTAATCGTTTTTGATGTTTTCAAAAAGAAATTGTAAAGCAAAACCCTTTGTTCTTTCTGCCGTATTGAATCTTTCGTAACAAATTGCACCTTTTTCACGGGCAACAGTCGCAGTATTGTCGGTGCAATTGTCTGCAACAACAAAGACTGTAAGATTTTCTGCCGGATAATCCTGCCTTTTTATACTGTCAAGAAGGTTTCCTATAACGGTCTCTTCATTTCGTGCAGCGATGAGTATTGCGTATTTGTGAAAATTTTTTGCAGGCTTGAATTTTCTGGTGAAAAACATACCGATTACAACGTAACCCGCAACGTATAATGCAAAAATTGTGACGCATACAGAGAAAATTATGTCAATTACACCATTCAGATTCACTCTACTATCTCCTTTCATATAAACACAGAAACGGTAAGCAGACTTTCTGTTACCGTTTCTTGTAAGAAGCTCTATTGTTGTTCTTTGATTCTCCTGAAGAAGTCATACTTCAGCGTCAGATCGTTTTTCTTTATGATATTGTTTATCTGGTCGTTCATTGTATCAAGATACACCTTATCAATTGTTTCCGTGCTTACACTATCGCTGTAATTGATATAATTCGTGCCGTCAAACCAGGAGTAATCGCTGAAAAATACGTAGCCTTTATAATCTACATCCATTATATCGCTGCCGACATAGTTTTCATTACAGTATTCAATACCAAGCATATTCAATACTGTGGGGAGAATGTCAAGCTGTGAATTTGTTTTTATAACTTCAGTACCTTCCATGCCGTTGCTCCAGATAAAGAACGGAGTTCTGTTGATTCTGTTGTCTGATGTCTCTTTGTACTTGTCAAGTATGGTTTTGTCATTGAGCGTGTACAGATAGTGATCGGCATATGCTACTATAATTGTGTCGTCAAGAAGGTTGTTGTCCTTTAAAGCTTTAAGGAGTAGCTCTACCATATAGTCCGTTTCCGAAGCATACAGTCTGGCAACCTCTTCCTCGGACAGGTTACCGGGGATTTTAACACCGTCATCCGCTGATTTTTTTGCAAGAAGCTTACCAAGCTTACTGTCTATCGTGAAGGGCGTATGCGGGGTGTAAGTTATGACATAATGCATAAAAGGACCATCCTGCTTAAACATTTTGTCATAGAAGTCTTCGTTGAGAATCAATTCTCTGTCAAGCTGATAGGATGCATCTCTGTAATGCTTTGAAGTATCCATCAGACTGTAATAATTTTCGTATCCCCAGTTGCGGTAGTTGATATCGCGCATATAATACTCGCCATTATTCATATGGAACGCATTTGCAGAATATCCCTCTTTTTTAAGCATATTGGGAAGAGAGTAGGGGAAGTAGTTCTGATTGAACGAATATGCGTTCTGGACATAGGAAATGGGAGTAATAAATCCTGTTGATACTGCAAGTTCGGAATTGAATGTAGAACCACCGCCTGTATAATAGGAATAGTGGTTAGTAAAGTTGAATGAATTTTTGAGCATTCCGTATATTGTTGGGGTATCTTTTTCATTAAGAAGCCAGCTGTCAAGACCCTCAAGCTGAAGAAAAATAACATTTTTTCCTTTGAAAATACCGGTGTAGTCATTTTCGGCATGAGGAGTCTGTTCGCTGTAAGTTCTTTCAAGGAATTTGATTTCTTCAGGATTCTCCGGCTCTTCCGGCTTCAGATATGTCATATAAAAATCACGGAAAGAATATTCAAAAAGTCCGCAGATTTTTATACATTTGTTTGAATCGTTAAAGTTTTCATATACGTTACGGGGATTACGCCAGGTGTCCCAAGAGAGAGAAGAGTTGGCAGGACCGAGCAGAATGGGCGTAATTGTGTGAAGTATAATAAAAACTGAAAGAAAAACAGTTATTCTTGTAGGATGGTTGTGCTGCACTTTCGGAAACTTCACAATTACATGAATACCCGAAGCCAATGTGAGTGCACACACGAGAAAGCTGATAAAAGAAACACTTTTGAGAGTGTCCAATATATATGCCTTACCCTCGCTGGCAGACTGAAGCAGATTGAAACTGAAAAAGTAGCCTGTATAAGGATAATAGACATAGTGAGTCAGAAAGAGTGCGTAGAATAATACAAAAACAGCCGCGTAAAATATCTGACCGATTTTTCCTTTCAGACTTCGTGAAATCGTTACAATTATTCCTATCCACATCAATGCAAAAAGAATGTTGGGAATAATAGTCTGAAACTGAAAATAGCTGACATCAGATGCCAAAAATTTGATAAAGGCATCCATAATCATAAAAGGCATAGCTAAAAATAAAATGTTTCTTCTTTCTTTGACAATAATATGCCAAAACTCTTTAAATGTATTATTGCTTTCCATTTAAAACTTCCTCTTTTGATTTTTCAATCTGGTGAATGGTTACTGTGCTTGTGTGAGGAATAGGTTTCCACTCAACTTTCATAAACAAAGCAAAGTAAGTAGTCCATCTTCCTATAGCATCGAAAACAGGCCAAGTGAATGTGTAGAGAACTTTTTTATAAAATGGGATTTTAATAATTCGCTTACGCTCAGTAATAAATAAATATACAGCGCCAATTGTTGACTTAAGATGATAATTGATTCTGCCTATAGCATTCCACACAACTGCCAATGTTATGGAAAGCAATGCGGCAACAATTCCAGGATTTGCACTTACGGCAAAACCTGTTCCGCAGATAAAACGCAAAAGCTTTGAAAGCTCATTGTTTCCGCGGAAGATATATTGTGTTTCGAGCCCTGTTGAATAACGCAGGCACGCGTGAATGAAAATTGTGACAATAAGCCACAATGCCACCTTGACTACTGCTGTAGGAACAAGCTGTGCCAATGTATCAAAGGAAGCCCATCTGATTTTAACTTCGTCAATAAAAGCCTCGGAAAATTTACGCTTTTTTGATTTGTCACGGTAGCGGTTTCCGAGAATAATATTCATAAACAGAGAACCACCGGTTTCGGTAAATGCCATCAGATGACCTTTGGACCATCTGATTCTCTGACGTAATGCAACCTTTATGCTTGTAGGCTGTTCATCAAAAAATTCTGCCGCATCATTGTAGGAAATCATATATCCTTTGGCAACGGCATCTGCTGTAAAAGCACGGTCTTCTGTAAGGGAAGTATAGTGCCAGCCATCACGGACAAGTTCATTTGCAAAAAGGAACCCTGTACCCTGAATGTTTGTTGCCAGACGGAGAACAGAGCGAGCCCTGTGTCTGAAACGGATGGAACGAAGCCAATGGAGTGCATAGGTTGATGCAATCCAGTTTTCGTCAAAGTTTTTAGTGTTTCTGTAGGAAGTAATTACCTTTTCACCTGAATCAAAAGCTTCATTCATTCTTGTGATGTAGTCAACATTCAAAAGGTTGTCTGCGTCAAATATGAAGTAACCGTCAAAGGACTCGATGCCATAATCATCGCGGATGTTTTCAAACAAAAACTGCAGTGCAAATCCCTTTGTTCGTTGAGAGGTGTTGAATCTTTCGTAACATATTGCACCTTTTTCTCTTGCGATGCCTGCAGTATTGTCTGTGCAGTTATCGGCTACAACAAATACTGTAACAAGCTCTTTCGGATAGTCTTGAAGTGCGATACTGTCAAGAAGATTTCCGATAACAGATTCTTCGTTTCTTGCCGCAATAAGAACAGCATATTTATGCTTGTTTTGTGTAGGCTTGAACTTTCTGGTAAAGAAGAAACCGAGAATTCTGTAAAACCACACGTGAAATGTAAAAATACCAAGGGCAGAGAATATAAATGCACGGAAAATATTGCTCTGTTCATATATACTGCCGATGGCGGAAATTATGTCATTAATCATATGTATCCTCCGAACAAAAAAGTCTGACAACCGTTTCTACTCAAAAAATGTTAACCAAAGCAATGTTTTGATTTCCGGTTAACGCAGTCATTATAACACAAAGATTTTTGTTTGTCAACAATTGACGAAACAACAGCCTCTAATCGGAGTGCAGCATTTTTATTGCGAAACTGCAACAGAAAAATGCATAAATGAGGCCGCGTACTTGACAAAATACGACATATTTTGGTAAAATATGTTTAATTCCAAGAAACGGAGATGAAAATTGCTATGAAAAAAGCGGTCAAGTGGACGATTTCAATCCTTTTGATAGTTGCAATAGTTGCTGCCATAGTAGTGACTGCGGCAATAACACTTACAAAAGAAAAAGATATCGTCACAACGGAGGAAATGTACAGAGAAATAGCTCAGGAGGTAGAACGTTTTTCTTATGACGAAGAAACAGGCTTGTTGTTCGTTAATAATGAAATCGTAGTAGTTGCGGCAGAGGGTACTGATGCCAGAGCTATGGAGCGTTTGGCAGACAGATACGATGCTGAGATCGCAGACAAAATGGAGGATGTCGGAATTTACAATTTCAAGTTTGCATCCCAGATGGAAGCAGACGAGATTGACGACATTGCTGAAGAACTCAGTAATGAAACGGGAGTTGAAGATGCATATCTTGTTCCCGTCGTTGCTTGTGAAACTGATGACGAAGTTTATCCCAATGACCCGTGGAACGGTGCTGACTGGGATGTAGATAACCCCGAAGGCGAGAACTGGGGTACTGAGGCTATAAATGCACCCGGTGCATGGGAGTATATGGACGAGCTTCAGGAAGTAAATGTAGGTCTTATTGATACATATGTAAGAACAGACCACGAAGACCTCGAAACGACTGCTTTGTTTACTTCTATAGATACCGAGTCAGGATATTCTTCAACAAAAGCGATGAATGTGTCTGCCGATAAAGCAGGCGACCATGGTTGTCATGTGGCAGGTACAATGGGTGCAACATGGGATAACGGAAAAGGTATTTCAGGTATCCTCGGCACAAAAGGTAACATATACAGCAGTAACACTATAAGGTACGAGACAAGAAATAACAAGACCATAACGCAGTATTATTCTGCTTATGAGTATGTTAAAGCAATCAAGGCTCTTGTTAATAAGGACGTACGCGCTATTAACATCAGCCAGAACACAGGCAGACTTCTCGGATTTGCGGCTTCAAGGGGCAACAAGAAAGCTCTTGATTATCTTGAACGTCAGGCATCACTTGCAGGAAATATGCTTGGCAGAATTATAACAGATATTGAAGAAAACGGTGGTACTGATTTTGTTATCTGTATCTCTGCCGGTAACAGTAATGACACATATTATTACGAGGACGACTCTTCAATGTACGGCTTTACAGAAAAGCGCGGATTACGCTTCTGGATGAATGAGTACAAAGGTAATTCCGAAGCAAAGTACAATAACTTCCTTTCTCTTATCGAAGACGAAAAAGTAAAGAACAGAATTATTGTAGTAGGTTCCGTACAACTGAATACAGATTCAGCTTCTTCTGAATACAGAAAATATGTGGAATCACCTTTCTCATGTGTTGGTGAAAGAGTTGACGTAATGGCTCCGGGCGTAAACGTATACAGCCTTACAGCCAACGGATATGATTTAAAGTCAGGTACATCAATGGCAGCTCCCCATGTAACTGCAGTTGCAGGTCTTGCATTTGCGGCTAATCCGTCTCTGTCGGGTCCTGAAGTTAAAATTATAGTAACTTCTCTGACAAACGGAAGATATTATCACGGTGACGATTTCTTCAGCGGTATGGTTGATGCAAAGAAGGTTGTGGAATATGCTCTTAAGACAAATACCGGTGAAGCGGCTCCTATATCAAATACCACATCCGGTCTTGATCTTTGCTTTATTGTTGATACAACCGGTTCGATGGGTGACGATATAGAAAATGCAAAAGAAAATATGGTAGATATTCTCGGCAAATTGTCAGAAAAGACTCCTGACTACAGAGTTGCATTGGTTGACTACAGAGATTTCCCTGAAAGAGCAGGCTACTCTGACTATCCGTCAAAAGTTCAGCTGAATTTCTCATCAGATAATGACGCGATTGTAGATGCAATTAACGCTCTCAGCCTTGGTAGTGGCGGTGACTGGAAAGAAACTGTTTATTCAGGTATTCATTCAGCTCTCGGTCTTGACTGGAGACCCCGTTCACAGAAAATAATTATTATTCTCGGAGATGCACCACCGCTTGATCCCGAACCTGTTACAGGATATACATATGATGATGTAATTGAGGCGTTGTTTAATGCCGATATCGGTATTGACCTTGAAAGTTCGGATTCAAGAGTTCTCGGCGACCCCGATGACAGTGCTATGTGTGTATATTCAATCGGAATCGGTGGCGATGATGAAGGCTTCTTTGAAAAAATTGCAACAGATACCGGTGGTGTTTATACCGAGGTTGAAAGTGCGGAGGAAGTTTCAGATGCTATCATAGGCTCAATTGAAAAGATTGAAATTGAGTCATTCGATGTGACAGTAAGCTTTGGTGAAGAATTCTCCGGTGAAACTGTTGATATCTATAACGAAGATGGTTATATGTTCTCGCATTCTCTTGATGATTCAGGTAACTTTGTTCTCGGAGCAATGCCTGAAGGTGACTACGACTGGAAGATAGCACGTCTTGGCAAATCCGGACAGATTACAATTGAAACGGAAGAAGATCATGTCGATGCAGAAGCTACCGGAAGTGAATGGTACAGTTTTGCTTTGGTAGTGTGGTACAGACACAGAGTTGCTCTTATTTCTGTAACTGCCGGAATAATCGTATTGCTGATTCTCATTTTTGTTATTATTTCGAAAGTAAAGAAAGCTATCAGAAAGAAACGTGAGAAGGCAAAGAAACTGTGCTGCGTATGCGGTGCGGAAATGATGAAGGATCAGAGATTCTGCGATAAGTGCGGTAGTGATAACGATGCCGGTAGCGGTGTAGAAGAAGCTCCCGTGCAGGAACAGGTAATTCAGGAAAATTACAATGTTGCTCCCGAAGCGGAGACAGCACCTATGGAGGAGTACCTTGCAGGTGTTGAAAGTGAAACTGTAAGTGAACCGGAAGCTCCCGCAGAAGAACCGATTAATGAAGTTGTTGAAGTTCCCGTGCAGGAACAGCCTCAGGCAGCTCCTCAGGCAAATAATTTCAATCAGGAATTTATGTTCTGCAGTAATTGCGGACAGAAATTACCTGCAGGCAGTGTATTCTGTGCTAATTGCGGACAGAAAGTCAGATGAGGTAAAGTATACACAACAGTAGTGAAATAATCTGAAGTAAAACGGCGTTTACACCCGACAGGGTGTGACGCCGTTTTAAATTATATACAGATGCAGATATTGTGTATATACTGCACCATATGAAAAGTAATACGAAGATGGATTTATAAATATTCATAATACGCCTTTCTAGTTCGTTTCTTCAAAATCGGCAAAAACAACCTTGAAGGAAATGTTGATGTCTGCATACGGAAATTTTTCTTCCCAGTTGAAATTTTTCCATTCAGTATAATCGGGAAAGTGGGATTTTAAGGATGCTCCTGTGTCAAGAAAATCGCTTTTGTGCTTTGTCTGTGCATCGGCAAGAAGCTTTTGCGATTCGAAATCAAGCTTGTGTTCAAGAAATCTGCAGAATTTATCTGATTTTTCTTTGCTGTTTCCGATTTTACCGGCATCCACATATTCAATGGAGACAGGTACGGTAATGTTAATTTTTGCATTACCGTTTTTTATTTCGGATTTTATCTCGGGTTTTGTTTGCTGAATAAGGCGGATTGTTACATAATCGGTGCTTTCAGGATATGAAAGGCTGTAATTGCGAGGATAATATTCATTGCAAATCATTCTCGATAAATCGGTGTGAAAGCTGCCGAGAGTACCTACCATTTTGTCATTTCGGAGTATTGCACAACCGAGAATTTCCGTTTCGTTTGAAGCCGTTCGTATAATTTCCCCTGCGCGAGCTTCATAAGAAAAGTCATCACTATCGGTATAAAGAGGAGCGGGCATTTCGGGAAGCGTGTTTTCGTTTACTCCCACAAGTGGCACAAGGCTTCCGCTGTAAGAGTCCGAAACATTAAAAAAGAGGTAGTAAAGATACGCCTCGTTAACTTTGTTGGCGGCAACTTTCTGCATAATGTGGTCGTAGTATTTTTCGATAAATTCCTCCTGAGACGGCTTAACGCTGTTCAGATATTTTTCGCTGCTTCCTTTTGATATGCACACATAAGTGTTAGGGCGGAAATCCCGTGATGAAGCAAATCCCGACAAAAAATCTCCGATGCCTTCCTTTGCGATTTCTTCGGAGAAAATTACGATTTTCGTATGTGTGAGATTGATGTTCTTGCTTTTTATTGCATCAAGCTTGCGTACAGCTGAAAAGGGTGTAGGTGCTTCCACCGTAACAGTATCCGGACTGGGGGATGAAGGGGATTTCTCTTCGCCCGAACTGTTCCCCGAAGGATTTGCAAATACGAAAGTCATGCGAAGAGGGTAGCTTTTTCCTTTGTCAATTCCTATTGCAATTACAAACGCCTGATTATCAACATCATCGCCATATCCGCAACCGCCTGAAATAAGAGCGATGCATAAAATTATTGCTATGACTTTTTTCATCGGGATAACCTTCTCCTTCTTACGATTCTTGCTATTACAAGTATAATAAAGGGCAGTGTGGGGAAAAGTAGCGTGCTCATATTTATAAGCTTTTCGTAAATGGTAAAAGCCGATGCTTCACTTTTCGGAAGCATAGAAATAAAAAATGTGATTATAGTGATTACGGGGGTAAAGGATTTTTTGACTTCTGTTGGTGAAGTGTAGGATGCAAGCCTTGCTGTGACTGCGATTAAAACACTCATACTGCACATTACAAAGCTTGTCCACACAAATACTACAATCGGTTCAAGCCTCTGGAGAAATGCCCCTGATTTTATCATTCTTGTCATTTGGTAAAATGGCAGGAAGAAGTCTTTTGATGCAGGGTACGGTACCGTAAGACAGTATGCAAGTGTGAAAAGAGAGGAAACAACCGTAATAATTACGAAGGTAATTATTGCTGACTTTTTTATTTCTTTGAAATTCCCAAGTCTCGGTGCAAAGAAAAAGAGAAGCACCGTTTCCGTAAAACCAAAATGCTTGGTAAAAATTCCGTCAAGGAGTTTTCCTTTATCTGCTCCGAAGATTGGCATAATGTTTTCTATACGATAATGGGGAAGAAGCGCAAGACATACGGTGAAAAGAGTTATAATAACAAAAGGAAATATTATAAGACACAGATTTCTTGTGGGCCCTGTGCCGCAGTATGCCGCTATAAATACGGGGATGAGGATAAAAAGTGCAAAAAATTCATCGGGAGCAGTTGTGGCGATAACCGTGCTTAAAGCCTCGGTAAGAAGCCTTAAAAGAACGGCGTTAAAAATCGTGAATGCGGTAATGTAGATGTAGTTAAAAATAACACCCGTAGTTTTTCCGAGAAATGAGAATGTTATATCGCTCAATGTCATAGGAGTAAATGGCTTATAAAGAGCGAGAATGATTACAAGGGAAATCGTTGCCAGAATGCATTTTAAAAAAACGTCAATCCATGCGGCATTGCCTACATATTTCACCATATATTCAGGAAGAATTACAAGATATTTGGAAAGAATTGCACAGGAACACAGTATTGCGATGCTTAATGCAGATTTTTTTGTATGCATTTTTATTCCCTCCATTTTCTTGAAACTTTTGCCTGACGGAATTTGCGTTTGGGATTTACATAATCGTCACGATGAGACTGTTTCCATACAGGCGGCATAAAAAGTGCCGACGGCATTCCGCTTTTTGTAACAGGGGCAATGGGTGACGCCATTGGTACACCCATTGATTTGGTGTTTGTCCATAAAAGTACATTTACAAACAGTCCTGCCGTTATTCCGAGAAATCCTGCCGCTTGCCCAAGAAAGATATATGCAAACCGAAGTATTCTCGCGGATAATCCCAGATAATAATTGGGAGTTGCAAATGAGCCGATTGCGGTGATTGAAACGATAATTATAAGAATCGGACTGACGATTCCTGCACTTACTGCCGCTTGCCCAAGTATCAATGCACCAACGATACTTAAAGTGCTTCCGCTTGCTTCGGGCACACGGATACTTGCTTCACGGATAATTTCAAGGGAGATTTCCATTATGATTATTTCCACTATTGAGGGAAACGGTACAGGCTCGCGGCTTGACACAATAGACATCAGTATTCCCGTGGGAAGAAGCTCTGCATGGTAGCTCACAACTGCGATATAAAGCCCCGGAAGCAGTAGCGACAGCATAAATGCCGTCCATCTTATTATCCGTATCATATTGACGTAAGGGAAACGGAGATAATTATCCTCTGCCGCTTCGTTAAGCTCGAAAACAGTTGTGGGAAGAATAAGCACAAATGGCGTTCCGTCGGCAACAATTACAATCCTGCCGTCAAGAAGTGCTCTTGCCGCACGGTCAGGTCTTTCTGTTGATAAAAACTGGGGAAGTGTGGTAACAGATTTGTCCTCAAGAAGCTGTTCAAGTTCTGCCGTGGAAAAAATGTAGTCAACATCAATGCTTTCAATTCTGCGGAGAGTTTCTTTAAGAAGGGCTTCGTTTGTTATGTTTTCAATGTACATAACCGACACGGGGGTCTGGCTGATTTTGCCGATTTTGTACTCCTTGCTGATAAGGCTTTTGTTGCGGATTATATGGCGGATAAGCGCTGTGTTTTCACGTAATTGTTCGGAAAAAGAATCATTTGGTCCCCGGATGATTCTCTCTGTTTTCGGGGAGTCAATGCCCTTGTGGTCCCAACCCTTGGCATCAATACAAAAAGCCTCTTTTATCCCATCAACAAGAAGTATTGCACTTCCGAAATTAATATCAAACAGTATTTCTCCGAGGATATTGGTTTTTTTTGTTTCCGTCTGGGGAAGAAGGACTTTATCAATATCTTTGAAGCTTTTTATATTCAGTTCACGGCTTTTAAGCATCAGAGGCTTTAAAAGAAAGTCATTTATAATCTGCTTGTTTACAAGTCCGTCCACAAAAAACATGACTGCATCGTGGTCGCAGTCATTGATTCTTATGCTGAATTCGCGGAATTTGATATCACCGCTTTTTCCTTCGGAAAGCTCTTCTTTTAAAAGACAAACATCCTTTTTAAAGTTGCCGTAAAGAAGCGGTCCTCCGTGATTCTTTTGCACAGAATAGCTTTTCTCCTTTTGGGAATTTTCAAGTTGAAAGCTTTCCACGGAAGTATTTCTGTATAAAAATAAGTCAGAAAATCTCATAATGCCCCTCACAAAACTGATTTTGGTTATTTTTTCACGGAAGAAAATATTTATTCATTTTTCTTGAAAATGGTATTTATCTGTGATAGAATCAAATTCTGGGAAGGATGATTTTTTATGAAAGAAACGAAGAGAAAATGCTCGCAGAATACAATAATAGTTTTGTGCTGGCTTGTATATACATTTGCATATCTCGGAAGATACAGTTACAATGCAAATATAAGCCTTATTATGGAAGATTTTCACATAAATCACGCACAAGCAGGAATTGTGACAACCTGTTTCTTTTTTGCTTACGGAATAGGGCAGGTGGTAAACGGAATGTTCTGTGCAAGGTACAATAAAAAATATCTTTTTCCAATAGTTCTTTTATTATCATCCGTTTTAAATCTGCTTGCGACTGTGGTACCCTTTCATTTCTTTAAATATATGTGGCTTGTAAACGGCTTCCTGCAGGCGTTTTTATGGTCATCAATAATTAATATTCTTGGCAATTATCTTGACAGTAACAATCTTACACGGGCACTTGTGATTATGGGCACATCGGCAACGGCAGGAACGATGTTTGCCTACGGAAGCAGTGCGTTTTTTGTGTGGCTGGGAAATTACCGCATAATGTTTGTGTTTGCCGCAGTTATGATGACTTTAATCGGGGCAATCTGGAGTATTCTTTTTAGACCGGGACAGAAACAGATTGCAGAGGAAAAGCAGGAAGAACAGAAAAATTCCGGTGGAATAAAAACTATTTTTGTGATGCTCGCGGTGCTTGCATTTTTTGCGGTTATCAATAATCTTGTAAAGGATGGGCTCGGCACCTGGGTTCCTGCAATCTTGACAGAAGAATACAATATGAAGGATGAAGTGGCAATTTTTTCATCTGTTGTGCTTCCGCTTTTAGGAACATTCGGTGCAATAGTTGCTGTCAGACTTAATAAATACATAAAAGATTTTGTGAAAATGTCGGCTGTATTTTTTGTAACTTCCGCACTTATTATTGTGGGTATTATGACCCTTGGCAGTCATAGTGCCGTTATGATGATTGTGTGCTTCGGCATAGTGCAGTGCCTGATGCACAGCGTCAATAACGTGGTTACATCTATTGCTCCGTTAAAAATGCGTGATAAGATAAACCCCGGAAAAATAGCGGGAATACTGAATGGATTTTGCTACCTCGGAAGTACGATTAGCTCCTACGGACTTGGTATGATTGCAGATAATATGGGTTGGCAAAGTGTATTTATGTTGCTTCTTGCATTGTGCGTGATATGTATGGCGATTGGTTTGTTGTACCGGAAAAACAACTGATTATAAGACACTTCTATGAAACCTGACGGAAATTGTCTTTTGAAAATATAATAAATGGAAAATAGAAAAGGAATGTTGAAAAAATTCAACATTCCTTTTTGTTTTAGATTCAGTTGGGACGCGACAAGGGTGAAGCGGCACGCTGCTTTTGCGTTCAGGACGCTTTTAACATCGGAGTAGGAGATAGGAAAAAGCGTTCAGAATGGAAGAACTGAACCACGAAGTGGGTTACCCGAAGGCGTATATAGATACGCCGAGAGGTGAAGTTTGTTAGTAGCAAAAGGCATAAAAAAGAAAGACCGCTTTGTTGCGGTCTTTCAACAATAATCAATGGATTAAGGCTTTTAGCACTTTTCAATATAATTTATTTTTCGCCTTTTGCGTTCAGGACGCTTTTAACATCGGAGTAGGAGATAGGAAAAAACGGTCTGAACTGACAAACTGAACCGAAGGGAACCCGAAGGCGTACATAGGTACGTCGAGAGGTGAAGTTTGTTAGTAGCAAAAGGCATAAAAAAGAAAGACCGCTTTATTGCGGTCTTTCAACAATAATCAATGGATTAAGGCTTTTAGCACTTTTTAATATAATTTATTTTTCGCCTTTTGCGTTCAGGACGTTTTTAACATCTCCAATTTTAGCAAATGGGTGTGCCTTCAGGTATACTGTCATCTACAAAGATTACCTTACAACCGCAAGCATTGTTTGTACCTGCAAGAAGCATACCGTTACTTGTTACACCGCTGAAGCGAGCACTGGCAAGGTTTGCAACAACGATAATCTTCTTACCAACAAGCTCTTCAGGCTTGTAGTCGTGCTTGATGCTTGATACGATTACTCTTTCATCGAGACCGTCAAAAAGTGTAAGCTTAAGGCAGTTGTTAGACTTACGGATGTCGTTAACCTTAACAATCTTACATACACGAAGGTCTATCTTTGAGAAAAGGTCAATATCAATTTCTTCCTTGATAGGCTGAACGGGATCGGGTTCACCGTAAACTTTTTCTTCTACTACTTCCTCGGGCTCTTCTTCCTTGGGAGGATTCTTTTCAATCTCTGTCATAGGAGTAGAGAAGTCGAGAAGTCCGAGATAGCTTTCCTTATCAACTGCGAAGAGGAAGAGGTAAAGTCTCGGTCCGCGTTCCTTATCAATTATAAGCTTGTATACATTCTTGAAGAAGTCACCCTGAACGCCTTTAAGTGCTTTGGGATCCATATCTTCGCCGAAGATTTTCTTGGGAATAGCGTAAAGCTCTGCATTAAGGTCGTCAAGTGTATAACCGTCTGTCTTAAGGAAATCGCAAAGAAGCTGGATTTCCTTCTTTTCTTCTTCTGTGAATGAGTTGTAAAGCTCCCAGTTGCGGTATGTGCGAAGTCTGTTCACACTTTCGGGAGAACATTGTTCAAGCCAGTATTTAGCTCTCTCAAGTCTGTCTGCGAAGTCCTCATACTTATAGGGAGTGCCAATCTTTTCAAATACAATTTCAAGCATAGGTACGTTGAAGTTAACAACAGAACCGAGCTGAACAAGAAGGCTCATGGGAACTGTAGAAGGCTTTCTTCCTTCAACAGTAGTGTTAAACATAATGCCCTGTGTATGCTCGTCAGCAGTACCGTCCTCAAATGCAGTCTGCATCTTGTCAAATTCGAAATACTGACGGAGAATACCGTCGTCGAAGCAGAAATCGAACGCCTTAAGAGGCTCTGTCTTTGAGTAAAGCCACAAAATAACTTCGGGCTGATAAAGCTTAAGAAGTGTATCGGGAGTAAGGTTAAGACCTGAAGAACCTGACATTTTACCTGTTGTACCCTTGATACCGATGAATTCATAACCCTGGAACAGGGGAGGCTCATATCCGAAAATAGCCTTTGCAATATCCTTACTTGTATCATAACTGCCGTTCTTTGCCGCGTGGTCCTTACCACCGGGTTCAAAGTCTACGCCTTCATACATCCAGCGCATAGGCCAGTCAATCTTCCATGCAAGCTTGCAGTTGAAATCCTTTGTAAAGTCAAAACTTCCTGTATGACCGCATTCGCAAGAGAATTCTGCAACTGTGCAGTCGTCTGAAAGTGAATGAATCTTTGTAGTATCTTTTCCGCAGATGGGGCAGTAGATGCTTACAGGATAGTAAGCTTCACGTTCTCCGGGCTGTGCTTCCTGTGTACGGTGTGAGTCGAGAATATCGAAAATCTCGCCACGCTTACGGAGTGAATGGAGTACGTGCTCCACGTACTTACCGCTTCTGTACATTTCTGCCTGATGGCGGTAGTCCATCTCGATACCAAACTTAACGATTGATTCCTCAAATTCCTTTTCGAAATACTCTGCATAAGTTTTGATTTCGGGACAGTCAGCAAAGGGGTTTTCAACATCAGCGTAGGGTTTGCCGATGTGCTGCTCAAAGTCGTCACGTACCTTTGCAACGTTTACGGGAACCTTACGAAGCCTGTCAAATTCATCCCATGAGAAAAGAAGCTTTGCCTTTTTGCCCATCTTGCGAAGTGCTCTTACAACAAAGTAGCTTGTTGCAATATCACGGAAATTACCGATATGAATAGAACCCGAGGGACTGATACCTGCAGCGCAGACATACTCTTCCTTATTCGGGTTACGCTCTATAATTCGCTGTGCGATTTCTTCTGACCAATGCATTAATCATCATCCTTTAAAAATATAATTACATATTATAACCATTATATTATACCGATTTAGGGAGCATTTGTCAACGTATTTATTGGAAAGCAAAGAAAAATGTTGACATATGCTGTAAAATAGTGTATAATGGCTTGGAAATGAATAAAGGCTAAGCGAAGTGTGCAGGAAAAGGCGATATGCCTTCCGAAGGAGTAACACTCTCAGGAACAAAGGACTGTACGCTGATAGCGCTCCGGAGAAGTCCGCTCCTTATATATAAGGAAGCAAAAGGGTGCCGAAGGTGCAAGGTCTAACAGACCGAATCTCTCAGGCAAAAGGACGGAGCATAAATACTATATCTTTGCTATTGTTATGCAACGGTATGGTATCTGTGTGAAAAAACCGGAGCTACCTTGAAATACAGGTGGCTATTTTATTTGTGAAAAAATTAATTTATTTATATTTGGAGGTAACAAACAATGGACAAATTTTTAAAAGCCGTTGAAAGTATCAATGGCGCAGTTAACAGCTGGGTATGGGGTCCCGTGATGCTCATATTCCTGGTAGGTACAGGTATTTTCCTTACCTTTGGGCTCAAGTTTTTCCAGGTTGGAAAAATCGGTCTCTGGATGAAGAATACTTTCGGTACACTTTTGAGTAAAAAAGAAAAGAAAGAAAATGGTTCCAAATCAATATCTTCTTTCCAGGCTCTTTGTACAGCTCTTGGCGGTACAGTTGGTGTAGGTAATGTTGTTGGTGTTGCAACAGCGATTGCAGCAGGTGGTCCCGGTGCAGTTTTCTGGATGTGGTTTGCGGCATTCTTCGGTATGATTACAAAGTATTCAGAAATTGTTCTTGGTATCTATTATCGTAAGAAAACATTGAACGGCGACTGGTTAGGCGGTGCAATGGTTTACCTTGAAGAGGGCTTCTCCGGTAAGAAGGGCCTCAAAACTATCGGTAAGATACTTGGTGTTCTTTTTGCTTTGTTCTGTATTATCGCATCATTCGGTATCGGTAATATGAGCCAGATTAACACAATTGCAGCTAACTTCGAAGCTACTTTCAGCGTTCCGGTTCTCGTAACAGGCGGCGTTCTTCTTGTACTTATGGCAATTATGGCAGCAGGTGGACTTAAGGCTATTGGTTCTGTAACAGAAAAAGTAGTTCCCTTTATGTCAATCTTCTACATAATCGGTGGTATCATCATTCTTGGTGTTAATTTTACAGAGCTTGGTAATGCTTTCACAGCTATATTCAAGGGCGCATTCGGTTTTGATGCTGTTGCAGGCGGTGCAATTGGTGTTGTTATTTCAAAGGTTGCCAAGAGTGGTATCGCACGTGGTGTTTTCTCAAACGAAGCAGGTATGGGTTCTTCAGCACTTGTTCACTCTGCGGCAGACGTTAAGGAACCTGTTAAGCAGGGTATGTGGGGTGTATTTGAAGTATTCGTTGATACTATCGTAATTTGTAGCTTCTCTGCACTTATTATCCTTACATCAGGTGCTATTGACCTTTCAACAGGTCTTGTTGCTACAGGCTTTACAGCTGACAAGGCATCCGTTCTTGTAACAGAAGCATTTAAAGCTTCTTTCGGTAATATTGGTGGATGGTTTGCAACAATTGCTATATTCTTCTTTGCATTCTCAACTGTAATCGGTTGGTTTGTATATGGTTCAAAATCATGTGAGTTCCTTTTTGGTAAGATTACCACAGTAGTATATAAAGTGATCTTTGTATGTTTCATTATCGTTGGTGCTACAATGGATCTTTCTCTTGCATGGGATATTTCAGATACATTCAATGGTCTTATGGCAATCCCCAACCTTATCGGTCTTGTAGTTCTTTCAGGCACTATATTCAAAATTACCAAGAACTATCTTGCAAGATTGAAGGGCGAACAGGTTGCTCCCATTCTTTCAGCATATGACGATATTCAGAAAGAACAGGAAAAGCTCCTTAAATAATAGCAATGTTAAATAAAAAAGTCGCGTAATACTGGCGTATTACGCGACTTTTTTTACCGTATAGGAATTTGCATTTTCTGTCGTGAGCAACGATTTATAGCTTTTAATTTAGTTCGGACGCGAAATGGGTGAAGGTTCAGCCTGCTTTTTTATTCAATAATTTTAAGCTCTCCATCTACCTTTACTCTCCAGGCAGGAGTGAAAAGATATTTTTCATTTCCGAGTGGCTTGAGCGAATAGCCCTTTTCTATGAGCGTGATCGTCCCTCCGTCGGGAAATATGTCTTTAAGCTTTGTAACGCTTGTAACAAAGGTCAGTTCCTTTTCTTCTCTGATAATAAGCTTGCCGGGCCACATTGCGGAAATTTCACAAATGTTGCCGCTACTGTCAAGCTCTGCCTTGATGTACATATTAAATAAGTTTGTTCCCTTATACATTCTGTAAAAACAGCGTTCTTTTTCGTCGTATACTGCACCATCCATATTAAGTCCTGTATCTTTAAGGACTGATTTTATTTTTGATGCAGAATGTGAAGTATCGGGGGAATTTCCCGTTTTAAAAACGAAGTGATTATCTGAAACGGTAAGCGTTGAATCATTGTAATCTGCAACCAGGGAGTTTTCCTCTGTCCTGAAAGGAACCTGCTTGCCGAAAAACATCTTTGATAAGTCGCTGGCGGAATAGAATGTGGTGTCAAGCACAGGAAGAACATAGGATGCTTTCGGAATAATCTTTTTATCGCATGAAAATCCGTCTCGCTTCAGGATTTTAACAGAAGCCTCTATGACCTTGTCTGGAACTGCTGAATTCCGGTATGTTGTGAATGCAATAAATGCCGCTATAAACAGATTCATTGCCACAAGGAAAAAAATCATAATACTTTTGATTTTACTCCAATTCATCAACAATCACCTCCGATTCAGGGGAATAGCTGTATATTTTTCCGTCAGAAGTTTTTGCAAGCCATTTTGCATAGATTTCATCTTCTTTTCCGGAGTCAATATATCCGATATAAATATCGTTTACTGTAACAGGTGACGTATAAGTGCTGTCCAGTATGTGGACAAATCCGTCAAGTGCTGTGACAAACGGCTCGGAGAGAGGCTTTGAAGATGTTGCACTATAGGAACGCATATACTGCTTGTAGGAAATCAGTCTGCCGTGATGAACCGTCATTTCTATGGCACACTCCATACGCGGATGTCCATAAGCTGCGGGAAGGTTAACCTCGACAGGTCTGCCGCTTTCGTAATAATCGAATCTGAATGTGTAAGGCTTTGATTCGTCGTAATCTGCAAGATTGCTTGAAACAAGTATACTGAGCGGTTTATCGGAAACCGTTGACCAGGTTCTTTCCGCAAAGTCAATGGATGCATTGAGTACGTTGTACGCATCTCCGCTTTCGTCAAGAAGAATTCCCTTGTTTGTTTCGATTGCAGAATATTCAAAAACAGAGTCGGGATAAATTTTCGCGGAAGCATAGTTTGCAATATAATTAAGTGCACCGTCGCTGTCTTCGTAGGGATTTACTGCAACTGTATTGAAAGAAAATCCTTCAAGAAGTGCAGCGTTTGTGTTTCTGTTAAGCAGACTTTTAGCTTCAAGAATCTTTGTTTCAGGCTGTGAATCAGAAAAAAGAACAAGGGGTGAGAGGGACACATTTTCCGAATTAAGCTCAAGTCCTGTACTGAACATAGGCTCATAGTAAACATCGTTACTTGCATATACTGCAAGGTCATGGGCAGGAAGAGAATGAGAGTCGTTTAATATATACGCATAAATTGAATTTTCCTTTGAAGCATCTTTAACAAGAATACATATGTTTGTTTCATTGCTTGACGGAAGAATAATAAGTTCACGCAGCGAGCCTATTTCGGTAGGCGCATTTTTAGTGTCAACGCCCATAATACGGCAGAACATTTCCGTTGAGAATGCCACGGGATATTCCACATATATACTTACAGATTCAAGACCTGCCTCCCAGATGGAGTTATCAATTTTTTTTGTATCTTCCACATCCCCGTTAAGAAAACCTGTTATAATTTCTCTTGTTCGGCTGTCAATGGGGGAGAAACCGATATCCGTATTGTAGTATGCCATCCACAATGAACCGTCGTTGATAAGAAATTTTCTCGGACGAGAAAGATTTTCCTTTGAAATACTGTACTCCGGAGTGAAGGGGAATAACTTTTCAATAATCGGAATATTGCGTATGTAATGCATAATTTCAGTTCCAAGAGGGTTGTTCTGACTGAAAAACCACAGGTTAGACGTCAGAAATATTAAGTTGACGATGAGGATAAGTATGGCGGAACTTTTAAGCCTCTCTTTCAGCAAGAACATCACCCCTTTCAAAATCAATGATTACAACAAAGGCTTCAGGCTACTGCCTGAAGCCTTTAAAACCTCAAAACATAATTGTCAGTTCATCCAACCGTTATACAAAGTCTGTATTCCGTTTGAAAAACCGTTTGTATTATTAAGAATACTCTGACTAAGAACGTTTATATCAAAATAAACAATCTGATATGTACCATCATGTGCCTCTGCACGTACTGCAAACATATTGTGTCCTTCTGCAAGAGCAACCTGCTTATAAAATACGCCGGCATTACCGATTGTAGTCTGTGCAGATTCACCGTTTGCATCTCTGAGCATTACATAAGAAGTACCGTTGAATTTGTAGTATGCAACTTTAACTCCATTCTTACCTGTACCTGTAACACCATAGGTCTTCTTGAGTGTTGCAGAGTTTTTAGTGTCAGGCTTCTTCACAACAATGAGATTGTCTGTAGTTCCGCGTGCATCGGGAGAAAACGATGACGGGTTAGCTGCAAATGCACTTAAAGCGCTGAAAGTCAATATTAATGCTATAATTAAAGCTGTGAGCTTTTTCATAAAAATACACCCTTATATAAAAAATCTTATCTGTTCAACTATAGTATACACTATATATGTTACAACGGTGTTACAACAGGCTTAACAATATATTACTTTTCACTATCGTATAACGGAAGCACTATTTTAACGATTGTTCCCTTCTGTCCGGGGCTTTCTATTTCAATTGTACCATTGTGTCTTTCTATAATCTCTTTTGCAATAGCAAGACCAAGTCCTGTGCCGCCACTCTGGCGACTGCGGGCTTTGTCAACTCTGTAAAATCTTTCGAAAATTCTGGGAAGATCACTTTCCGGAATACCTATACCATTGTCTTTTACTGTAATATAGGCATTTGTAAAATCTCCGTGGCAGGTAATGGAAATCTTACCACCGCCGGGAGTGTATTTAATTGAGTTGGAAATGATATTTGTAAGCACCTGTTCAATTGCATCAGGCTCGCCATAGCAGGTAGGCGAGGGCATATCAATATCTGTTTTGAACAAATGTCCCGTTGTTTTTGCAGAAATACTGAGTTTTTCCGATACGGATGAAACAAGCTCTGCAATATCAAAAAGCTTTCTTCTTTCAATCTGTTTGGAGCTGTCAAGCTGTGAAAGTGTAAGAAGGTCTTTTACAAGACGTGTCATTCTGTCTGCTTCGTTTTCAATAACCTTGACAAAACGACGTACAGAGGGGTCTGCACTGTCTTCGCCCATATCGCTTATGGTTTCTGCATAGGTTTTTATCGTGGTAAGGGGGGTACGAAGCTCGTGCGATACGTTTGCAACAAATTCACGACGTGCATTATCAAGCATCTGCCTTCTTGTAATATCCTGGAAAACTACCACTACTCCCGCTGTTACAGAATGCTCTGTGTTGAAGGGTGCGAAGTATGCTTTAAGACTTTTTCCGTGAAATTCAATATCCCGTTCTATCGTTTCTTCAGAGTCAAGGTAGAGGATTCGATAAAGGGAAATATTTGCGTCCAGTATTTCAAAAAGGTCATCAAAACTGCAGTCACGGTGCTCGCCCAGAAGGTTTTCACCTGCAGGATTGATATGTATAAGTGCACCGTTGTTGTCGTATGCGGCAACGGCATCTGTCATATTGATGAGAATTGCTTCGACCTTGTTTTTTTCTGCCTGAATTTCAGCCACACTTGTATTGATTTTGGCTGCCATTTCATTGAAAGCAATGGTAAGTCTGCCGATTTCATCTCGTGAACGGACTTCGATTTTTCGTGTAAAGTCGCCCTCTGCCATGCTTTCGCTTCGGTGCTGAAGTGTGGAAATAGGAGCAATAATCGTTCTTGAAAGGAAAAATCCCAGTACAAGACTGATAAGAAGACCAAAGAGCATTGCCCAGAATATGTTGATGAACATATTCGTGATGATTTCATTTACTTCTTCCATTGAGTCAGTAACATATATTATATATTCACCATCGTTAAGAGGAAGCGCATAGTCCATCACACTAGAACTTTTATCGGTCAGAGTGCCTCTTTCACCGGTCATTGCAAGCAGAAGATTCTGCGTTGACTCAAAGCTTTCCTGCCTTGTTGTAGAACCGCCGAGGACATTGAGCGAATTGTCAAGTACATAGTAGTTTCTGAAAGAATCTATACCCATTCTGACAGAGTAAATCTTTAAAAGGTCAAGAACTTTATTCACACCGTCTTCCGAGTCAACAGCACTGTCAAGCTCGGATACAAAATCATCGGTAAAAACGTGAGAATCCAGGGAATTATTGAAATCAGTATAGTAATATGCGGAAATATTCTGCATCAAAAACGTGCCGACCAGAATCATAACGCTTACGGTCAGCAAAAGGAATATCGCTATTATTTTCCACTGAATACTCTTAAACATGCATTTTCAACCCTTATTTATTGAAATAGTAACCTACACCGCGCTTTGTCATAATGAATGTGGGGGAGGCGGGGTTATCCTCAATTTTTTCTCTGAGACGTCTTACAGTTACGTCGACGGTTCTTACGTCACCGAAATATTCATATCCCCACACGTTTTCAAGAAGTGTTTCGCGGTTGAAAACCTTGCCGGGTTGCATTGCAAGAAACTTAAGAAGTTCGAATTCAAGAAGAGTAAGGTCTATTACAGTCGAATTCTTTGTAACCTCATAACGTGTTGTATTTATTGAAAGGTTGTTGAATGTCAGCGTGTCGGTATCGTCCTGAGTAGCTGTTTCGGTAACTGTACGACGTGTGTTGGCCTTTACTCTTGCAAGAAGCTCACGCACAGAAAAAGGCTTTGTCATATAGTCGTCCGCGCCAAGCTCAAGACCGAGCACCTTATCAACTTCTTCGTCACGGGCAGTAAGCATTATTATAGGAGTTTGCTGCTTATCGCGGATTTTTCTGCATACTTCAAATCCGTCCATCTTGGGGAGCATAACGTCAAGCAGAATAAGGTCGGGTTTTTCGCTTATGGCAAGGTTGTAACCTTCTTCGCCATCGTAGGCGGTAATAACCTTGTATCCTGATTTTGTTAAATTAAAGTTTAATATATCGACAATGGGGGCTTCGTCATCAACTACGAGAATAAGCTTTTCCATTGTGCACACCTCCTATCAGTATATAAAATAACCACTATATATATTTTAACTCATTTTTGCATTTGTGTCAAGGAACAGGGAATGATTTTACTGTTATATAATGAAAAAATGACATTTACGTTACAATTTTACAGTTTTACTTGTAATTAGAAAAAAATAGTTATATATTATATGTAGTAATTTTTTGATTTTTTTACGAAAGGATACGGAATTATGAAACTTCCCTGGGAGAAAAAACATATATGCCTTGCTATAGCACTTTTCTGTGCTTTTGCTGCAAGTGCACTATTTTTTGTTATTTTGCAGAGATGGGAGATTGTATGGGGAGGGCTTGCGCTTATTTTTGTCAGCCTTGAGCCTGTTTCCTATGGCCTTATTATAGCATATCTTCTTAATCCGCTTATGAACTTCATTGAGAATGCATTGGTCAAGCCCTGTATTGATAAGCTTTTAAGAAAGTATTCCGGTGAAACAAAGGGGATAATCAGAGGTATATCCATAGTTCTTACCTGGGCGGTAATAGCTGTATTACTGTTTGCATTGTCTGCATTGGTATTTCCGGAAATTATAGGAAGTATCCAAGATCTTATCAGCCATATTGACGGTTATGCTACAAGCGTTACTGAATGGTTTGTAAAAATCAAAGATGAAAATCCCGAGGCGTATAATTTTGCTGTAAATGCAGTAGCTAAATTTGAAGTCAACTTTGTTGACATTGCAACAAAAGCAATCAGCTCTGCACCAAGTTTCACTACTGTTCTTGCTGAAATCTCAAATGGCGTTTACAGTATTATAAGAACGATTATCAACCTTCTTGTGGGAATAATAGTGTCTGTATATGTTCTTAAGGATAAAGAAAAGTTTGTGGCACAGTCAAAACAGATTCTTTACAGCGTATTCCCTGTTAAGAGAGCTAACGGAATTATTGATGTATTCCGTCTTACACATGAGAAATTCGGTAATTTTATTGTCGGTAAAATATTTGACTCAATGATTATCGGAGTATTGTGTTTTATAATTCTTGAAATATTCGGTATTCACTACAGCGCACTTGTGAGTGTGGTTGTGGGTGTGACAAATGTTATCCCGTTCTTCGGTCCTTTCATAGGTGCAATTCCAAGTGCACTTCTTATACTGTGTGATAATCCGATAGACTGTCTTAAGTTTATAGTTATCATACTTCTCCTTCAGCAGTTTGACGGAAACATCCTCGGTCCGAAAATTCTCGGAAGCACTACAGGTATATCAAGCTTCTGGGTACTTGCTTCAATACTTGTGGGTAGCGGACTTTTCGGTGTATGGGGTATGGTTTGTGCAGTACCTATGTTTGCAGTTGTGTACCATTTTGTTAAAAAATACTGTCAGAAAACCCTTAAGAGAAAGGGTATGGACTATTCAACAGAATCCTTTGAACGAATCGATCATATGGATGAGGAAACCAAGTCTCCGGTATGGAAGAGTTAATGTCAGGGAGGTGTACCTATGAGTGAAGTTCCTGTTTCAACTTATGTGTTTGTCGCATTGATTTACATATTTATATTTCTTATAATACGGATGATATCGAAGGATATCCGTGTTATGTACAGAAAAAAGACGGGCGAGCTTGCAGGTGCGTATCTCAAGCTTATAAATCTGCGCCGTGAACTTGACTTTATGGTGGAAGAAAGTTATGAAGTATCTGATGATGAAACTATCGGCAGAGGAAGAAAGTGCAGTATTATAATCGGTGACAAATATCTTTCTATGAAAAACTCAAGAATTTTCAAAATGTCAGGAAAGTTTTATCTTGAAGATCTTGACAGTACCAACGGAACGTATCTTAACGGAAGACCTCTGGGGGACAAGGCTGTGGAGCTTCTTGACGGTGATAAGATTTCTTTGGGCAGGACTAATTTCCTTTTTGTCCGTCCCGGAAAAAAATCATAATTGTGCGGTGATAAAACTATGGAAAGACGATTGAGAAGTTTATTTCCGTTACTGCTGCTCATATGTGTTAATTTGCTGGGAATGTGGACTCTTATGAGTGACGGCAGTGCGGATAAACGTATGATAATAATGTGCGTGGGAATGTGTGTACTCAGTTTTGTGGTATATCTGCTTGTAAACCTGTGCAGTATGGGTGACACATATCTTTTCCTTATTGCAACGATGCTTTCTACTGTTGGTATAATGATTACTACAAGCCTCGGTGTCAATTTCGGCTTCAATAATATGAAGATGTACCTTGGCGGTGTGGCACTTTTTTTTATAACAATACTTTTGTACAGACTTTTTTATAAATTACTCAGAAAGTTTGTATACATATATTTTGCAATATCGGTTGCTCTGTATGTTATTACTTTGGCTGTAGCCGAAATTATGGAGACAGAACTTAACGGGGCAAAAAACTGGCTTCCCATAGGCGAGTTTTCATTTCAGCCAAGTGAATTTATAAAAATATTGTTTGTAATGACTATTGCAGGTATCCTGTCTTATAACGATAAAAAAGATTCGGAAAAGCCTCTGGGTGCAAGAATTACAAGCACTTTCAACTTTAATCCCGAGACACATTTTATAAGCAGACGTGTTCTTCTCATTACGGCGGTTACATATATCAATATAATATTCCTTTTTACACAGACTGAACTTGGAACGGCAGTTCTCCTTTTTGCAGTATACATCGCGTTTTTGTTTGTATACGAGAGAAATGGCGTGCTTCTTATAGTAAACACGGCTATTATGCTGACGGCATTGACTGTAATGATTGTTTTTCCTGAAATTCTGCCGTCATATCTTGAAACAAGAATTGAAGGTTGGCTTGATCCTTTCGGAACCCGTGATGCGGGTGGTAACTACATTGTAAAGTCCCTTACGGCAATTCAGCGTGGCGGATTCACGGGTGTAGGTCTTGGTAATGCTAACTTTAATATAAAAGAGTTTGAAACGGTAATTTCAGACTATGTATTTGCCGCTGTATGTAAAGAAATGGGTATACTTGGCGGAATCGCAGTACTTCTGCTTTATTTTGTGCTTGTGTACAGAGGGTTTAAAATTGCAGTCAGCACAACAAATTCATTCAATAAAGCGGTAGCTTTCGGACTCAGTACAATGCTTGGGGTGCAGACCTTTATTATAATCGGTGGCGTTACACGTATGATACCGCTTACCGGTATAACTCTTCCGTTTATAAGTCACGGGGGAAGCAGTATGTTTTCAACGTTTATTGCGATAGGAATGCTTCAGGCGATAAGCAGCGTGAAGGGAGATACTACTGATGAAATTGAATAAGAGAATAATTGTGGTTATGGTCGCAGTACTTTCTCTCTTTTTCGTTTCGGTGACGAATCTGGTGCTCAATATGGTCTATCCGTCGGAGGAGCTTCTCGGCGCGGTTGAAGGTGAAATCCTGCAGGAAGAACAGGCGGCAAGAAAGAAGATTCTGCGCGGTAAAATATATGACAGAAACGGCAATGTGCTTGCCTACAGTGAAACCATTGACAGTGCATCAGGTGTTGCAGGACAGAACAGAGTGTATCCGTATAAGGAACTGTTTGCCCATACAGTAGGGTTCTACCGTGGCGATTACGCAGGAGGAAGTGACTATCTTGAAAGGCGTTGGGATGAAAAACTGATGGCGGTCCTTCCTGAAGATGAAGATAAGGTAAGAGATGTAGATAACAAGGATGTTGTGGAGGGTGCAAGTCTCGGACTTACTCTTGATTACGGAATGACGGAGTATGCAAGTGAGCTTCTTGACGGGAATAAGTATCCTGCACCAAGCGGAAGTAAGAGAGGCAGTATTATTGTAATGAATCCTACTACGGGAGAAATATATTGTATGTACTCAAGCCCGTCTTTCGACCCGTCCCCCGATGTTCTTAAAGAAAAGTGGACAGAGTATAGTGAAGACCCTGATACCCCCTTCTACTCACGTGCAACCCGCAGTAAGCAGGTCCCCGGATCGGTGTTTAAGATTATAACTGCTATTGCAGCGGTGGAGGCAGGAGAGGGAAGAACAATAATCCTTGATGAAGGAAAGGCTAACGTAGCCGGAACATGGGTATATAATTATGACGAGAAAGCCAATGGCGAGATAGGACTTAAAACGGCTATTGAAAAATCAAGTAATGTGTATTTTGCAAAGATTTCACAGCAATCGGGTACAAAAAACCAGATTCCGATAATTGCGGAAAAGTTTTTCCTCGGAAAAGATGATTTGCTTACGCTTGATATACCGATTACAGACCCTAAAATTGACTTTGAGAATATGAGTAATGTTGAAATTGCTGCAACAGCTTATGGACAAGGCGTGGCGGAGGTTACACCTCTTCATATGGCTATGGTAGCGTCAGCGGTAGCAAATGACGGTACGTTGATGAAACCCTACCTTGTAGAATCTGCAACTTACAGCAATGGTGAAGTGTTGTATGAAGCAACTCCTGAAGTGTTGTCAGATGTAATGAAGCCGAGCACAGCATCGTTTGTTACAGACGGAATGATAGCCAGCGTAGAGACAGGTACGGGTACTGCAGCACAGGTAAGTGGAATAACTGTTGCGGGAAAAACCGGTACTGCGGAACTTTCAACTAACGGCACTATTCCCGATAATACTTGGTTTATCGGATTCGCACCTGCAGAAAATCCACAGGTTGCAATATGCGTAATGCGTGAAAAGACCGGCGGATTCGGAGGAAATATGTGCGGAAGAATAGCGGCAGATATGATAAGATATTGCCGTGATAACGGATTTATAACTGAATAAAATGAAATAAAAATTACCCCGACGGATATTCCGTCGGCGTAATTTTGTTTGTATCTTATTTCACTTCGTAAAGTACAGTTGATGTTGCAAGACCGGATTCATCGGTGAATGTAACATAGTAGTGCTTTGTACCTGCGGGAAGTGTAAATGTGAATGTATCTGTATTACTGTCTGCTGTTGTGCAGTCTGCAAATGTGAAGTTAAGAGTAGTAGCATTTGTTGTTGATGTGTATGAAAGGTCTGTTGTAATGTAACGGAGAACAGCCTTAACTGCAGGTCTGTTTGTTGTTGCTGTTACAGTTGAGCCTTCCTGTACTGCTTCACCACGGATAAGTTCAGGTCCATTCTTTACAATGCTGTCTGCAAATGCGATAGGTTCTTTTCTCTGCCATGTAGCCGAGTGGCTGTGACCGAAGCCGGGAACAATTGAAGTGTATGAATTATCGCCAAGTGCAAGTGAAGATTTTGTTGTGCTTGTAAGTGAGAAGTTTGCATCTCTTTCACCGTTAAACCAGAATACGGGGAGATCAGCATTCTTGAAGAAGTTTGAGGGATCCCAAATTTTTTCCTGTCTGGGAAGAATTTTACCCATATATGTTTCACTTTCCATAAGGAAACCGCAACCGTATGTGGGGATAGCAAATGCGAATCTGTCGTCAACACCGATTGTTGTACTTGTTACAACACCGCCCCATGATACGCCTGTGATACCGATTTTGCTGCTGTCAATCTCGGGCATTTCACGAAGTACGTTGTGTGCACCGATTGCCGCTGTAACTGCGCTGTACATCCATGTTGCATCATCAGGTGATACTACTCCGTAGTTATCTTGGGTAGCACCTGCCCACATATGGCGGAGCTGATTGTTGCCGTCTGTGATTTCGGGGGTGGGGATACGTCCGTTAAGATTCATTGAAATTGCCGCATAGCCTGCATCATTCCATACCTTAACCCATTCGTCATAAGCTGTTCCACCGCCACCGTGTACGCAGACAACTGCGGGAACGGGGTTTTCAGCGGATGCACCTTCGGGAAGACCGATGTATGCAAAGTGCTTTGTCTTTCTTCCAAGATATGTGTCACCGTTGTAGATGATTGCATCAATGCCGTCATACTTTGATTCTGCATAGTAACCGAGGTCGCTTGCAAGGGTTACATCCATATCCATATTAAAGAGCTTTTCTGTGTCGAACTTTGGTCCTGTGGAGTCTGTGTTTTCGCAGTATGCCTTAAGCGTGCCCGAACCAAACACGAATACTTTGAATGTATCGTCGCTGCAATCGCCTTCAAGAGGCATTGTTACATTTATTATTGCACCGCCCATATCGTTTGTGCCATTAAGTGAATGGAGCTTCTCTGAAACAAGTTGCTGAAGCTTTCCGTCGGGAGAATAACGTGCGAAGATAATCTTTCCGTCGCCATCCTGCACAGTACGATTTCTGAGCACCTTTACCTTTGCAACAATTGCTGTAGCATTAGGTGCAGGATTTGTAACTGTAGCATTTGCTGCAGCATCGTGAAGAGAAATCTTTCTTATTGTGTAATCGCTGTTGGGGTCAAGGGGAGCAGCTTCTGCAAGGCTTTCGCGGATGTAAAAGTTGTCAACGTAAACTTTACCTGTACCATAAGAGTAGAACCCTGCATTTCTTAAATAGAGCCAACCTGCCCATACATTATCCGCAACGTCAACGGGTTCTTCAAGAAGTGCTACACCGTCGATGTAGGGCATATAATTCTTCTGTTTTGCGTTGAATACAATGTCTATGTGGTACCATCTGTTTGTTTCAGCCTTGATTCCGGGAACCATAAAGTATCTGTCACCGAAATCGCCCTGAACACCAATACCGCCTGTCTGGAAATTGAAGGTGATACGTGATGTGTAGGATGCACCGATAACCTCAAAGCACTGTTTTGTAGCGGCACTGTCAGGCTGGAACATAACGTCTGTACTGATTGAATAAAGATTTACATTCGTACCACCGCCGAGACCTGCTGAACGTGTGTAGCCTCTTTCCGCACCTGTAAAGGTCTGTTCAAGAACTTTGCCGCCTCGAGAGGGAAGTTCTACCGTCTGAACAGATGAATTGGATGTACCAACCCAGCCATTTACATTTCCATCATCAAATGTCATAGAAGACTTACCGAATTCCTTTGAATTACCTGCAAGAACTGTGAATGGGAAATTCTTTTCGATAGTTACTGCACTATCACCTGTACCTGCAGTAAGTGTAGCTGTAAGCACAGCGTGACGTGTGTAATCAGCTCTTGTAAGTACACCACTTGATGAAACAACGTCTTCATTACTTGATGACCAGTCAAGTGTCATTCCGTACTCTGCAAGGTCAAAGCTTGCAAGAGGTGCATCAAGAGTAAGATTTGTGTCAAGGTCATAATACTTTGCACCACCGATTGCCTGGAGTGTGATAAACTTTTCAAAGTAGTTAACCTTGTCCTGATTACTCATAACCTTGAGAGCTTCATCGGGTGTGCTTGTTGTGTAAATACGAAGGTTATCCATCTTGATACTTGTGGGAACGTTTTCGGTATTTTCTATTCTTGATCTGAATTCAATACCGATACTTGAAGAATAGCTTGAACCTTCTACAGCTATGCCTGATGCAATTAAAGCATCGTTCATATAGATATCAACAAGGGGAGTAGCCTTTGTTGTATCAATTTCGAATCTGAACTTGTACCATGTATCTGCTGTTACAGTAGCATATGTAGTATTGTTAGGACCATACCATTCTGTACCTGAAACAGTACCAACCTTCAAAGCACCGTGGTAGTTGTTAAGACGAACTGTTCTTGCACCATTACCAATAAGACCAATCATTGCGTGCTCTTTGTTATTGTATTTAGCATCGTACTCAATGATGTACTTTCCAAGGCTTCCTACTGGGAAAGCATCGCCTGTGTTAATAACATACTTTGATGCACTGCTGTCAAAACCGGTTGTTGAATTATATTCAATATAATTTCCATCGCTATCTGCACGATACATAACACCTGCAAGTGAATTTGATGTAAATAAGGGGTGTTGTGTGTCTTTTAATAATGTGTCAAAACATGAATCAGAGAAGGAGTTGTTAACTGCAACACCGCTTACTGTAAGTGCCTTTACTGTAAACTGAACTGCCTTTGTATTTGTGCCGTCGTTTGCAGTCAATGTAACAACTTCATCTTCCATAGAGGGGCGCTTAACTACACCATCTGCAGAAATTACATCGGGATTTGATGAAGTCCATGTAATTTCTGTATTTGCAGGAAGTTCAAGGTCCTCTGTAATAAATGAAGGAATCTGACCGTCTGCAATAAGCTCTGCAGTGATTTCATTTGCGTTTCTTACTTTGTATCTTGTTGCTTTTGTGATTGCAATATCATTAACCTGCATTACAGAATCTGTCATTCCGCGGAAATAACCGATTTGCACATTATTTAACTGACGCACCCAGGTTGTATCAGTAATAGCAATACCATCGGGATTGAGAAGTGTACCGTTAAGTGTAAGATAAACAAGTTTTGCGTTATAGTCTATCTTTATCTCAATCTTATTATTACTTCCGAGATTGATTTTATTAGGTGCTTCAAAAAGCTTCGTGCCTGATGCATCGCAAATTCTTGTGCGGTCACTGAAGAACTGAAGATATGTAACATTTTTGGAACCGCCTGCATCCTGACCTTCTACAAGAATATAAAACTGTTTTGTACCTGTGGAACCCCAGGAAACAGGGTTGAGATTAACCTTTATAGTAACGTCTTTATCATCAGCAGACTGAATTATTGCAGGAGCACCGCTGACGTTGTACTGAAGATAAGCAACATCGGCATAGCTGTCAAGATTTGTTCTGGTTGTGGTTGCATTATAGTAACCGCTACTGTCCTGAAGAAGCTTTGCAGTTATATCATTTTCAAGCTTTGCAGCATTGACATTGCTGATTGTCCAGTTGTCCGTTGCATATACAGCGCTTCCGGTTGCATAGCTTACAAGATCGCTGTCTTTTTTGCTTGGATAATAAAGGTTGTCCGATGAGATAACCTCATTTGTAAGGGGGAGAACGGTAAAATTAAATTCCTTTGTAAGGGATTCTGCTCCGTCCTTTGCGATTGTCGCGGTAAGAGTTACGTTTTTTGATGCGCTTGCATCACGGGTAACAGTACCACCGTCTGTAATTGCAGTCGCAAGATTGCTTGCGAAGTTGACCGTTACACCATCGGGAAGTGTTAAATCATCCGAAAGGTCAAGGTCAAGATTTTTTGTTACGGCATAGTCAGGCTCGTTATCCGAGGTCAGCATCTCGCTTGTGAGTGCATCATAAACTGCCTGAACGTCCGCATCCGCCTCTGCAAAAGCTACAGAGGGGAGTACACTGACAATCATCAGTGTCGCTACGAGTAGCGAAAGTAGTTTTTTCATAATTTTCTCTCCTTTTTATAATGTAAAAAATTAAATTATTTCATATTATATAATTATACAGCATCATTTTATAAAAAACAACGTAATATATTAACCTTTTTCAGAAAAATATTATACTATATTAACATTTAATAAAATGTATAGGTTTACGATACAACACCTGGTCTTTATATAGCCTGTATAGTATCATATATAGCCTACTTTGTCAAGAATAAAAGGCTATAATTAGCCCATAATTATATCGGGAGGCAGATTATGGGTACTTATAATGCGGTAAAAAACAGAATCCTTTCTTTATGCAAGGAAAAGCAATTTACTATAAACAAACTTGCAACAGAATCGGGGGTAGCACCCTCAACGGTAAAGAATATCCTCTATGGAAAAAGTCAGAATCCCGGAATTGTTACCCTTAAAATGCTCTGTGATGGGTTGGGAGTATCGCTTATTGAGTTTTTCGAGGATGATTCTTTCAAAGAGTTGGAACAGGAAATAAAATAAATCTTGCATAATTTGTCAAAATATGATAAACTATTTCAGTTGAAAACTAATACAAGGGGTCTTATTAATGCACGAACTTAAACCAATGCTGTTTACGTGTCTTAAATCGTACAGCAAAGAAAAACTGATTAAGGACATTGTTGCAGGTATAATTGTAGCAATTATTGCGCTTCCGCTTTCAATTGCTCTTGCTCTCGCCTCTGGAGTGGAGCCGCAGTACGGTATTTATACTGCTATTGTGGCAGGCTTTTTGATTTCATTCCTTGGTGGTAGTACCGTACAGATTGCAGGTCCTACGGCGGCGTTTGCAACCATTGTTGCAGGAATCGTTGCGAAAAATGGTATGGATGGACTTGTGATAGCAACAATTATGGCAGGTATTATCCTTGTTATAATGGGTGTATGTAAGCTCGGCAAGCTTATTAAATTCATTCCTTACACAATAACAGCAGGCTTTACGGCAGGTATAGCCGTTACAATATTAATCGGTCAGCTGAAGGATTTCTTCGGTGTTACATATATGCATGATGAGAAACCTATTGAGGCAATTGAGAAAATAGAGGCGCTTATTCATAATGCATCAACTATCAATTATCAGGCGATAATTGTTGGTGCTGTGTGTCTTCTTGTTCTTATCGTATGGCCGTTTATCAGTAAAAAAATCCCGGGTTCTCTTATTGCGGTATTTGCAGGTATCGCAATGGTGAAGCTTCTTAAAATGGATGTCAACACAATCGGTATTCTTTATCCCAACCTTGCTGAAGGAAGTTCGCTTCCTGCATTCAGCCTTCCGTCTTTTGACCTTGGTATGGTGAAGGTTCTTTTGCCGGATGCGTTTACGATTGCAATTCTTGCGGCAATAGAATCGCTTCTGTCCTGCGTTGTTGCAGACGGTATGACGAATACAAAGCACCGCCCCAATGCGGAGCTTGTGGCGCAGGGTGTAGGTAATATAGGTAGTGCGCTCTTTGGCGGTATCCCTGCAACGGGTGCTATCGCAAGAACAGCGGCAAATATTAAAAACGGTGGTTCAACCCCCATTTCAGGTATGGTGCACGCGGTAGTGCTTGTTCTTATGCTCGTTGTACTTATGCCTTATGCGGCACTTATTCCGATGCCCACTATTGCGGCAATCCTCTTTATGGTTGCATATAATATGGGTCATTGGCATCAGTTTGTGCAGATTATAAAAACTGCTCCCAAAAGTGATACAGCCGTGCTTCTGATTACATTTGTTCTTACAATAGTATTTGACCTTGTTATTGCTATCGAAGTTGGCCTTGTGCTTGCATGCTTGCTCTTTATAAAGAGAATGACTGATGAGTCAAAGATTGTAGGATGGAAATATGCAGAAGAAGACACCGACGATTCTGAAAAACTCTGTACACTTCCCAAAGAAATCCGTGTATATGAAATTACAGGTCCGCTTTTCTTCGGCGTGGCAGACAATATCGCAAAAATCACAACAAAGGAATATACAAAGTGTCTTATTCTCCGTATGAGAAGTGTTCCTTCAATTGATGCGACTGCGATGAATTCTCTTGAAGAACTTTATGATAAGTGTAGTGAAAAGGGAATACGCGTTATTTTCTCTCACGTTAATGAACAGCCTATGCGCGTTATGGAAAAGGCAGGCTTTTATAAAAAGGTTGGTGCAGAGAATTTCTGCGACCATATTGATGATGCAATTATTGAAGCACAAAAAAAGCTTCAGTAAAATATAAAAATCCAATTAAGGAGGTGGCGGAATGTCGTCATCAAAAAAACAAAGGAATTTAACAATTTTTATGGGAATCACCCGTGTTAAGAAGAGAGCTTACGGCACGGGCACAACTCCGCCGCCCTGTTCTTCTTTATTTTAAATTTGTATTTTGAAAACTGTATCTTGAAAATTAAATAATTAAATGAAGGAGAAATTATTATGTGGTTTATTTTTGCTGTACTCACAGCTGTTTTATGGGGTGTTGCCGAACTCTTTTATAAAAAAGGTGCTCAGCCTCAGGAAAAATTCTCTCACCTGAAAATCTGTGTTTGCGTAGGTATTGTAATGGGCATACATGCGATTTTCACACTTCTTACACAGGATATCAATTACAACCCTGTAAATCTTATCAAATATCTTCCTGTGTCAATGCTGTACATTGTATCTATGGCGTTTTCATACTTCGGTATGCGCTTTATTGAAGAATCTATATCCGACCCCATTGAAAACACATCAGGGGCGATTTGTTCTTTGCTTTGCGTTATCTTTTTAGGGGACGTTCTTTCGTTGCCGGCGATAGTTGCTGTAGTGCTTATGCTTATAGGTGTCCTTGGAGTTGGCTTCCTTGAAAACAGGGGAGAAACCGTAAGAAAAAAAGTGCTCGGTAAGAAAATGGCTATTATCGCTTTCTGTATGCCTTTTGTTTATGCATTGCTTGATGCGGTAGGCACTTTCGCAGATGCTTTCTATCTTGACGATTTTGAAAAAACACCTCTTGTTGGTGTAACTGAAGAAACTCTTGAGGCAGTTGCGAATACAAGCTACGAATTGACCTTTGCAATCGTTGCACTTGTTTTATTTATATTTATGAAGCTGAAGAAAGTAAAGTTCGGCTCTGTTCCGAAGCAGAAGGATAAGTTCCTTGCCGCAATATTTGAAACTGCAGGTCAGTTTACATATGTGTATGCACTCAGCGGAAACGGCGCAGTTGCAGCGCCTATTCTTTCATCAGGCTGTATCGTGGCTTTGATTCTTTCAAGAATTTTCCTTAAAGAAAAACTCACACCAATGAAGTATTTGTTCATAACAATTGTAATTGTTGGCGTGCTTGTTCTTGCGGTAGTAGAGGGGCCGTAAGAAATGAAAGAAAAACTTGTAAATTTTTCTTGACATAGTACTTGATTTGTGGTATTATATCACAGTAACCGCGTAGAAGAGGCTTTAAATACGGTTTCGTAGCCTCAATAGCGAGTCTGTATAAACGGGAGGTGCAACAAATGTACGCAGTAATTAAGACTGGTGGCAAGCAGTATCAGGTTAAGGTTGGCGATGTTGTTTTTGTAGAGAAGATCGAAGCAGAAGCAGGCGCTGAAATTAAGTTTGATCAGGTTCTTGCTGTTGGTGACGACGGTAAGTTCACAGCAGGTGCTCCTACAGTAGCAGGTGCAACTGTAAGTGCTAAGGTTCTCAGCCAGACAAAGGGCAAGAAGGTTATCGTTTACAAGATGAAGCCTAAGAAGGGCTACAGAAATAAGAACGGTCATCGTCAGCCTTACACAAAGGTTGAAATCACAGCAATCAATGCGTAATTATGATTAAGTTTACTACGGTATTAAATACCGACGGTAGCATCCGCAGGTTTACGGTGGACGGGCACAGCGGCTTTGCCGAAAGTGGTGAAGATATTGTTTGCGCGGCAGTTTCATCAACTGTATGGATGACGATAAACGGCATTGAAAAGCAAAATCTTGCACGTCTTGAGTATGTTGAGCGTGACGGTTTTGTTGATTGCACAGTCGTGGAGAAATCCTCGGACGGTGCAGATGTACTGCTTAATTCTCTTGTTATGTTTATAGCGGAGCTTTCGGGGCAGTATAAAGAATTTTTGAAACTTACACAGGTTTAACCTGTATTTTGGAAGGAGTGAAACTTAATGTTCGCATTAAATATTCAGTTGTTCGCTCATAAAAAGGGTGTTGGTTCTACAAAGAACGGTCGTGACAGTGAGTCTAAGCGTCTTGGCGCGAAGCGTGCTGATGGCCAGGCAGTTCTTGCCGGTAACATCCTCGTTCGTCAGAGAGGAACTAAAATTCATCCCGGTATCAATGTAGGTATTGGTAGCGATGATACCTTGTATGCTCTTGTTGACGGAAAAGTTAAGTTCGAGCGTAAGGGCAAGGATAAGAAGCAGGTAAGCGTTTACCCTGCATAATTCAACAATTAAAGGCTCGGAATATTCCGGGCCTTTTTAATTTTATTAGAACATAATATTGATAAAGTGGTAATGTTGTCGATATACACGCTTTGCGTGATCGATATATTTTGCTTCACAAAATTCGATATAAACTCGCTGTGCTCGTTTTCGATATGATATAAATCTCGTTTTCGAAGAAAACATATCGAGTCCGAAGGACATATCGAATTGCTTGCAATATATCGAAAATCTTGATAAAGATTTATATCGATGCAGAATCGCTATCGATTCTGCTTTATCACATCCGAAATAAGAGGTGAATGAAGTGTTTGTAGATAAGGCAAATATCACTATAAAAGCCGGCAACGGCGGAAACGGTCTTGTATCATTTCACAGAGAAAAATATGTTCCCGACGGCGGTCCCGACGGTGGTGACGGCGGCAGAGGCGGAAACATCATATTCAAGGCGGATAAGACTATATCCACCCTTATTGACTTTGCCCATAAAAAGACATTTACTGCCCGTAACGGTGAGGACGGTAAGGCGCGTAACAGCTCCGGCAGAAAAGGTGAAGACCTTTACATCCTTGTTCCTGTAGGTACTGTTATTAAGGAAGCAACTACAGGCAGAGTTATGAAGGATATGTCAGAGGACGGCGAAGAATTTATTGCCGCAAAAGGTGGTAACGGCGGCTGGGGTAATGTGCATTTTGCAACTGCTACACGTCAGACACCCAAATTTGCAAAGGATGGTCTTAAAGGTCAGGAAAGAGAGCTTATTCTGGAGCTTAAGCTTATTGCGGATGTTGGTCTTGCAGGCTTCCCCAATGTTGGTAAGTCAACTCTTCTTTCTGCTGTAAGTGCCGCACGCCCGAAAATTGCAAACTATCATTTCACCACACTTGAACCGAATCTTGGTGTAATCAAAATGGGCGAGGGAAAGAGCTTTGTTATGGCGGATATTCCCGGTCTTATAGAGGGTGCACACGAGGGTATCGGTCTTGGTCACGAATTTTTAAGACATATTGAAAGAACACGTCTTATTGTTCATATCGTGGACGTTTCGGGTATTGAGGGAAGAAATCCTATCGAGGATTACGAGAAAATCAATAACGAGCTTTCTCTTTACTCTGCATCCCTTGCAGAACGTCCCCAGATTGTTGTTGCAAATAAAACGGATATTATTCAGGATGAATCACTTCTTGAAGAGTTCCGCAAGTTTATAGAAGAAAAAGGTCTTAAGCTTTTTGAAATAAGTGCCGCGGCACACAAAGGCACAAAGGAGCTTATAAACTATGTTTCACAGATTCTTGACACTCTTGAACCTGTTGAAATTTACGAGGCAGACTTCGAGGAAGAAAACTTTGAGGAAGAGCCTTTTGAAGTTCGTAAAGAGGGCGACACTTACGTTGTCGAAGGTCCTTATATTGAAAAACTTCTCCGTCATTGTAATTTTGAAGATGCGGAAAGTCTGCAGTATTTCCAGATTGCGCTTCGTCGTAAGGGTGTTATTGATGCACTTGAAAACGCAGGTTGCGGTGAAGGCGATCCGGTAAGGATGTACGAACTTGAATTCGATTTCGAAGAATAAGCAGGCTGTGCCTGCACCCATGTCGCGCATTTGCAAAGTGCGGACATACTTGCACGCGCATTGATTATGTGCAATTAAGGAGGATTATTATATGCTTACATCTAAACAGCGTGCCTATCTTCGCGGATTGGCAAATACAGAAAGAGCGATTTTCCAGATTGGTAAAGACGGTCTTAATGATGAAATTATAAAGGAACTTGATATAGTTCTCGAAAAACGTGAACTTATTAAGGTAACTGTTCTTGAAACTTCATTTATGTCTGCAAGAGGTGCTTGCGAGGCGATTTGTGAAGAAATCGGTGCAGAACCCGTGCAGTGTATAGGTAATAAAGTTGTTGTATATCGCAGAGCAAAGGACAAAAATAATCGTAAAATAGAGCTTCCCAAATGAGGTAACAGTATGCGAATCGGACTTTTTGGCGGTGCGTTCAATCCCTTTCATAACGGGCATCTTAAGATTGCAAAAACGGCTATAGATGCACAGAAACTTGATAAATTAATATTTATCCCAACGGGAAATGCTCCTCACAAAAAGGAAACGGCAATTTCCCGTACAGACAGACTTAATATGCTTAAACTCGCTATAGAAGGTGAGGATAAGATGTCTGTCAGCGATTATGAGATAACGAAGGATACTGTGTCCTATAGTGCGGATACAACGGAGTATTTTAAATCTCTTTATCCCGATGACGAGCTGTTTTTCATAATCGGCGATGACTCCTACAATCAGCTTTCTTCGTGGCGTGAGCCGGAGAGGATTATGAGGGTCGCAACACTTCTTGTTTTTCCCCGTGAAGGGGCAGAGGTAAAGCCTCCGGCAGTTGAAATTCCTATGGAAAGAGTGGAAATTTCATCAAGTGATGTCAGAGAAAAAATAAAGTTGGGAAAAGATTGCAGAAACTTATTGCCAAAAGCAGTTTTTGATTATATAATAAAAGGTAATCTATACAATTGTGAGTGATTTTTTTGACAGAAAGCCAGATGATTGAAAAACTTAAGAGTACGCAGAAAGAACGCAGATTTAACCATACTCTTGGTGTTGCGGCGGAGGCGGAGCGTCTTGCTGTAAAATACGGCGTTGATAAGGACAAGGCTCGCCTTGCGGGACTTCTCCACGACTGTGCAAAAAACCTCGACGAAAAAAGCGGAGAGGAGTTTTCTGCTATCTGCTCAAAATACGGAGTTGCACTTGATGAGCTTGCAAAGAAAGAGCGTGCACTTGTTCACGCGTTTCTTGGTGCGGCAGTTGCGTATAAGGATTACGGAGTGGATGATAATGAAATCCTTGAAGCGATTTATTACCACACCACAGCAAGGGCGAATATGACGCCTCTTGAAAAAATTGTTTACATAGCCGATATGACAGAACCGGGGCGCGAGCTTGAGCAGTCAAAGGAAATCCGCAGGCTTGCGGATATTGACCTTGATGAGGCGCTGATTTACTCTATCGGTTGTTCTATAAAGCATGTAATAAAGAAAGGGACGCTTATTCATCCCGATTCTATACATGCTCTTAACTATCTCATTGAAAACAGGAGGAAAAATGCATGACAGATCTTGAAAAAGTTCATAAACTTGCGAAAATTCTCGATATGAAAAAGGCTCGCAACCTTATTGCTCTTGACCTGTGTGGGCAGACAATAATTGCGGACTATTTTGTAATATGTACGGCAGGTTCTCCTGCACAGATGAGTGCTCTTTTAGAGACCGCCTGCGAGGAAATGGCAAAGCTTGGCGAGCCTCCCGTAAAGAGTGAGGGTATGAAAAATCCCGACTGGGCACTTGTTGATTTTGACGGAGTAATGCTCCACATTTTCAGCACCCAGATGCGTGATTTTTACGGCCTTGATAACCTATGGGCAGATGCCGTAAAGATTGAGATAGACACTATTGACGAAGTATAAAACCGAAAGGATTTGAATATAATGGAGTACAATTTTAAACAGATTGAATCAAAATGGCAGGCATACTGGGAGGAACATGATTCTTTCAAGGCACAGAACAACTCGGAAAAGCCCAAATTCTATGCCCTTGTAGAATTTCCTTATCCTTCAGGCAGCGGTATGCACGTTGGTCATATCAAGGCTTACAGCGGTCTTGAAGTTGTTTCAAGAAAGAGAAGACTTGAAGGCTACAACGTACTTTTCCCCATAGGATTTGACGCTTACGGTCTTCCTACAGAGAATACTGCTATCAAGACAGGTGTTCATCCCCGTCAGGTTACAGATAACAATATCGTTAAATTCACAAGTCAGCTTAAGAGAGTTGGTTTCTCATTTGACTGGTCAAGAGTTGTTGATACAACTGATGAAGGCTACTATAAGTGGACACAGTGGATTTTCCTTAAAATGTTTGAAAACGGACTTGTTTTCCGTGATACAACTCTTGTAAACTACTGTCCCAGCTGTAAGGTTGTTCTTTCAAATGAAGACTCACAGGGCGGTAAGTGTGATATCTGCCACAGCGATATCGTACAGAAGACAAAAGAGGTTTGGTATCTTCGTATCACAGAATACGCAGATAAGCTTCTTCAGGGTCTTGAAGAGGTTGACTACCTTCCCAATATCAAGCTTCAGCAGAATAACTGGATTGGTAAGAGTGAGGGTGCTTTCGTTGACTTCTCAATCAAGGAAAACGACGAAAAGCTTCGCGTTTATACAACACGTCCCGATACTCTTTACGGCGTAACATTTATGGTTATTGCCCCCGAGCATCCCATTATTGAAAAATATCAGGACTCTATCGCAAACTTTGACGAGCTTGAAGCTTACAAAAAGGAATGTGCGAAGAAGAGCGAGTTTGAGCGTACACAGCTTGTTAAGGACAAGACAGGCGTTAAAATTGATGGTCTTACAGCTATCAATCCCATTACAGAAAAGGAAATCCCGATTTACATTTCAGACTATGTAATGATGGGTTACGGTACAGGCGCAATTATGGCTGTACCTGCACACGATACACGTGACTACGACTTCGCAAAGAAGTTCGGTATTGATATTATAGAAGTAATCAAGGGTGGCGATATCGCAGTTGAAGCATATACAGGCGATGGTGAAATGGTTAATTCAGGCGTTCTTGACGGCATCAAGACAAAGCAGGAAGCTATTGCAAAGATGCTCGGCGTTCTCGCTGAAAAAGGGTGCGGTGAAAAGGGCGTTCAGTACAAAATGAAGGACTGGGCATTCAACCGTCAGCGTTACTGGGGCGAACCTATTCCGATTGTTCACTGTCCCAAGTGTGGTATGGTTGCAGTTCCTTATGAGGAGCTTCCCTTAAGACTTCCTCCCGTGGATAACTTTGAACCCGGTTCAGACGGCGAAAGTCCTCTCGCAAAGATTGAATCTTTCGTTAACTGCACATGTCCCAAGTGTGGCGGTGCGGCAAAGAGAGAAACAGATACTATGCCTCAGTGGGCAGGTTCATCATGGTACTTCCTCCGTTACTGCGATCCCCAGAATGATAAAGAATTTGCTTCGCAGGAAGCACTCAAATATTGGATGAACGTTGACTGGTACAACGGCGGTATGGAACACGTTACACGTCATATGATTTACTCACGTTTCTGGCACAAGTTCCTTTATGATCTCGGTCTTGTTCCCACAAGCGAGCCTTATGCGAAGAGAACTGCACAGGGACTTATCCTCGGACCCGATGGTGAAAAGATGAGTAAGAGTAAGGGTAACGTTGTTGACCCCAACGATGTTGTTGACGTATACGGTGCAGACGTACTCCGTGCTTATGTGCTCTTTATGGGTGACTATGAACAGGCCGCTCCCTGGAATGAAAGCAGTATGAAGGGTTGTAAGAGATTCCTTGACAGAGTTTGGGAACTTCATACAAAGCTTGTTGACGGGGAAGAGTACAGAGATGCTCTTATGAGCAGTATGCACAAGGCTATCAAGAAGGTTTCAAGTGATATTGAAAATATGAAGTTCAATACAGCACTTGCTGCACTTATGACACTTGTAAACAAGATTTACGAGGTTGGCAGTGTAAACAAGGCAGAGTATAAGACACTTCTTACTCTTCTTAATCCCTTTGCTCCTCATATGACAGAGGAACTTTACTCCGAGCTCTTCGGCGAAATCCTTTCAGAAGGAAGCTGGGTAGAGTATGACGAAGCAAAGACAATCGATAACGAAATTGAGATTGTTGTTCAGCTTAACGGCAGAGTAAAGGCAAAGATGATGGTGGATGCAAACATCAGCCGTGAAGATATGGAAAAAGCGGCTATGGATAATGATGAAGTTAAGGCACTTATCGACGGAATGCAGGTTGTTAAGGTAATTGCAGTTCCCGGTAAGCTTGTAAATATTGTTGTGAAGGGATGAGACTATGAATTACAAAAGCACACGTGACAATTCTATAAGTGTTACAAGTTCCGAAGCTATTGCAAAGGGACTTTCAAGTGAAGGTGGTCTTTTCATTCCTGAAAATATTCCTTCGATTTCTATGGCGAATATCGGTTATATGGCAGATATGACATACGTTGAAAGAGCGAGAGAAATCCTCGGCAGATTTCTTACTGATTTCACTCCTGATGAGCTTGACCACTGTATAACAAGTGCATATACAAAGGAAAAGTTTGAAACAAATTCAATCGCTCCCGTGTATAAACTTAACGGCAATCAGTATATACTTGAATTGTGGCACGGTCCTACATGTGCATTTAAGGATATGGCTCTTCAGATTCTTCCTCACCTTCTTACAACTTCTGTTAAAAAGGTGGGACTCCGTCAGGAAACAGTTATTCTTGTTGCTACAAGTGGTGACACAGGTAAGGCTGCTCTTGAAGGCTTCCGTGATGTAGAAGGTACAAAGATTATTGTGTTCTTCCCGGATGACGGCGTAAGCAGTATTCAGCGTCTCCAGATGTGTACACAGGAAGGTAAGAATGTATTTGTAAGTGCAGTTAACGGTAACTTTGACGATGCACAGAACGGTGTTAAGGCTATCTTTACAGATAAGGATTATGAGAAAGAACTTCTCGGAAGAGGCAAGGCGTTGAGCTCTGCCAATTCCATTAACTGGGGCAGACTTGTTCCGCAGATTGTATATTATTTCTCTGCATACTGCGATATGGTAAAAGCAGGTGAAGTAAAGTGCGGCGATGAAGTTAATATCTGTGTTCCCACAGGTAATTTCGGTAATATTCTTGCGGCATACTATGCTAAATGTATGGGACTTCCCGTTAAGAAGCTTATCTGTGCTTCAAACAAGAATAATGTACTGACGGATTTTATTGAAACAGGTGTTTATGACAGAAACCGTGATTTCTATACAACAACATCTCCCTCAATGGATATCCTCATTTCTTCAAACCTTGAAAGACTTCTCTACATCGTATCAGACGGTGATGCGGCTCTTGTAGAAAAGTATATGACAGAACTTAAGGAAAGCGGAAAATATACAGTTAATGATGATGTTAAGGCGAAAATTTCCGATAACTTCTTCGGCGGATTTGCAGACGATGATAAGTGTGCGGAAACTATCAAGGCAACTTATGACAAGTTCGGCTATGTAACAGATACTCATACTGCAGTTGCGGTAAGTGTTCATAATGATTATGTTCAGAAGACGGGCGATGATACAAAGACAATTATCGCGTCAACAGCAAGTCCCTTTAAGTTTAACGGTGCCGTTCTCGGTGCTCTTGCAGGCGGCAATGAACTTAATGACCTTGATGAATTCAGACTTCTTGACAAACTTTCAAAGGATTACGAGCTTAAGATTCCCGCATCTCTTGCGGCTCTTGAGGAAAAGGAAGTAAGATTTGAAGTTGTTTGTGACAAGAATCAGATGAAAGCAGTTATCAACGAGTTTCTTAACTGATATAATTATTTTGACTATGTAAAAGAGGCTGATGCATAAACTTCGGTCCTATGACCATGCATAACCCATTTAAAAGTTGCGGTAAAAACCGCCACAGAGCGAGCTGTGTCCCTGAAATGGTAATTATGCTTTTTATGCAACAGCCTCTTTCGGCGTAATGCCGGGTATTTTAATTAAATACCGTTAGTTACAACAATCTTTTTTAGAAAAAGTTTCGCAACCTGTTTCGTTTACTGCGTTTGCATCGTGACCGCCAACCATAATGCTGTTTGCGTGGCATTCGTTAGCAGGTGTGTGATGAATACAGTTTTTAACAGTGCACTTTACGCCGCCGAGGGGCTTGTCCTGATTCATGTTAGACAAATTAATCACTCCCATAAATTATCGTAAGCTCTGGCTTACACAGATATTCTGTGCGGATTGAAATTTAATATTCGGAGAAAATTATGGCAATTTTTGCATTGAGTGATCTCCATCTTCCTTTGGGAATTGATAAGCCTATGGATATTTTCGGGGCGAGATGGAAAGATTATGTGGAAAAAATTGAATATGAGTGGAAAAATAAAGTTTCCGAAGAAGATTATGTCATTATAAACGGTGATTTCAGCTGGGCGACGTATCTTGATGAAGCACTTCGTGATTTTAAGTTTATAGAGGCGCTTCCCGGAAAAAAGCTTCTTTCTAAAGGAAACCATGATTATTGGTGGGAAACTCTTACGAAGATGAATGCTTTTCTTGAAAAAAACGAGATAAAAAGCGTAAGCTTTATGCATAATACAGCAATCCTTTGCGGAGATGTTGCAGTATGTGGGGCGAAGGGATGGATAACTCCCGATGACAAGTCGTTTAAGAAAGAGGATGAGAAGTTTTACAGACGTGAGCTTATAAGGATTGAAAACTCCCTTAAGGCTGCGTGTGAACTTTCGGATACGGTTATTGCGGCACTTCATTATCCGCCCGACGGGGAGTTTATGAAAATCATTGAAAAGTATGGCGCGTACAAGTGCGTGTTTGGTCATTTGCATGGAAAACGTGCGGAAGATTACAAAATATTATACAAAAACAGTATACTTGTATCGGCTGATTTTTTGCGATTTTCACCAATTCGTATAATTTAATGGGAAATATTGAAAAAACACTTGCAAAATGAATAAAAATGTGATATAAATATGATTTGATGCAGGCTTTATGTTATACAGTATTATTACTGAAGAGCCTTAACAATAGGAGGAACTATCATGAAGGTATTGAAAGTTGAACAGCGCGAAGACAAGAGAATGTATCTTGAAATTGAAATTGACAGCGCTAAATTCGAAGAAGCTATGGAAAAAAGCTACAAGAAGAATGTTAAGATGATTAACATCCCCGGCTTCAGAAAGGGTCGTGCACCCAGAAAAATTATTGAAAAATACTACACAGAGGCAGTTTTCTATGATGATGCTATAAACTTTGCAGTTCCCGAAGCATATGATATGGCTGTAGAGGAAACAAAGATTGAGCCCGTTGAAATGCCCGAGATTGATATTGTAAAGCTTGAAAGCGGTGAAAACTTTGTTTTCAGTGCGCTTGTAACAGTTAAGCCTGAAGTTACTCTTGGTGAATATAAGGGTATAAAGGCTGAAAAAACTGTCAATGATGTAACAGATGAAGAAGTTGACGCTGAAATCAAGAAGATGCAGGAAAATGCTGCAAGCGTTGAAACTGTTACTGAAGGCGAAATCGCTATGGGTGACAAGGTTGACCTTGACTTCGAAGGTTTTGTTGACGATGCCCCGTTTGATGGAGGTAAGGGCGAACACTATAGCCTTGTTCTCGGTTCAAACAGCTTCATCCCCGGTTTCGAAGAGCAGATTGCAGGTAAGACAATCGGCGAAGATTTTGATGTAAATGTAACATTCCCCGAAGAGTATCATTCAGAAGATCTTAAGGGTAAGGCTGCAATTTTCAAGTGTAAGGTTCACTCTGTAGAGAAGAAGAACCTTCCCGAGCTTGATGACGAATTTGCAAAAGATGTAAGCGAATTCGATACACTCGCAGAGCTTCGTGAAGATGCAAAGAAGAAGCTTCAGGAAAGAAATGAAGGAATGGCACAGCGTCAGTTTGAGGATGCAGTTATCGATACAGCTATCGAAAATGCAACTGTTGAAGTTCCCCAGTGTATGATTGACAGCCAGATTGAAAATCAGATTAAGGATATTTCTTACCGTCTCCAGAGCCAGGGTATGGGTCTTGAACAGTACCTTCAGTTTACAGGTATGACAATGGAAGCTCTTCGTGATCAGCTTAAGGAATCAGCTGAAAAGACAGTTAAGGGTCAGCTTGTTCTCGCTGCAATTGCAGATGCAGAAAAGGTTGAGGTAACTGACGAGGACGTTGAAGCTGAATTTAAGAAGATGGCTGATATGTACGGTATGGAAGTTGAGAAGGTTAAGGAACTTATGGGCGCAAACATTGACGCTCTTAAGGTTGACCTTAAGTCACAGAAGACTGTAAAAGTTATCGTTGATGCTGCAAAGGCAGGTAAGCCCGCGGCAAAGAAGGCTGCTGCAAAGAAGGAAGATGCTGAAGAAAAGCCTGCAGCAAAGAAGACAACAACAAAGAAGACAACAACTTCTGCAACAAAGAAGACAACAACAAAGAAGGCTGCAGAGGGTGAAGAAAAACCCGCAGCAAAGAAGACAACTGCGAAGAAGACAACAACAAAGAAAGCAGCTGAAAAAGACGCTGAATAATCTTTGAATGTACAAAAGATTTCATAAAAATTAAAGAGGAGGATGTAATATGAGCTTGGTACCATACGTAGTTGAACAGACAGGTCAGGGAGAAAGATCCTATGATATTTTTTCAAGACTGCTTAAGGACAGAATAATATTCTTCGGCGACGAAGTAAACGATCAGACAGCAAGTATAATTGTCGCACAGATGCTTTTCCTTGAAAGCGAAGATCCCGACAAAGACATTATGCTTTACATCAATAGCCCCGGCGGCAGTATTACTGCAGGTATGGCTATTTATGACACAATGAATTATATCAAGTGTGACGTATCTACAATCTGTGTAGGTATGGCTGCAAGCATGGGTGCATTTCTCCTTAGTGCAGGTGCTAAAGGAAAGAGATTTGCTCTTCCCAATAGTGAGATAATGATTCATCAGCCTCTCGGCGGAATGCAGGGTCAGGCAACCGATATCAAGATTCATGCGGACAGAATTATCCGTATGAAAGAAAAACTCAACACTATTTTAAGTGAAAACACAGGTCGTTCTCTTGAAGAAATCGCCCGTGATACAGAGCGTGACAACTTTATGTCCGCACAGCAGGCACTTGATTACGGTTTGATTGATAAAATTATTACTGCAAGATAAAATATAAAACAAAAGGCTGCGGAGACGTAGCCTTTTGTACTGTAGGACATTTTCTGAAAGGATTGATATATTTGCCTAAAAATGAAGAAACACAGCTCAGATGTTCTTTTTGCGGAAAAACCCAGGATGAAGTAAACAGACTTATTGCAGGTCCCGGCGTTTATATCTGCGATGAATGTATAGAAGTTTGCTTTGAAATACTTGACAGCGACTATAATGAGTTTGATTCTAAAGAAGAAACACCGGGCGTTGACCTTGATAAAACTCCTGCACCCAAAGAAATCAAGGCGGTTCTTGATGATTATGTAATCGGTCAGGATAAAGCAAAAAAGAGTCTTGCTGTTGCCGTTTATAATCACTATAAGCGTATAAATTCCAAGGTGGATACTGATGGTGTAGAACTTCAGAAGAGTAACATTCTTATGATCGGACCTACAGGTAGCGGTAAAACCCTTCTTGCACAGACGCTTGCAAAGGTGCTTCAGGTACCTTTTGCTATTGCCGATGCCACAAGTCTTACGGAAGCCGGATATGTGGGTGAAGACGTTGAAAACATTCTTCTGAAGCTTATTCAGGCGGCTGATTATGATATCAAAAAGGCTGAACGCGGTATTATTTATATTGATGAAATTGATAAGATTACCAAGAAAAGCGAGAATGTGTCAATCACCCGTGATGTAAGCGGTGAAGGTGTGCAACAGGCACTTCTTAAAATTCTTGAAGGTACGGTTGCATCTGTTCCTCCGCAGGGTGGAAGAAAGCATCCTCATCAGGAATTTTTCCAGATTGATACTACAAATATCCTCTTTATCTGTGGCGGTGCGTTTTCCGGTCTTGATAAGATTATTGAAAAACGTATCGGCAAGCAGGGAATGGGCTTCGGTTCCGAGGTAAAGAGTAAAACAAAGCGTGATGTTGGTGAAACCTTTAAGAAGGTGGAGCCGCAGGACCTTCTGAAGTTTGGTCTTATTCCCGAAATCATCGGTCGTGTTCCCGTTGTTGTAACACTTGACTCACTTGATGAAGAAGCACTCAAAATGATTCTTACCGAGCCTAAAAATGCTCTTATAAAGCAGTACAAGAAGCTTTTTGAGATGGACGGTGTAGAACTTGAAATTACAGACGATGCACTTTCATTTATTGCAAAGAAAGCCATTGAACGAGATACCGGTGCGAGAGGTCTCCGTGCAATTGTTGAAGGCACTTTGTCAGATGCAATGTACGAAATTCCGTCGGATGAAACTATAAAAAAAGCCGTATTCTCTAAGGCTACTTTCGAGGGAGAGGCACCTAAACTTATGAGAAAAAAGAAAAAGGAAGAAGAAACGGCATAAATAACCGCAGTAAAAAAGAGGAGGTAAGAACGAGCTTTTACCTCCTCTTTTTCGAGAAAGAATGAAAAATATCTGAATGATTAAAGATAAGGATGAGCGAAATGGTGGAAAAACTTAATGTATCAGATTTTGACGGAATGTTTTCCATAATGGAAAAAAGCTTTCCCGAAGATGAACGCAGACCGTATAGTGAACAGAAAGAACTTTTAAAAAATGAATATTACAATGTTTATGTTGAAAAGGAAAACGGTAGTGTAATAGGTTTTATTTCGGTGTGGGGTTTTCCTGAATTTCTCTATATAGAGCATTTTGCAGTGGCTCCGGATTACCGCAACAGAGGAATAGGAGAGAAACTCGTTAACTATGTATCTTCTCTTTATGACAAGACAATCTGCCTTGAGGTGGAGCCGCCGGAGGATGAATTTGCGAAGAGAAGAATCGGTTTTTATGAAAGAAACGGATTTTTCCTGAACGAGTATCCTTATATGCAACCTCCCATTTCAAAAGGGAAGAATCCCATACCTCTTATGATTATGTCAAAAAACGACAGGTTATGTAAAGAGAAGTTTACAGAAGTGAAAAGTGTATTGTATACTAAAGTTTACAAATGTGAAATAAGTGCCTATTGAGTAAAAAAAGATTGGCAAAAATCACATAAAAATTCATTTATTTCGTTGATTTTGGAATGAATGTATGATATACTATATATGTTTGTGTATGCAAACATGGAGGGTAAACTATATGAAAAATTTTGAAAGACAAATTGACATTATAGCGAAATTCGATATTGACGGAAAAGTTGTAAGTATGGATAACTGTGGCGATGGTCATATTAATTCAACATACCTTGCAATTACAGATACAGGGGTAAAGTATTTACTTCAGAAAATCAATACAGGCGTTTTCTCCAAACCTGATGAGGTTATGGAAAACATAATGAATGTAACGGGCTTCCTGAAAGATAATGGGGAAGAAACTCTCAACGTCATAAAGTCACGCGATGGTGGACTTATGGTATGGGATGATGGTGAGTGCTATCGTGTGTATGACTATATTGAGGGTACTGTTACATATCAGATTGCGGATGAAGAGGTTTTCAGAAATGCCGGTGAGGCTTTCGGTAAATTTCAGAAAACACTTTCTTCGTTCGATGCTGCAAAGCTTTATGAAATTATTGCAAATTTCCACAATACTCCCGTAAGATACCAAAACTTCTGCAAGGCTGTGGAAAATAACCTTTCAGGCAGACTTTCGGAGTGCGGTAGTGAGGTTGAGTTTGTAAAAAGTCGTGAAAATACATATGGTAAAATAGTTGACGGTATTGAAAATGGTGAAATTCCTCTCAGGGTTACACACAATGATACCAAGCTTAATAATATTCTTATGGATGCGGTAAGCAAGAAGGCGAGAGCGGTAATTGACCTTGACACAGTTATGCCGGGATCGATGCTCTATGACTTTGGTGATGCTATCCGCTTTGGTGCGTCAACAGCTCCCGAGGATGAAAAGGACCTTTCAAAGGTGCATTTTGACATTAATATGTTCCGTGCCTACACAGAAGGTTTCTGTGGTGCTCTTAAGGATGATATTACTGAAAAGGAAGCTGAACTTCTTCCGTACAGTGCATATCTTATGACTATGGAATGCGGAATGAGATTCCTTTCCGACTTTATTGATGGTGATACATACTTCTCAACAAAGTATCCCGAGCATAATCTTGTAAGATGTCGTACACAGTTCAGACTTGCTGATGAAATGGAACAGAATATGTCAGAAATGCAAAAAATAGTAGATGAGTGTTTGAGTAAATGAAAAATAAAGAATTCACAGACGGTTTAAGAGACGGAGTTCCTATAGCACTTGGCTATTTTTCCGTATCAATGGCGTTTGGTCTTTCTGCCGCTATGCTGGGTTTTCCGGTGTGGTCGGCAGTTCTTCTTTCACTGAGTAATGTGACAAGTGCAGGGCAGGCGGCAACGGTACAGATAATGGCACAATGCGGGGCTATCGTTGAAATAATTTTAACGACTTTAATAATTAATATGCGTTATTTTCTTATGTCGCTTTCTGTTTCGCAGAAAGTAGATGATAAAGTTTCGCTGATTAAACGACTGGCAATATCATTCGGAATGACTGATGAAGTATTTGCAGTATCAATGCAGAGAAAGAGGGCTCTTACATTCCCTTATATGGCAGGACTTATTCTGCTTCCCGTAATAGGCTGGACAAGCGGTACTTTTACAGGTGCGGTAGCAACAACACTTTTGCCGAAGGAACTTTCCGCGGCAATGGGAATAGCTCTTTACGGTATGTTTATTGCTATAATAATACCGCCTTCCCGCGAAAATAAAAATGTTATGATAACAGTTGTTATGGCGGTTATAGCGGGATTTTTGTTTGCCTTTCTTCCTGTGCTGAAGGAGATTTCGTCAGGATGGACAACTATTATTATAACTGTTCTTGTAAGCAGTATTGCGGCAACTTTGATGCCCGTTAAGGAAGAGGGTGCCGGCAATGAGTGAAAAATATATTATTCTGTGCATCGTAGTGTCAGCTTTGGTGACATACCTTATCCGTATGATACCTATGGTGTTTTTTCGTAAGAAAATTACCAACCGTTGGGTAAAGTCATTTCTTTACTATGTTCCTTATGCAGTTCTTGCGGCAATGACTTTCCCTGCGATTTTTACAAGTACCGGCTCTGTGGCAGGCGGTGTTGCAGGATGTATTGTTGCGGTATTGTTGGCGTATTTTAAAAGAAGCCTTCTTACGGTAGCTGTCTGTGCAGCTTTGGTGGCTTATATCGTACAGATTTTATAAAAAAAGAAATGTGTGAAAAGCGCTCACACATTTCTTTTTTTGCTTTATTTGATTTTTATTGCGAAAATCTTACATCCTCGTGTGCCGACGACAAGTGTGTCTTCGTATATAGCAGGAGAGGATTCCACGTTGGAACCTATATTGACAGAATCAATCATAACTCCGTCAGCCCCGTTTATAAGCTTTACATTGCCGATAGAATCACAGATGATTACATATCCTTTTCCGTCCTCTGTATATGTGATGACGGGTGAGCTCCATGTGTAGCTTTGCATATGGTGTTCCCACACTACTTCGCCGTTTTCTTTATCAAAAGCGATAAGGCGACCCTCATAGCGTGAGGGGGAAGATGCAATGTTATAAATTATAAGATTTTCCATATCGGTGCCGATTTTTCCTATTGCAGGAGTAGACTGCACGCCTCCTGAATTTTCATCGCTGAGTCTTACACAGTCATATGTAGCATCCCATATGATTTCACCGGTATTTGCATCAAGCTTGAAAATAGTGGTGCTTCCTCTGCCGCCTTCAGCAGTCCACCTTAATGCCGGTGCTGTATAAACATATCCGTTACCGTCTTTGTCCCATTCAAATACGGGAGAAGAGTTGGTGTCGTCAAGAACATCCTGTGCCCAAACAAGCTCCATCGTATTTAAATCCACACAGAAGAACATACCGCTGTTTTCGGAGAGAAACACGTAATTTCCGACAACTGCACAACTGCTTTCAAAACCAAGCCATCTGCCTCTGTTGGTAAGTGAGGTTCTGTAACGACATTTTGCAATGTTTTCGGGATTTATACTTATAGTACCTTCTGTGGGGTTGTACACGGTGTTAAGTTTTACTGTGTAAAGAACGCCGTTTTCACCGGGCCATATAAGAGTATCTGTTTCTGCATCAATTATAGGAGAAGAGTCAAATGCTGCCCATCCTCTGTATGCAAACGGGTCGGTGCCGCTTTGCTCGTAAATAACCGTGTTGTCAATCAGATTGATTGCATACATTCTCTGACTTTTGCCACCCATAGCAATGCCCGAACCTATGTACATAATCGGGTAACCGCGCGGGTCAAGTGTTCCGGTGCCCTTGAAAGGCATACCGATTACAAGCTTGTCACGGGTGGGCTCTCCATCTTCAAGGTCATAAAAGTAAATATTTCCGTCGAGAGTGGCATATATAACTTCCGTAAGTCCGTCCTTTGCTTTCTTGTCGGGATAAATATTCATTATTTCCTTGGTTTCGTTTTCCCACTTTACAATAAGAGGTTGTCCTGTCCAACCGCAACCTGACCATGTGTCGAGCCTGCCGATGGAGTGATTCCATATTGCCTCAAGCTTTCCCTCGGATACCTCTGTAGTTCCGAAAACGGGGGAGTTTCTGTAATTATTTCCGCGGAAAGTGGAAACCCCGTTGAATGTATAGTAATCTTCTGCCTGTCCGAAACTGATGGCATCTTCACGAATGAATGACTCTACAATGCTGCCGTTGGCACAGATTTCCCACTCTACACCAAAGTTTTCAGGATTTGTAGTATCTGTAAAATGCGGAGAAAGGGAGAGCTGTTCTGCTTCTTGCTGTGCGGAAACGGATATTACCGGACTTTCAGGCGTGATGCGTATGAATGATGTAAAAATTACAGTTGTCAGTACCAGAACAGATGCAATAACTATAAGCAAAAAAAGTCGTAATTTCATAATCTATACCTTATCCTTTGTTGAAAGAAAAAGGAGACGAAAAACAATTTTGCGCCTCCTTTGAAATTTATCTTATGCCGTAATTTTCAATGATATAATCCATATCCTTGTCGCCTCTGCCTGAAAGGTTAATAAGTACAGAGCCTTTGCCCATTGTCTTTGCAAGCTTGATACCGTAAGCAACAGCATGAGCACTTTCGATAGCAGGGATAATACCTTCCATTCTTGAAAGCTCGAAGAATGCATCGATTGTTTCATCATCGTTTATTACATCGTACTTAACTCTGCCAAGGTCGTGAAGGAATGCGTGTTCAGGACCTGAAGAGGGGTAGTCAAGACCGCTTGCAACAGAATATACAGGAGCAGGCTCACCATTTTCATCTTTAAGCATAATGCTGTTAAAGCCGTGCATAATACCTTCCGTACCATACTTAAGGCTTGCGGCATGGTCTCCGAGAGTTGTTCCTCTTCCGAGAGGCTCAACACCGTAAAGGTCAACGGGGTCGTTAAGAAATCCTGCGAACATTCCCATTGCATTTGAGCCACCGCCTACACAAGCAACAACCGCATCGGGAAGCTCGCCTGTCATATCAATAAACTGTTCTCTGGCTTCAATACCTACAACACTCTGGAAATCTCTTACCATCATAGGGAAGGGATGAGGTCCGAGAACCGAACCAATACAATATATTGCATCCTTGTATTCGTTTGCGTATGCCTTGAAAGCCGCGTCAACAGCTTCCTTAAGAGTTTGAAGTCCTTCTGTTACTTCAACAACGTTTGCACCGAGAATCTTCATTCTTGCAACGTTGGGAGCCTGCTTCTTAATATCAACAGCACCCATATAAATGTCGCATTCAAGACCAAAATATGCCGCCGCAGTAGCAAGAGCAACACCGTGCTGACCTGCGCCTGTTTCGGCAATAACCTTTTTCTTGCCCATGTACTTTGCAAGGAGTGCTTCACCCATACAATGGTTAAGCTTATGTGCACCTGAATGGTTAAGGTCCTCACGCTTTGCGTAAAGCTGAACGTTTCCGAGTTTTGTAGAAAGTCTTTCAAGATGGGAGATAGGAGTGGGACGACCCTGGAACTCCTTGCGGATTCTGCGAAGCTCGTCAATGAATTTACGTGACTTACAGATAGTCTGATAAGCCTCTGTAATTTCAGCCATTGCCTGCTTTAATTCGGGGGCAATGTAAGCACCGCCGTACTTTCCGAAAAATCCCTCATCATTGGGATAGTGCTTGAAATAAGTGTCAAAATCAATTCCGTTGTAATTCATACATATTCCTCCACAATATAATAATATGTGTTCCGTCAAATAAAAAATCCCTGACAGAACGATTTTATCTGCCAAGGAGGAATATACAATATATCCGCGGTACCACCTTGATTCACAAAAAGTGCCCTCACAGAGTACAAACATACTCCCGACTACTGACGCGAGTCTGACGTCGGTGCATTTAACACCACCCTCAACAGTCCATATTACGTAGAGAGACTTTGTGGAACTCACACCGTAATCCACTCGCTCAAAAAGCCCGGTTCTACCTTTTTTCTGCCTCAACGGTTTAAATATGAAGTTGTGATTATAATAACATTATTTTTTAATAATGTCAATAGTTTTTGAATTTATTTTCGCCTGCGGGTTACAGTAACAACGGGTGATAAAATGAAAAAGGAAAAAAAGGAAAACATCGATTTTTCAAAATTAACTCCGAAAATGCAGGTGGAAAAAGTGCATTTTACAAAGCTTTATAAAAAAGCCTTTCTCGACAAGGATAAATTACCGTATAGTGAATTCGGCAGGAATACATCATCCGAAGATTAATTGCACAAGTACAAGAATTATAAGAAAACCGAAATTGTACACGGAGAATTTGCCCACATAGCTGAGGATTTTCTTCGGGTTGTGCTTCGCATACTCGCGGAAAGTGATAAGGCTTGCAAGAGAAGCAATCAGAGTTCCCACTCCGCCGATATTCACACCGATAAGAAGGTCGGGGTAGTTAGTGGTAAACTGCGAAAGAAGTATCGCAGAGGGAACGTTACTTATAACCTGGCAGGAAAGTACGCTGAATATAAGTGTGCTCTTACCCAGCAGGAAAGAGAATATATCACGCACAACGTCAATCCTCGACATATTACCTGCAAATACAAAGAAGAACACAAATGTGAAAAGCAGGGGATAGTCCACCATTTTAAGCGCTTTTCTGTCAAGAATAAGAAGTGCGGGAATAATTACAATAAGTCCGTAAAAATACGGGATTGTACGGAAAACAATCGCTATTGAAAATGCGAAAAGCAGGAGATATGTAATAACTCTGGATCTGCTTGTTGTGAGTTTTGCATCTTCAATTCGTAAAGGATCGTTTTCCACGAACATACAGCAGATTGTAATAATCGTAATTGAAATAACAAACGGTAACGCCATTATCTTCATGAATTCCAGGGTAGGAATATTGAATTTTGTATAAAGATAAAGGTTCTGGGGATTGCCGAAGGGTGTAAGCATACCGCCGAGGTTTGCGGCAATATTCTGCATAATGAATGTGAAGCTCATATAATTTCCCTTGTCGGTAGTGGAAAGAACATAGTATCCGAGGGGAAGAAATGTCAGAAGTGCCATATCATTTGCGATAAGCATTGACCCGATGAAGGTTATGTAAACGAGAGCTATTATGCACGCCCTTGTTGTCTTGAACCTGCGGACGATTTTCTGTGCAAGTATGTAGAAAAAATTGATGTTTTTAAGTGCACACACAACTGCAAGCACGCAGAAAAGGCAGGTAAGTGTCTTGAAATCGAAATAGCCTATGTACTTGTCATCTGGCTTTATTATAAAACTTGTTATAAGTGCCGCAAAAAGAGCAACCATCATTACAATATTCTTTTTTATAAAACCGAGAGCTTTAGACATAAAACACCATCCTTCCTGAAATTTTGCACAACAAAAGTATTATAGCACTACGTGTAATAAGTGTCAAATAAAAAATAAGTGTTAAGGTAGTTTTAGAATTAATAAAAGGTAAATTAAAATGTGTATTTGCTATTGACAGTTTTTTCAAATTGTGTTAGAATATGTCGTAAAGGAGATGGTAGCGATGAAGAAAAAAACATTTTTTTCGCAGATTATAATGTTATTTGTTGTTGCTGTAATCTGTATCGTGTTGACTGTCAGTGTCGCACTTTTGTTGGGTTCTTTCGGGGAAACAATTTTTGATCTTTCTGATTTGAATCTTGCAAATATGATTCCGGTGCTGATTATAGGTGGCTTCATAAGCTGTGTAGCTATTGCTTTAGTAGTGATGTTTATGGCTAAAGATGCTCTTTTAAAAGTGAAAGATTATTTTAATGAATCAAAAGATGACGGAGGTAGTAAATAATGAAATGTACAAATCATCCTGATGTTGAAGCACAGGGCATGTGTGCTTATTGCGGAAAACCTTTTTGTAATGAGTGCCTTGTTGAAGTAAAGGGCAGAATGTACTGCAAAAATGACCTTGGCAATGTTCTTGATGAGGCTAAGCAGTCTGGTGGTGGACAGGTTATCAACATAACGAACAGCAATGATAGTGTTAATACTAACACTAATACTGCAGGTATGGGTGGTTATGGACTTCCTCCCAGAAAGAGCAAGATGATTACGCTTATTTTGTGTCTTATTGGTTTCCTTGGCATAGCAGGGCTTCACAGAATGTATGTTGGTAAAGTTGGTAGCGGTGTGCTTCACTTCTTTACAGGTGGTATCTGTGTTATCGGTACTGTTATTGACTTAATTGCAATTCTTTCAGGCGGATTCAGAGACAGCTATGGTCAGCCTTTGGCATAAATATAGTAAATTAACATCAAGAAAAAAGCAAACCTTACACAGCATATGTGTAGGGTTCGCTTTTTTTGCGGTTTTATGGATTATAGCTGAAAAATATGATGTTGTAGTATGCCTGTCAAGAAGATTTCTGGGAATTGAGTGTATAGGATGTGGAATGACACGCGGATTTATAGCTATTATTCATTTGGATTTCGGATACGCATTTGAACTGAATCCTTTAAGTATACCGCTTTTTTTTGCAATTGCTTTGTATTGCCTGCTGTTTGCAATAGATTTACTGTTTGGTAAAAATTATCTGGAAACAGTAGAAAAATATATGTTGAAGAAGCATATGCTTTTAATATATCTTGCTTTGTTGATAGTTGCGGTGTTGATTAAATACAATATAATTAAATAGCGCATTTATTCTAATAAAACATTTGACACATTCTTCTTCTTGTGGTATAATAAATAAAGTCAAAATACACAGGAGGAAATCATGAGACACTTATTCAAAAACGCAAGCGTTTTGCTTGAAAACGGATTTATAAAAACTGACTTGCTTGTTGAGAATGGGATAGTTGTTTCTATCGGCAGCGGTACTGTTTCCGATGCCGAGGTTTATGATTTTAATAATTGTTATATATTCCCCGGTTTCGCAGATGTACACGTTCATTTGCGTGAGCCGGGTTTTTCGTATAAAGAAACAATTAAATCAGGAACACAGGCGTGTGCAAGGGGCGGTTATACGGACGTTTTATCAATGCCCAACCTTAATCCCGTACCCGACAGCATAGAGAATATAAAAGCACAGCTTGAAATAATAGAGCGTGATGCTGTTATCGGTGTTCACCCTTACGGTGCAATTACCGTAGGACAGAAAGGGGAAGAGCTTTCTGACATTGAAGGACTTTCGGACTTTGCGGCAGCATATTCAGACGACGGAAAAGGCGTGCAGGAAGATGCTATGATGTCCGATGCAATGAATAAGGTTAAGAAAACCGGAAAAATTATTGCAGCACATTGTGAAGTGAACGACCTTTTAAATGGTGGCTATATCCGCGAGGGTGCGTATTCAAAGGCTCACGGACACAGAGGTATCGTTCCCGAAAGTGAATGGAAAATGGTTGAGCGTGATATAGTACTTGCTGAAAAAACAGGTTGTCCTTACCATGTATGCCATATTTCAACAAAGGAAAGTGTGGCTTTAATCCGTGATGCAAAGGCAAGAGGGGTTGACATCACCTGTGAAACTGCACCCCATTACCTTATCCTTACAGAAGATAATCTTTGCGAGGATGCAAAGTTCAAAATGAATCCTCCGCTGGGAAATAAGGAAGACAGAGAAGCTCTTATTGAAGGTATCCTCGACGGCACAATTGATATGATTGCCACGGACCACGCTCCTCATAGTGCAGAGGAGAAGGGCAAAGGTTTAGAAAAGAGTGCAATGGGTATCGTAGGCATTGAAACTGCGTTCAGTCTTATGTACACCCACTTTGTAAAAACCGGCATCATCACCCTTGAAAAGCTTACAGAGTTGATGAGCAAAAATCCCAGAGAGAGATTCAGCCTCGGAAAAGGTGAAATCAAGGTTGGAGAAAAAGCGGACTTCACGGTGTTTGACCTTGATGAAGATTATGTTATAAATCCCGATGAATTTTTGTCAATGGGTAAAGCTACTCCCTTTGAAGGAAAATCGGTTCTCGGCAGATGTAAAATGACCGTTTATAACGGAGAAATTGTGTGGAGGGAAATATGAAACAGAGTATTTTTCAGATAGTTTCAAACAAATGCATTGCAGACATTACATATGAAATGGTGCTTTCGGGCGACTGCAGTGATATTACAAAGCCCGGTCAGTTTGTAAATATAAAGGTTGACGGATTCTTTTTGAGAAGACCGATTTCCGTTTGCGACTGCGATGGTGATAAGCTTACTATTATCTACAAAGTAGTAGGTCACGGTACGGAGGCTATGGCAGAGATGGCTGCAGGTGAAAAGCTTGACATCCTTACAGGTCTCGGTAACGGATACGACCTTTCGAAGAGTACAGATAACCCTGTTCTTATCGGTGGCGGTGCAGGTGTTCCGCCTATGTATCTTCTTGCAAAGGAACTTATTAAAGAAGGAAAGAAGCCGTCTGTTGTACTTGGCTTCAATAAAAAATCAGAAGTGTTTTATGAAGACGAATTCAAGGCTCTCGGCATAGAAACCATTGTTGCAACTGCAGACGGCAGCTACGGTGTAAAAGGATTCGTAACAGATGCTATGAAACAGCTTGACTATGGCTACTTTTTCACCTGCGGACCCGAACCGATGCTTCGTGCAATATACGATAACACAACTGTCAGCGGACAGATGAGCTTTGAGGCAAGAATGGGTTGCGGTTTCGGTGCTTGTATGGGTTGTACCTGCGAGACACTTTACGGCAACAAGCGTATCTGTAAGGACGGTCCCGTTCTTTTGAAGGAGGAAGTAAAATGGGCAGATTAAATGTTAATTTATCAGGACTCGAGCTTGATAACCCCGTAATTCCGGCAAGTGGAACTTTCGGCTTCGGTTATGAATTTGCAGAGTATTACGATATAAATATTCTCGGAAGTATTTCTCTTAAGGGTACTACAAAAGATCCCCGTTACGGAAATCCCCTTCCCAGAATTGCAGAATGTTCAAGCGGTATGCTTAATTCCGTGGGACTTCAGAATCCCGGCGTTGAAAAAGTAATTGAAGAGGAGCTTCCCAAGCTTCGCAAATGCTTTAACAAAAAGGCAGTTGCAAATGTAAGCGGATTTTCGTTAGAGGATTATGTTTACACCTGCGAAAAGATGGACAAGCAGGACGAGGTTGGCATATTGGAAGTTAATATCAGCTGTCCCAACGTAAAGCACGGCGGTATGAGCTTTGGTACAAGTGCTGAAAGTGCGGCTGAAATTACAAAGGCGGTTAAGGCTGTTACCACAAAGCCTGTTTATATGAAGCTTTCACCAAATGTAACAGACATCGTGTCTATTGCAAAGGCTTGTGAGGAAGCAGGTGCAGACGGTATCTCTATGATAAATACTCTTATGGGTATGAGAATTAATTTAAGAAACAGAAAACCTATACTCTCTATTAAATCAGGCGGATTCTCGGGAAGTGCAATTCTTCCTGTTGCCCTCTCAATGGTTTACAGAGTGTATGAAGCGGTTAATATCCCCATCATTGGTATGGGCGGTATCACAACTGCAGAGGACGTAATTGAAATGATGCTTGCAGGTGCAACTGCAGTTGAGGTTGGTGCAGCTAATCTTGTTGAGCCTTTTGCTTGCAAGAATATCATTGACGATCTCCCCAGGGTAATGGAAAAGTATAAAATCGATGATCTTTCATCAATAATAGGAGGCGCACACTAATGGGTAGAGACGTAATTATTGCTTGTGACTTTTCGAGCAAAGACGAGGTAATGGCTTTTCTTGATAAGTTCACAGACGTAAAGCCCTTTGTAAAAATCGGTATGGAGCTTTTCTATGCTGAGGGACCCCAGATCGTAAGAGATA
>JAZRTB010000079.1:0-2468 GCA_045651805.1 Clostridia bacterium
TCTTTAATCAGATGGTATAATATATCAAAACTTTCTTATAGGTTGTGATAATATGTCAACAAAACTCTGGTATGATGAATTTATAAATGATTGGATGTGGGCATTACCTTTAGGTAACGGCAGAATCGGTGCTATGCAATATGGTAACCCCCATTGTGAACAGATTGAAATAAATGAAGAATCCCTCTGGTGCGGCAGACAGATTCAGGAGAAATACCACGCTTCACCCGAAGCACTCAAGGAAATCCGTCGCCTTGTCAGCGAAGAAAAACTTAAAGAAGCGGCTCAGCTTGCCCGCGAAACTTTTTTATCTGACCCGCCTGTTGTCCGTTCTTACGAAAGCTTCGGGGAAATTTTTATTGATTTCCTTGATAAATCCCCCGTCTCAAATTATCGTAAGGAATTGGAATTAAGCGAAGCTATTGCTCGGGTTTTCTGGACAAAAAGTAAAATAAATTTTAAAAGTGAATGCTTTATCAGCGAGGATTCTGACGGATTTGTTTATAAGGTTGAAACTGACGGAAAACCTTTTTCTTGTAATGTGAGCATAAAAAGAAAGCAGGATGCTTACAGCTCCTGCGTAAATCCCGACACAATTATTATGAACGGAAGAATCACATACAACACCCATCATTACTACGGTGAGGGTGGCGAGGGTATGTCATTCGGCGCAAAGCTTCGCATTAAAACAGATGGTGAAATGACTGCCGACCATAGCACAATAACCGTTACTGATGCGACCTATGTTATTGTTTACGCCGCTTTTGAAACAAATTACAATGTTAACAAATACGATGTTGACGAAACAATCGATTTCAAAAGCAAGTTAAATGAAACAACCGAAAAACTTGTAAATGCTGATTACGAAAAGATTAAACAAACTCACATTTCGACCCATAAAAAATGGTTCAGTAATGTTCAACTCGAATTAGAATCAACTAAAATCAGTGAACTTACCACAAACCAAAGGCTCAAAGAACTCAAATGGGATGAATACGATCCGGATTTATTCGCTCTTTATTATAATTTCGGCAGATATCTTTTGATTGAAAGCTCCGGAAAAAACGCCAGACTTCCCGCAAACCTTCAAGGCATCTGGTGCCACGATTTCAACCCACCCTGGGGAAGCGATTTCCACACCAACATAAATCTTCAAATGAATTACTGGCCCAGTGAAAGTGCAAATCTTTCCGAAACTTCTGCGCCTTTCATCCATTTCATGAAAATGGTCAGCGCTTTCGGTTCTGAAACCGCAAAGGAACTTTTCGGTGCAAGAGGCTGGGTTATTAACCACACTACTGATGCATTCGGAAGAACGGGTGTTCACGACAGCGTTGACTGCGGATTCTTCCCTATGGCAGGACCCTGGCTTTGCCTCAATCTCTGGGAGCATTATGAATACACTAACAGTATAGAATATCTCGAAGAGATTTACCCTATTTTAAAAGGAGCCTGCGAGTTTGTTCAGGATTATTTAACAGAGAACGAGAAGGGTCAGCTCATCACTTCTCCGTCGAACTCTCCCGAAAACGAATTTTATTACATTGACACTAATGGTGAAAAGCAAGAGAGTATGTTTACCGAGGGCGCAACAATAGATTTCCAGATCATTTATGCCCTCTTCACCCGTACTGCTCACGCTTGCAAAGTTCTTAACAAAGATAAAGAGTTTTCCGAAACACTTCTTGAAGTTCTGGAAAAGCTTCCCCCTATGGAAATAAGCGAACGTTACGGAACAATACGCGAATGGATTAAGGACTATGAGGAAACTGATCCGGGACACCGCCATATCTCTCACCTTTTCGGACTTTTCCCCGGTGACCAGATTAACGAAAGCGACCCTGAAATTTATGAAGCAGCAAAGAGAACCATTGCTCGCCGAATCGAAAACGGTGGCGGTTCAACAGGTTGGTCAAGAGCCTGGACAATTTGTTTCTACACTCGCCTTAAAGACGGTGAAAATGCGTACAAACACCTTAAATATTTACTTGAAAAATGTACTGCCAATAACCTTTTTGACATTCATCCTCCGTTCCAGATTGACGGTAACTTCGGCGGTGTTGCGGCTATTACTGAAATGCTTCTTCAAAGCCACCTTGGCTCTCCTGACAACAGAGTTTCAGAGCTTTTACCTGCTTTGCCAAATGACTGGAACAAGGGTTCGGTTAAGGGGATCAGGGCAAGAGGGAATCTGACCTTTGATATCACTTGGGAAAATTCGATCCTTAAAAATGCTGCGGTAACTGCAGAAAACGACTGCACATTAAGAATAAAATTAAATGATAAAACGAAGAATCTCAAAGCAAACAAGCCCTATAATATTGAAGACAACTGCCTGAAAACAGAACTTTCCGCAGGAGAAACAATAGAACTCAGCAACTGTATATATGAATAATTTTGATGGGTGTTGAAGAAATATTCGAGATGTGCGTTTACGATTAACTGCAGAAGAAGTTTCTGAAATTGCA
>JAZRTB010000080.1:0-3443 GCA_045651805.1 Clostridia bacterium
CTTTTCAAGGCTTACGGGTTCCATCATCTGACCCATTGTACCGTCAGAAAGAATCATAGCGGGCATTCTGTACTTTTCAGCAAGGTCGAATCCCTTGAACACCATATCAACCATTTCCTGAACGCTGTTGGGAGCAAGTACAAGAAGGTGGAAGTCACCGTGTCCGCCACCCTTTGTAGCCTGGAAATAGTCCGCCTGTGAAGGCTGAATACCACCAAGACCGGGGCCACCACGCTGTACGTTTATAATAAGTGCGGGAAGGTCGCAACCTGCAAGGTAGCTGATACCCTCACTCTTAAGGCTGATTCCGGGGCTTGAGGAAGAAGTCATAACCCTCTTACCTGTTGCGGCAACACCGATAACCATATTGATAGCCGCAATTTCACTTTCTGCCTGAAGGAATACGCCACCTTCAGTTTTAGGCATTTTCTTTGCCATATATGCCGCAACCTCTGTCTGCGGAGTAATAGGATAACCGAAGTAATGCTTACAGCCTGCCATAATAGCAGCTTCAGCCAAAGCTTCGTTACCTTTCATCAAAACTTTTTCTGACATTTGCTTTTCCTCCTTACTTCTCAACTTTGATTACGCAGTCGGCGCACATTGTTGCACAGAACGCACAACCGATGCACTTATCCTGCTCTGTAACCTCTGCGGGATGATAACCGCGCTTATTAAGGTCATCTGAAAGATGAACTATCTTCTTGGGGCAAGCTGTTACACACAGACCGCAACCCTTACACAAATCCTTGTTAAAGGTAACCTTTGCCATTATATATCATTCCTTTCTGCCCAGCTTTGTCTTACATAAAGCTCAATAGGCATTAAATTATCAATTTTATCCTTTAGTTCGTTATATAAATCGCTTTTTACAGTAGTCATTTTTATGGGAATCCCTGCTTTTTCGGAAACTTCTTCCGCATACTTCACGGAATCAAGAACATCCTCTGCTGTCGTAACATCACCGATGTTTGAATCATTTACTATTGCAGTAAATTTCATATGACAGGCTTTTTTAATCTCCGCCATAATTTCAAGTGTCATATCGGAATTTCTTGTAAGAGGGCGGTACTTGTTTATTACAAACAAAAGCTCATAATCGCCATCCTCCATTATTCCGTCGCTGTAACGACCAAGTGCCAAAGCACCTCTGTCGTCACCGCCCACGTCAATTACCGCGTGTATATCCTTATTCTGCAGAACACCGTAGGTTTCGGGCGGAAGAGCGGGAACGTCAACATTACTGTTGGCATATTCCGAAGAAATAAGCTCCACCCCGTTTTCCTTAAGAACTGCCATTGAATCCTTTGTTCTGAAATAGGGATTTACTATGTCAAGGTCTGCAATAGAAACCTTGTCGCACTCTTTTTTAAGCCACAGGGCATAGTTAACGGCAACATTTGTTTTTCCGCTGCGGTAATGAGCGCTGAAAATCGTGATACGTTTTATACTTCTACTGTCCATCCCATATCATCCTCACGCTTACCCCACTGAATACCTGTAAGTGTATCGTAGAGCTTCTGGCTTACTTCACCAATTTCGTTGTTGTTGATAATCATAACATCGTCAACGTAACGGAGCTTACCAACGGGAGAAATAACTGCTGCTGTACCTGTACCGAAGCACTCTTCAAGCTTGCCACTCTTCTGTGCCGCGATAAGTTCTTCTGCGCTGATTCTTCTTTCCTCAACTTCGAGGCCCATCTTCTTACAAAGCTGAATTACGCTGTTACGTGTAACACCGGGAAGAATACTTCCGTTAAGCATAGGAGTAACAATCTTTCCGTCAATCTTGAAGAAGATATTCATAGCGCCAACTTCTTCGATGTACTTTCTTTCAACACCGTCAAGCCACAATACCTGTGAATAGCCGTCGTCGTGTGCCTTAACCTGTGCAATAAGGCTTGCAGCGTAGTTACCGCCTGTCTTTGCAAAGCCCATACCGCCTTTAACGGCTCTTACATACTCATCCTCAATCCAGATACCTACGGGAGCAAGACCGCTTTCGTAGTATGCACCGCTGGGAGCGAGAATGATGATGAACTTATATGTCTTTGAAGGAGCAACACCGAGGAATTCGTCTGTTGCGATAATGAAGGGACGAATGTAAAGAGATGTGCCGTCTTCTGTGGGAATCCAGTCCTCATCAACCTTTACAACTGCCTTAACAGCTTCTACGAAGTCCTCAACGGGAAGCTGGGGAATACAAAGACGATCGTTAGTGTCGTTTGTTCTCTTTGCGTTCATATCGGGGCGGAAAAGTCTTACCTTACCGTCAACGCCCTTGTACGCCTTAAGACCTTCGAACATTTCCTGACCGTAATGGAACACCATTGCTGCAGGTGACATTACAAGGTCCTGGAAAGGAACGATTCTTGCGTCGTGCCAGCCCTTACCTTCTGTGTAATCCATTACAAACATATGGTCTGTAAAGATTTTACCGAAGCCGAGCTTCGTGCCTTTTGCGGGTTTTTCCTTGGGAGTTGTTGTTTTTTCAATCTTGATATTAAGCATATCAAAACTTCCTTTCTGAATATATAAATTTTATTTAATACTTATTATTTTTTAAGTCCAAGCATATCTATGGATGTTTCGCGCATCTTATACTTAAGGATTTTACCTGCCGCATTCATGGGGAATTCATCTACAAATACGAAGTATCTGGGAACCTTATGGCGTGCAATTGATGCATTACCGAATTCCTTCATTTCGTTTTCGTCTGCCGTTTCACCCTTATGCAGGATTATCCATGCACAACATTCCTCGCCGTATCTTTCGTCGGGAACGCCTACAACCTGTACGTCACGCACCTTGGGATTAGTAAGATAAAATTCCTCAATTTCTCTGGGATAGAGGTTTTCACCGCCACGGATAATCATATCCTTAAGTCTGCCTGTAATCTTATAATAACCGTCGGGGGTTCTGCAGGCAATATCTCCTGAATGAAGCCATCCGTCTTTATCGATTGTCTGTGCAGTAGCTTCGGGCATTTTGTAGTAACCCTTCATTATATTAAAGCCACGGGCTACAAATTCGCCACTTTCACCGTCGGGAAGCTCTTCACCTGTTTCGGGGTCAATGATTTTACATTCAACACCGGGGAAAGCGCTGCCGACAGTTTCGACACGGTGGTCGATATCTTCATTAACTTCACCCATTGTACAACCTGGAGATGCTTCGGTTTGACCATAAACACTGATAATTTCAGTCATGTTCATTTCCTTTGCTGCTCTTCTCATAAGTTCTGGTGGGCAGTTAGCGCCTGCCATAATACCTGTCCTTATATGTGAAAAGTCGGTTTTTGCGAAGTCTGCGTGGTTAAACATTGCTATAAACATTGTTGGAACGCCGTTAAAACAAGTAATCTTTTCGTCGTTTATACAAGCGAGCGAAGACTTTGGCGAGAAGTACGGCATAGGACAAATAGTTCCACCGTGAGTCATC
>JAZRTB010000081.1:0-1640 GCA_045651805.1 Clostridia bacterium
TTTCATATAAATCATCAACTCCAAATAAACTTAATTGTACTGGTTTGCTTTTCCTTCTCTCGTTTATATCGTAGTTTGCAATCAGCAGTTCTCTGAACTCGCTGCCCGGATTGTATCTGTGAGCTAAGGAATTTGCTCTTGAACGCTCCACGATTGTGTAATCTTTGTATAACTCTTTAATAAACTCACAATCGTTATAGGATAACAGGAAATAACCTTTGATTTCTTTTAAACAGTTGTACAGTCTGATATGGTCTTCTTTCGGGAATTCCACCATGTAGTGGCCTTCGGTTTCCACATACGGAGGATCGAGATAGAAGAATGTATCCGGTCGGTCATACTGCTTGATAAGGCTCTCGAAGTCCTTATTTTCAATAACAGTTTCCTGTAACCTGTTTGATGCAGCATACAAATTAAGTAATGTGTTTGCAAGATTGACAGGCTGACCGCCGAAACTCTTACCGCTGCTTCCGTAGCTATATCTAATCAGCTTGTAGAAGGTTGCGGCTCTTTCAACATCGTACAGTTCCGCTTTTGTATTCAAAATCTTAAGTATCTGTTCCTTATCCTGTTCGTCAAAAAATTCCTCAACTACCTGAACCTCGCTTTGCATATACGGAAATTCAGGTTCCTTGTTATCTAAAAATTCCAGCAGCATATTAAATTCCTGCCTACTATGGATCGGGAAAGCATTTAAGGCTTTAAGAAGTGACAACGGTCTTTCCTTGATACATCTGAACATGTTTACAAGGTCAGAGTTAAAATCGTTATATACCTCAAATTTTTCACGGTCCTTTGCAAAAAGAATTGTTCCGCCACCGCCAAACACCTCGACATACCTTTTGTATCCGAGAGGAAATGACGGAAGGATTATATCTCTTAAGGACCTCTTTCCACCTACCCACGGAATCGGACTGTTTAAATACTTATTGCCTATATTAAACACCTCCGATTTCTGGCAAACAAAAAAGGCGGTCACCCTTGCCTCTGTATGAGGTTTAAGCGACCGCCTTCTACAATATATTTCGTTTACCTATCGGGGAGCATCTCGCACCCTGTTACCACCACTTTTCATTGAAGGTTATCTCCTTTCTTCTGAATTTGGGTACAAAAAAAGAGGCGATCAATCTGTGCTTAAGTTACACAAACTGACCGCCTCATCTTATTCTTTTACATCCCATCCATATTCATTCCTTGTGTCTGTTCTTCCGAACCGATTGCATAGTCAAGAAGTGCTTTTACTTCATCCGGTGCGTAATGTCTGTCGGTGTGTATATCTCCTTCATAGTCGGGAGTATACCAATAATCATATATACCGAATTCTTTCCTTTCCGCAACCATTGGATTATTTTCATCCTTCTCGTTTTGATCTACAAAACCATTGCTAAGTGCGAATGCTGTTCCCCAATGCTCACCGGAGCTTTCTGTGTCAACATACACAAGGCCCACACAAAGTTCTCCTGTTTCTCTTGACTTCATAACGGCAGGAAGATGAATATATACTTCATCGCTGTCCATCAACTCATCAACATCACTTGTGCCAAAGGCTTCACAGAACTCTTCGTGCATTATCTTAAGCAATTCTTTTGCTTCGGTATATTCATGCGACTTATATGACTCAACCACTTTTTTGAAGTCAA